>NZ_JBIRUL010000081.1:0-1066 GCF_044335095.1 Streptomyces sp. NPDC020597 | reverse complement strand
TGGTGGGCGGCGTCGACGAATTCGACGAAGTCGGCGAGGTCGCCGAACTCGGGCAGGACGGCGGTGTAGTCGGAGACGTCGTATCCGCCGTCGCGGAGTGGTGATTTGAAGAAGGGGGGGAGCCAGAGGCAGTCGACTCCGAGCCATTGCAGGTAGTCGAGTTTGGCGGTGATGCCTTTGAGGTCGCCGATGCCGTCGCCGTTGCTGTCCTGGAAGGAGCGGACGAGGACTTCGTAGAACACGGCGCGTTTGAACCACTCGGGGTCGCGGTCCTTGGCGGGCGTGTCCTCGAAGGTGTCCGGAACGGGCTCGTTGACGATCATGATGTGGGTGACCCTCCGCTCTGCGGGTAGGACGGTCGCAGGACGGTGCATACGTGCGCGGGCCGGATGCCCGGTTCGAGGCGCACGTAGTTGGCCCTGCCCCAGTGGTAGGTCTCGCCGGTGAGCTCGTCGCGCACCGGTACCGACTCGTGCCAGTCCAGGCCGAGTTGCGGCATGTCCAACGAGACCGTGGCCTCCTGGGTGTGGTGGGGGTCGAGGTTGACGACCACCAGAACCGTGTTCGATCCGCTGCTGTCCGAGCTCCTCTTCGAGTAGGCGATCACCGATTCCTTGTCGGTGTGGTGGAAGTGCAGGTTGCGCAGTCGGTGCAGGGCGGGGTTGGCCCGCCGGATGTCGTTGAGGCGGGTGATGAGGGGGGCGATGGTGCGGCCCTCGCGTTCGGCGCTCTCCCAGTCGCGGGGGGTGAGCTGGTACTTCTCGGAGTCGAGGTATTCCTCGCCGCCCTCGCGCAGGGGGGTGTTCTCGCAGAGTTCGTAGCCGCTGTAGACGCCCCAGGTGGGGGAGAGGGTGGCGGCCAGGACGGCGCGGGCCTCGAAGGCGGGCCGGCCGCCGTGCTGGAGGTGGGCGGGCAGGATGTCGGGGGTGTTGGCGAAGAAGTTGGGCCGCATGTACGAGGCGGCCTGCCCTGACAGCTCGGTGAGGTACTCGGTCAGCTCGTCCTTGGTGGTACGCCAGGTGAAGTACGTGTAGGACTGCTGGAAGCCGATCTGGGCGAGGGTGTG
>NZ_JBIRUL010000080.1:0-1070 GCF_044335095.1 Streptomyces sp. NPDC020597 | reverse complement strand
CGATGACGACTCTCGCCGTTCGTTACACCGCTGCCCGTTCGCTGGAGACCGCGTCCGTCGAGGCCTGCCCGCCGGGCCCCGGCGAGGTGGAACTGGCCCCCGCCTTCGTCGGCATCTGCGGCACCGACCTGCACATCTTCCACGGCGACATGGACGCCCGGGTCACCACACCCGCCGTCCTGGGCCACGAGATGTCCGGCCGCGTCCTGCGCACCGGCCCCGGCGTCGAGGGCTGGCAACCCGGCGACGCCGTCACCGTCATGCCCCTGCGCTGGGACGACACCTGCCCCGCCTGCCACGCCGGCCACCAGCACATCTGCCAACACCTCGACTTCATCGGCATCGACTCCCCCGGAGCCATGCAACAACGCTGGACCGTCCCCGCCACCACCCTGATCCGCCTGCCCCACACCCTCCCCCTCCACCACGCCGCCCTCGTCGAACCCACCGCCGTCGCCGTCCACGACGTCGGCCGCGCCGCAGTACGCCCCGGCGAGAAGACCGTCATCGTCGGCGGCGGACCCGTCGGCATCCTCATCGCCCTCGTCGCACGCGCCGCCGGAGCCGACGTACGCGTCGTCGAACTCAGCGCCCACCGCCGCAAACTCGCCCAAGAACTGGCACTGACCACCTGGAACCCCGCCGACGACGACATCCAGACCCTGACCGACGAATGGACCGGACAAGCCGGCGCCGACATCGCCTTCGAAGTCTCCGGCGCCCCCGCCGGCATGGACACCGCCGTCGACGTCCTCGGCGCACGCGGCCGCCTCTGCCTCGTCGCCATCCACCCCCAACCCCGCAAGATCAACCTCCACCGCTTCTTCTGGCGCGAACTCACCCTCCTCGGAGCCCGCCTCTACCACCGCACCGACTTCGAGAAAGCCGTCACCCTCGTCGCCGACGGCACCATCCCCGCCGACCGCCTCATCAGCAAAATCGTCCCCCTCACCCAAGCACCCGCCGCATTCCAAGCCCTCGAAAACGGCGGCGACGTCATGAAGATCCTCGTCGACTGCACCACCCACACCCACACCCACACCGACGCCGCCGAACAAGACGCCGACCAG
>NZ_JBIRUL010000079.1:0-1080 GCF_044335095.1 Streptomyces sp. NPDC020597 | reverse complement strand
CCTAGGTGTATTGCCCTGAGAGGTTGGGGACGCGGCTGGCGGGTGGTTGGCCCTTCAGCGCGGTGTGTCCGCGGTGGTGATTGTAGGTGTGCAGCCAGTCGGAGAAGGCGTCGCGTCGTTCCTGCTCGGAGCGGTAGGGGCGGGCGTAGGCCCACTCGTCCAGCAGGGTGCGGTTGAAGCGTTCGACCTTGCCGTTGGTCTGCGGCCGGTAGGGCCGGGTTCGCTTGTGGGCGATCCCGGCCGCTGCCAGCAGATCTCGCCAGTCCCGTGAGCGGTAGCAGGAGCCGTTGTCGGTCAGCACCCGCTCGACGGTGACCCCGGCCTGGGCGAAGAACGTTTGGGCGCGGGTCCAGAAGCCGGTGGCGGTCTCCTTCTTCTCATCCGCGTGGATCTCGCTGTAGGCGAGGCGGGAGTGGTCGTCGACGGCGGTGTGCAGGTAGCTGTAGCCGGCGCCGGATCGTGTCCTTCGGCCCGCGGGCCGGCCGAGGACTTTATGGCCGCCGCCATCGGGGATGTTGCCGAGCTTCTTGATGTCGACGTGGACGAGTTCGCCGGGCCGGTCGCGCTCGTAGCGGCGTATGACACGGCCCGTTGCCCGGTCCAGGTGGGTGAGGCGGGCCAGCCGGTAGCGGGTCAGCACACGGTGCACGGTCGAGGGCACCAGGTGCAGCAGGTGGGCGATGCGGGCCGGTCCCCAGCGACGCAGAACGCGAACCTTGATGATCCGGCGTTCGGTGCGGGTCGGGGTCCGGTGCGGGCTGGTGCGCGGACGGGAGGAGCGGTCGCTCATGCCGGCTTCGCCGGACTGCCGGTAGCGGTCGGCCCACCGCTGGGCGGTGGTCGGTGAGACCTGGAAGCGTTCCGCGGCCCGACGCAGGGGCCAGCCGTCCTCGACCACGCAGCGGGCCAGGCGCAGCCGTCCGGTCTCGGTCAGGGGTGCATTACGGTGGGGCACGAGGGCCTTTCGGTCAGGTGTAGACGTCGCAATCCACACCGAACCGGAAGGCCCTCACTCATTCAAGATCCCTCAGCCGAGACCTGGCTCACCCGTCCACAACCTCCCCGGACAGAACACCTAGG
>NZ_JBIRUL010000078.1:0-1274 GCF_044335095.1 Streptomyces sp. NPDC020597 | reverse complement strand
ACGTCGTCCCGGCGGTGCACGCCGTGCTCGACAGGATGGCCGCGTTCGCCGGGCGGGTGCGCTCAGGCGAGTGGACCGGGCACACCGGACGCCGCATCCGCAACGTCGTCAACATCGGCATCGGCGGCTCCGACCTGGGCCCGGCGATGGCCTACGAGGCGCTGCGGCCCTACACCGCACGCGAGTTGACGTTCCGGTTCGTGTCCAACGTGGACGGCGCCGACCTGCACGAGGCGGTGCGGGACCTGGACCCGGCCGAGACGCTGTTCATCGTGGCGTCGAAGACGTTCACCACCATCGAGACGATCACCAACGCCACCTCGGCCCGCTCCTGGCTCCTCGACGGGCTGGGAGGCGACGAGAAAGCGGTCGCCAGGCACTTCGTGGCACTGTCGACGAACGCCGGGAAGGTCGCCGGCTTCGGCATCGACACGGACAACATGTTCGAGTTCTGGGACTGGGTCGGCGGCCGCTACTCCTTCGACTCGGCGATCGGCCTGTCGCTGATGATCGCCGTCGGCCCGGACCGCTTCCGCGAGCTGCTCGACGGCTTCCACCTCGTCGACGAGCACTTCCGCACCGCGCCCGCCGAGGCCAACGCCCCGCTGATCCTGGGCCTGCTGGGCGTGTGGTACGGCAACTTCCACGACGCCCAGTCGCACGCCGTGCTGCCCTACAGCCACTACCTGTCGAAGTTCGCCGCCTACCTCCAGCAGCTGGACATGGAGTCCAACGGCAAGTCGGTGGACCGCCAGGGTCGGCCCGTGCAGTGGCAGACCGGCCCCGTGGTGTGGGGCACCCCCGGCACCAACGGGCAGCACGCCTACTACCAGTTGATCCACCAGGGCACGAAGCTGATCCCCGCGGACTTCATCGGCTTCGCCCGGCCCGTCGACGGGCTCGGCGGCGAACTCGCCGCCCAGCACGACCTGCTGATGGCGAACTTCTTCGCCCAGACCCAGGCGCTGGCCTTCGGCAAGACCCCCGAGGAGGTCCGCGCGGAAGGAGTGCCGCAGGAGCTGGTCGCGCACAGGACGTTCCACGGCGACCACCCCACGACCACCATCCTCGCCACCGCGCTGACCCCGTCCGTCCTCGGCCAGCTCATCGCCCTCTACGAGCACAAGGTGTTCGTCCAGGGCGCGGTGTGGAACATCGACTCCTTCGACCAGTGGGGCGTGGAACTCGGCAAGGTCCTCGCCAAACGCGTCGAACCCGCCCTCACCGAAGGCGCCGACGTCCCCGGCCTCGACTCCTCCACCACCGCACTCGTC
>NZ_JBIRUL010000077.1:0-1298 GCF_044335095.1 Streptomyces sp. NPDC020597 | reverse complement strand
GATGTAGAGCTGGGCGAGGCCGGAGACGGGCCGCTGGGGCGACATGCGCATCACCGCCAGCACCAGCCCCAGCAGCGTGCCCAGGGCCATGCTCGCCGCGGTCAGGATCAGCGTGACCAGCAGGCCGTCGAGGACGGTCTCGGTGGTGAAGTAGCTGAACACCACCGGCCAGCGGTAGTTCTCGTTCGTCACCGCGGTCCACACCAGGCCTGCGACGATCGCGATCGCGACGGCCCAGGCGACGTAGTCGCGCGGACGTTTCGGCGTGATCCGCTTCTTCTCCTCGGCCGGCAGGTGCGGCACCGGTCGGCTCCTGGTCGTCGTCGTGTCGATCACGTCCATCGGCGTCTCAGTCCTGCGGGACGGCCATGGCCGCGGTCGTGATCCCGAGGTCGTCGAAACCCCACCGGCCCAGCGCCTGGGCGTACTTGGGGTCGTCGATGACCGACTGGATCGCGGCCTGCACCGCCGGCGTCAGCGGCGAGTCCTTCTTCAGCGCGACCGCCACGACCTTGGTGGCCACCAGGGGCTTCAACACCTCGAACGTCTTCGGCTGCTGGGTGGCCGCCCACTGCAGGCCGGTGAAGTCGTACATCACCGCGTCGATCCGCTTGGACACCAGCTGGGTCAGCGCGTCGTTCACGTTGGGCAGGGTCACCGCCTTGACGGCCGGCTTGCCCTTGTCCGTACAGTCCTGCCGGGACAGCTGGGGCAGCCACTGCAGCTCCGCGGTGCTGCCCGACGTGACACCGACGCGGTGCCCGCACAGCGTGTGGGTGCCCAGCTTCTGCGGGTTGCCGAAGGGGACGGACACCCCGGTCCCGGCCTTGAAGTAGTCGACCATGTCGAGCACCTTCAGCCGGTCCTTCGTGGCGCCCATGGTGGAGGCGGTGAAGTCGTAGCGGCCGGCCTGCAGGCCGGTGATGATGGTGTCGAACTTGATGTTGTTGACCTGCAGCTTCAGCCCGAGCTTGGCGGCTATCAGCCGGGAGAAGTCCGAGTTGAACCCGATCGGGGTCTTGTTGTCCGACGCCATGAACGCGGTGGGCGGATAGGCCAGGTCCATGGCCACCGCGATCGTGCCCTTGGCCTTCACCGCAGCCGGCAGCAGCTTCACCGCCTTCGCATCCGGCTTCACACCCACCGAGATGTCATCGGTGTGCTCCGCCGACGAGCCGGAACCCCCGCCCTGCGCCGTGCTCTTCGCCCCCGCGTTCTGCGCGCTGTCCGCCGTGCCGCCCGCCCCACACGCAGCGAGCGCGAAGGCCAGGGCCGACGCGACGATCGGAACGCTCAAG
>NZ_JBIRUL010000076.1:0-1370 GCF_044335095.1 Streptomyces sp. NPDC020597 | reverse complement strand
GCGCCAGTCCCGCAACTACCTGGCCTTTCTCGGCCTCGCTGCAACCCTGTGCTGCTACAAGCGACTGGTCCGCCTCACCACATAGGACACCGTCTTAGACACTCCGTCGATCCCAGCCGCTGAGGGGGTGGTCCCGGGGGAGGCCCACGGCCGAGCGCGATGTCGAACCCCGGCCTGTGCACCCGCGGCCCTGCCCGCGAGCGCACGCTCGATCATCGAGCGCACCGGAGCCGACGTCTGCCTCACTTTTGCCCGGGCGTGCTCTACCCCGGGTCTGTCGTATGGGCTCCCAGGCCCACGGGGAAATGGGCGGCCAGTTCCTGGCGGAACGCCTTGGTGTCGCCTTCCAGGGCGACCGTGGCAAGCCTCTCGTGCTCGACGACCAGTTGCTGCGGGTTGTCGCTGTAGGTGCGGTGATCGACGCTGAGGTGGAGGCGCAGTTTGGTTTCCCAGCCGTTCCAGAGACTCTGCAGGACGCCGTGCCCCGAGAGATCGTAGAAGAGCCTGTGGAATCGCAGGTGGGCGTCAATGCTGGCCGGGATGTCGTCCTTCTTCATCGCCTGGCGCAGGTCCTCGACGGTTTGCAGCAACTGGGGCCGCTGAGGACCGCGCAGGGACTCGGCCGAGAGCTCGGCGGCGTACGGCTCGACGCGCAGCCGGACCGAATCGATCTCGGCGACCTCACGAGCGCTCACCTCCACGACGAACGCCCCGCGGTAGGGGATCTTCATGACGAGCCCCTCCTCCTCGAGCTTGGTCAGCGCCTCCCGCAGCGGGGACCGGCTGATCCCGAGATCAGCGGCGATGTGCGCCTCGCGGAGCTGTCCCCCAGGAGGTACGGTCCCGTCGAGAATGGCAGCACGCAGTGTGCGGTAGACGCCGTCCGGCGTCGTCATCCGCTGCTCCTGCCACTCGAACTTGTGATCCACTCCGCAGGCCTCCCTCGATCGTTGTCGACCATTCTTTTGTCGACTGTACCTCCGCCGATCTTGCATCGGCGGCCAACTCGGCTTTCCGGGCACGCAGCTCCCTGGCGCACAGGACAGGTCGGCGTCTCGCGTCGGAGCCGTTTGATCGTCGGCCCGACGTCGGCCCGTGGGG
Organism: Streptomyces sp. NPDC020597; assembly: GCF_044335095.1. NCBI lineage: Bacteria > Bacillati > Actinomycetota > Actinomycetes > Kitasatosporales > Streptomycetaceae > Streptomyces > Streptomyces sp. NPDC020597. Next base: position 269 of record NZ_JBIRUL010000076.1, on the reverse strand, counting down.
TGAAGACGTTGACAGTCGGCGAGTGTTTGGTCGACAATCGACAATAATGGTCGACAATCGCCCTATAGCAGCTCGGTCTGCTCTGCTGAAGCACCAGGAGGACTCCTGTGGGATTCGATGTGAAGCCCAAGTTCGTGACGTTCGACATGAACGGCACGCTGATCAAGTTCAGCGTCAACGACGCGATGCGTGAGGTCCTGGGCGACCGGCTGCCGGCCGAGGTCGCCGATGAGTACCTGCGGATCTGCAAGGCGTACCGGATCGACGAG
>NZ_JBIRUL010000075.1:0-1600 GCF_044335095.1 Streptomyces sp. NPDC020597 | reverse complement strand
GTTCGGCGGTGTCCTACTCTCCCACAGGGTCCCCCCTGCAGTACCATCGGCGCTGTGAGGCTTAGCTTCCGGGTTCGGAATGTAACCGGGCGTTTCCCTCACGCTATGACCACCGAAACACTATGAAACTGTTTCAGCCGCACCACACCGTGACCATGGCATGGGGCTGTTCGTGGTTTCAGAACCAACACAGTGGACGCGAGCAACTGAGGACAAGCCCTCGGCCTATTAGTACCAGTCAGCTTCACCCATTACTGGGCTTCCACATCCGGCCTATCAACCCAGTCGTCTACTGGGAGCCTTACCCCATCAAGTGGGTGGGAATACTCATCTCGAAGCAGGCTTCCCGCTTAGATGCTTTCAGCGGTTATCCCTCCCGAACGTAGCCAACCAGCCATGCCCTTGGCAGAACAACTGGCACACCAGAGGTTCGTCCGTCCCGGTCCTCTCGTACTAGGGACAGCCCTTCTCAATATTCCTGCGCGCGCAGCGGATAGGGACCGAACTGTCTCACGACGTTCTAAACCCAGCTCGCGTACCGCTTTAATGGGCGAACAGCCCAACCCTTGGGACCGACTCCAGCCCCAGGATGCGACGAGCCGACATCGAGGTGCCAAACCATCCCGTCGATATGGACTCTTGGGGAAGATCAGCCTGTTATCCCCGGGGTACCTTTTATCCGTTGAGCGACGGCGCTTCCACAAGCCACCGCCGGATCACTAGTCCCGACTTTCGTCCCTGCTCGACCCGTCGGTCTCACAGTCAAGCTCCCTTGTGCACTTACACTCAACACCTGATTGCCAACCAGGCTGAGGGAACCTTTGGGCGCCTCCGTTACTCTTTAGGAGGCAACCGCCCCAGTTAAACTACCCATCAGACACTGTCCCTGATCCGGATCACGGACCCAGGTTAGACATCCAGCACGACCAGACTGGTATTTCAACGACGACTCCACTCGAACTGGCGTCCAAGCTTCACAGTCTCCCAGCTATCCTACACAAGCCGAACCGAACACCAATATCAAACTGTAGTAAAGGTCCCGGGGTCTTTCCGTCCTGCTGCGCGAAACGAGCATCTTTACTCGTAGTGCAATTTCACCGGGCCTATGGTTGAGACAGTCGAGAAGTCGTTACGCCATTCGTGCAGGTCGGAACTTACCCGACAAGGAATTTCGCTACCTTAGGATGGTTATAGTTACCACCGCCGTTTACTGGCGCTTAAGTTCTCAGCTTCGCCACCCCGAAGAGTGACTAACCGGTCCCCTTAACGTTCCAGCACCGGGCAGGCGTCAGTCCGTATACATCGCCTTACGGCTTCGCACGGACCTGTGTTTTTAGTAAACAGTCGCTTCTCGCTGGTCTCTGCGGCCACCCCCAGCTCATGGAGTAAATCCAATCACCAAGCGTGGCCCCCCTTCTCCCGAAGTTACGGGGGCATTTTGCCGAGTTCCTTAACCATAGTTCACCCGAACGCCTCGGTATTCTCTACCTGACCACCTGAGTCGGTTTAGGGTACGGGCCGCCATGAAACTCGCTAGAGGCTTTTCTCGACAGCATAGGATCATCCACTTCGCCACAATCGGCTCGGCATCAGGTCTCAG
>NZ_JBIRUL010000074.1:0-1650 GCF_044335095.1 Streptomyces sp. NPDC020597 | reverse complement strand
TGAGTTGCGTGCATCGTGATTGCGCAGGTCACGGGTCTGGTGTGAGTGAAGGCTCGAGTACTCACGCTGGTCGGTAGCCGATGACCATGGTGTAGATCATCGGGCGGGTCCGGCTCCGGCGTGATGCCGGGTTCGGCTGCGCCTGCGACCGATCCACGCCTACGATCCGTCAGCAGGTCGGTACGCTACGGGATCGCGAGGGTGCGGGGATGCAGGAGCGGCAGTGGATCACCGCTCGCCGGAGCGAGCTGGACGCTCTCGCCGAGCAGCTGGCCAAGCAGCTTCAGGAAGTCCAGGTCGAGCGGGACGAACTGGCAATCGCGGAGCGGGTGTTGAACCGCCTGGCCGAGCAGGTCCAGGCCGATGCCGAGGCTGCCGCTCCGGCAGCGGCGCAGGTGGCCGGGCGGGCGGTCCTGCTCATCCCGCACCGCAGCGACGCGACCGACGAGGCCGCGTTGCCCGGCGACTACCGCAGGATCCTGGCGATCGTGCGTGAGGCCGACGGCCCGGTGCAGGTCAGGGTGGTCGGCGAGCGGCTGGGCCTGAACGCCTCGGTGCGCGGCAAGCTGGAACCTTTGCGCGCGAAGATGACCAAGCTCGCTGACCGCGGCTGGCTGCACAAACGGCCCGACGGACGGTTCACCGCACGTCGGTGACCGCGCGGGTGGACCGTAACCAGCGGGCCCCCGGCGGCAGTTGAGTTTGGTGTGAAGAAAAACAACGGTTCCGCCGAGGGCCCTGACGGCCTTGTCTACACCGCCCGCCTGCCGCTGTCGAGCGCCACCCTGAACTACCTCGCCACCGTGATACGCGGCCACTTGAAGAAGATCGGTTCGCGGTGGCGGGCCCTGCCCGCGGGGAAGATCGCCGCCATCGTGCTGGCGGTGCTGCGCTGTGACCAGCGGCCCGGCGACCTCGCCGGCGGAAACGGAGTGCACCGCACCACCATCACCCGGTGGGTGCGCGAGACCGTCGGCCTGCTCGCCGCCCGCGCTCCACGCCTGGACCGCGCACTCAAGAAGATCGCCCGAACGGGTGGCGGGGTGGTCCTGCTCGACGGCACCCTGATACGGACCCGGCGGCGCACCGGCACGGCGAACCGGAAGAACTACTCCGGCAAGCACAAATGCCACGGTCTGCTGGTGATCGCGCTCACCGACGACCGGGGCCGACTGCTGTGGACCTCGGCGGCCCGTCCCGGACGATCCTCGGAGATCACCGCCTGCCGTCACGACCAGCTCACCGCGAAACTGCGGGCGGCCGGGCTCGGCGCCATCGCCGACCTGGGCTTCGTCGGCCTCGACGACAGCGGCCCGGACGCCGATCCGGCTGTGATCACCGGCTACAAGGCCGCCCGCAACCGGCCCCTGACCCGAGGGCAGAAACTGTCCAACAAGGCGCTGGCCGCCGTCCGGGCGCCGGTCGAGCACGGCTTCGCCCACCTGAAGAACTGGCGGGTCCTCGGCAAGGTTCGCACCGACCCGAAGTGGGCGACCGCCCTGGTGAGGGCTCTGCTGGTTCTGACGAACCGCGAAGTCTCCCGCTGACCGACGATCTACACGGAAGTCATCCGCCCGCGACCAGTCCGAGCATCCCGAACCCTACGCATACCAGACCCGTGACCAGCAACTTCACGATGCACACTGCTCA
>NZ_JBIRUL010000072.1:0-1983 GCF_044335095.1 Streptomyces sp. NPDC020597 | reverse complement strand
TGTCGGGTCCCAGGTGATGCCTGACGTTCTGATCCCAGATGATGCTTGACGGTGGGCCTAGACAACATCGAAGACTTCACGGGGCTTGTTGGCTTTCACATTACGGACCGGGACGTCGGTCGTGCGCCGGATGACCCGGACCTGGCCGTCCAGCTCGACCGTGATCGTCGACTCCGCCACGTGCACGGTCACGGTCTGGCCTGCGTAGGGGCGGCCGAGGGAGACGACCTGCCGGCAGACCATGACCGTGCCCACCGCGCTGACCCGCCGCTGCACGCGCACCGGCTCCACACTCGGCCTGGGCGGCGGGCCCGCGGGCCGCAGGCCCCGCAGACGCTGGACCTCGTCGGGGTCGAGCGGGTTGGGCCGCACCCGCAACAGCTCCCGCGAAGACGGATCGAAGAACGACAGCGTCTCGTCATCGATCCGGATGCCCACCTGACGGCCACCGAGGATCTCCGCCGCCAGCACCTGACGCCCGCCCAGCGTCACCAGCCCGCTGTTGTTCACGACCCGGTCCACCTCGAACGCAGTCGCATCACCAGCCGGCAGCGGCACCGGTCCGGCCGCACGACCTCCCTGGGCCGCCAGCACCGCAAGATCAGAGACGGACAGGTGCGAACGCACGCTCTTGATCCGCGTCCCTGCGATCAGCAGATGGATCACCGCAGTGTCGGCCCAGAACGTCACTGTCAGCCCTGCGCGGGCCGGACCGAGCCAGAACTGCTTGCCCGCGACCTGCAGGTTCCCACTCGCAGGGACCACCCGCTCGAACTCCACCGGCCCACCGTGCTCCACCGGCACCGGCACCGTCTCAGGCGGATCCGCAGGACCCTCGGGCACCACATCGGCAGGATCCGGGATCACGGAAGCCGTCCGCTGCTGCGGCACCAGCGCGAGCACTCCGGGCACCCGCACCCCCAGCACGCTCCGCTCCTGCTCAGGAACAGGGGCGAACCGGTCCGCCGGAGAATCCATGTCCAGCGCCTGATGCGGACGCACGGAGTTGTATTCCTGAACCCACGCATCCAGCGCCGTCTGAGCCGCCCCGATGCTCTCGAACGCTCCGCAGTCGTCGAGGAGTTCGCGCCGCAGGGTCTGATGGAACCGCTCGACCTTGCCCGTCGTGGTCGGCGACGCCGGCTGCGTCAGCCGGTGCGCGATCCCGTTCTCCCGGCAGATCCGGTCGAACAGCACCTCACCGCCCTGCCCGAACCGGTCGGTGAACTGCTTGCCGTTGTCGGTCAGCACCTCTTCCGGCACCCCGAACATCTGCAGAGCCCGCGCGAACGCCGAGCACACCGCCCGACCGGTCGCCCGCTCCACCACCGACGCGATCACGCAGTACCGAGAATGATCGTCCACACCGGTCACGATCTTGGCCTCGGTCAGCTCGCCGGTGACCGGGTCGACCAGCATCACCCCGCCGACGATGTCCATCTGCCACAGCTGCATCGGCCGGTCCCGCTGCCAGCGCTTGTAATCCGACCGCTTCCGCCGCCGCACCCCAGGCTCCACCAGCCCGTGACGCACCAGGATCCGATACACGGTCATCCGCGACGGCACCGGGCTCACCGCCCCGGACCGCTCCAGGACATGAGCGATCCGCCGCGGCCCCCACCGCGGATGCTGACGCCGCAGCTCGCACACGGCCGCCTCCACCTCGGCAGACGCCTGATGCGGACACGACGCCGGCCTACGCGACCGGTCCGCCAACCCGGCCAGGCCCGCGGCCTCATACCGCGACTTCCACCCGCTCACCGTCTGCCGCGACACACCCAGCCGGGCGGCGACCTCCGTCACCGTCGCACCCGCCAGCACCGCCAGAACAGCCCGGTATCTCTGCTCGACAACCGACAACTCCACCAGAGCCAATCCCGGCCTCCTGCCACACGCCGCAACGACGTGCACAGCAAAGCCGATCACGGCCACCGTCAACCATCAGCTGGGATCGAAGTGTCAAGCATCTCCCGGGACCGGACA
>NZ_JBIRUL010000071.1:0-2365 GCF_044335095.1 Streptomyces sp. NPDC020597 | reverse complement strand
ACCGTCTCCGCGGTCCTGGTGGCGCTGCTGTTCGGGATCCCGCTGGGTGTGTGGGCGGGGCTGTCCGACCGGGTCAACCGGATCGCCACGCCCCTGCTGGACTTCATGCAGACGATGCCGACCTTCGTCTACCTGGCCCCGCTGACCCTGTTCTTCCTCATCGGCGGAGCCTCCGCGACCATCGCCACGGTGGTCTACGCGGCGCCGCCGGCGATCCGGATCACCGCGCACGCCATCCGGACCGTGCCGGAGACGACGGTGGAGGCGGCCGACTCGCTCGGGGCGACCCGACGGCAGACCCTGTTGAAGGTGCTGCTGCCGATGTCCAAGCGGACCGTGGTGATGGGCGTCAACCAGACCATCATGGCCGCGCTGGCCATGGTGACCATCGCGGCCCTCATCGACGCGCCCGGTCTCGGCAAGACCGTCGTCCAGGCCCTTCAGTCGCTCGACGTCGGCACGGCGTTCAACGCGGGTCTGTCCATCGTCGTCATGGCGATCGTCCTCGACCGGGTCACGACCGCGGCGAGCGCGCGGGAGGAGGAGGCCCGGCGCTCCAAGAACCGGTTCCTCGCCTGGCGGCGGCCGCTGCTCGGCGCAGGTGCGGTCCTGACGGCCGTCCTGGTCTTCATGTCGCACACCTACGTGTGGGCGGCCGAGTTCCCCGGTGAGGGCGGTCTCGGCAGCTCCATCGCGAGCGCGGCGGACACCACGACGACCTGGGTGCAGGACAACCTGTCCGGCGTCACCAACGCCGTCCGCGACGTCATCACCAACGGGCTGCTCAACCCGTTCCAGTCGCTGCTCACGGACTCTCCCTGGTGGCTCGTCGGCGCCGTCCTCGTCGCGCTCGGTGTGGTCCTCGGCGGCCGCCGGGCCGGTGTCACCACGGCCGTGTGCGTGGGGCTGCTGGTGGCCACCGGAATGTGGTCGGACAGCATGACGACGCTTGCCTCGACCGTGGTGGCCACCATCCTCGTGATGCTGCTCGGCATCGGCTTCGGCGTCTGGATGGGCCGCAGCCGGGTGGTGGACCGGATGCTGCGGCCGAGTCTGGACGCGGCGCAGGTCATGCCGCCGTTCGTGTATCTGGTGCCGTTCCTGGCGCTGTTCGGCGCGACCCGTTTCACGGCGATCGTCGCGGCGGTCGTCTATGCGGCACCCGTCGCCATGAAGATCATCGCGGACGGGGTGCGCAACGTGCCCGCGACGACCGTGGAGGCGGCCACCTCCGCCGGGTGCAGCACCTGGCAGATCATCGCCAAGGTCCAGCTGCCGATGGCGCGCGGCGCCCTGACTCTCGCCACGAACCAGGGTCTGATCTACGTGCTGTCGATGGTGGTCGTGGGCGGCCTGGTGGGGGCGGGCGCGCTCGGCTACGACGTCGTGGCCGGTTTCTCGCAGGGCCAACTGTTCGGGAAGGGGCTCGCCGCGGGGCTGGCCATCGTCCTTCTCGGAGTCATGTTCGACCGCATCACCCAGGCCGCGGCGCGGCGAACCAGCGCATGAAGGAGCAAGTCACCATGGCAAGGCAAGCAAGACGATGGAGAGTCGGCGCGGCTGGCATCGCGGTTCTCGGCCTCACCCTCACCGCCTGCGGCGGCGCGAAGGTCGGTGACGAGTCCTCGGAGGCGGGCGGCTCGGGCGGTGCGGGCAAGTGCGGCACGTTCAATCTCGCGGTGAACCCGTGGGTGGGCTACGAGGCCAACGCGGCGGTCATCGCCTACGTCGCGCAGAACGACCTGGGCTGCAAGGTCGTCAAGAAGGACCTCAAGGAGGAGATCGCCTGGCAGGGCTTCGGGACCGGCGAGGTCGACGCGGTCGTGGAGAACTGGGGCCACGACGATCTGAAGAAGAAGTACATCGCCGGCCAGAAGACCGCCGTGGACGCGGGCGCGACCGGCAACGAAGGCCTCATCGGCTGGTACGTGCCGCCGTGGCTGGCCAAGGCCCACCCCGACATCGCCGACTGGAAGAACCTGAACAAGTACGCCGCGAACTTCAAGACCTCCGAGTCCGGCGGCAAGGGCCAGCTCCTCGACGGCGACCCGTCGTTCGTCACCAACGACGGGGCGCTGGTGAAGAACCTGAAGCTGGACTACAAGGTCGTGTACGCGGGCAGCGAGACGGCCCTCATCCAGACCTTCCGCAAGGCGGAGAAGAACAGGGAATGGGTGATCGGCTACTTCTACGAGCCGCAGTGGTTCATGTCCGAGGTCCCGCTGGTCAAGGTGAACCTGCCCGCCTACAAGACGGGCTGCGACGCCGACGCGGAGAAGATCGCCTGCGACTACCCGGTGTACAAGCTCGACAAGATCGTGGCCAAGAAGTTCGCCGACTCCGGCAGTCCCGCCTACGACCTGGT
>NZ_JBIRUL010000070.1:0-2555 GCF_044335095.1 Streptomyces sp. NPDC020597 | reverse complement strand
CCCCGTGGAGCGCAACACCCGCTACGAGATCATCCGGGAGTACGACGGCCCCGACCCGGCACTGCGCGAGTCGCCGCAGCCCATGCGGGTGTGACCCGCCGGCCCGGCCGCAGCGGCCGGGCCCTTCGTGCACCGCGTGCACGACTCCCCCATGTGTGCGGTGCGTGCTCCGCTCGGTGTCGAGCAGATGTCCGCGCACCGTGTCCACACCACGACGACATGGCCAGGCAGGTGTTTATGTCCCCACGGACGACGAATGACGAGGACCTGGAAGTCTGGATCGACCAGGACCTGTGCACCGGCGACGGGATCTGTGCCCAGTACGTCCCCGAGGTGTTCGAACTGGACGTCGACGGGCTCGCCTACGTCAAGAGCGAGCAGGACGAACTGCTCCAGGCTCCGGGAGCGACGACGCGCTTCGCCCTGGATCTGCTCACCGACGTGGTCGACTCCGTCAAGGAGTGCCCCGGCGAATGCATTCACGTGCGCCGTGTCTCCGACGGCGTCGAGGTGTACGGCCCCGAGGCCGCCGACTGAGCCCTCGTCCTCGCACCCGGCCCCGGAGCGGCCGGGCCGCACCGCCCGGTGGCCGCACCCACCGGGCGGTGGCCGGGGCCGTCAGCACCGGACGGCCCCGGCCACCCCATCGCCGGGCCGCAACACCGACACGGGAAGGACACACGTCCGATGAGTTCCACCACCGACAACCTGTGGGTCCGCAGGTTCCGGCCCTCCTCCGACGCGGCCGAGCGGCTGGTCTGCTTCCCGCACGCCGGCGGTTCGGCCAGCTTCTACGTGCCGGTCGCCGCAGCGCTCAGCCCCGGCGTCGATGTCGCCGCCATCCAGTACCCCGGCCGTCAGGACCGCCGGCACGAACCGGGCCCCGCCTCGATCGCCGCACTCGCCGACGAGATCTGCGCGGTCCTCGCGCAGTGGGACGACGACCGTCCCATGACCTTCTTCGGTCACAGCATGGGCGCCTTGGTCGCCTTCGAGGTGGCGCGCCGCATGGAACGCACCGGGCCGAGCCCCGTCCGGCTGTTCGCCTCCGGGCGCCGCGCCCCTTCGCGGGTGCGGAACGAGAGCGTGCACATGCGCGACGACGACGGTGTGATCGCCGAGCTGCGCGCGCTGGCCGGCACCGACGCCCAGGTCCTCCAGGACGAGGAGGTGCTGCGCATGGTGCTGCCCGCGATCCGCAGCGACTACCGGGCCGTGGAGACGTACCGCTGTGAGCCCGGGGCGACGGTGCGCTGTCCGGTGACCGTCCTGACCGGCGACGCCGACCCACGTACGTCGCTGGAGGAAGCCCGCGCCTGGGCTGAGCACACCGGCGCCGGGACGGAGCTGCGGGTCTTCTCCGGCGGGCACTTCTTCCTCTCGGAACGCCCGGCCGAGGTGCTGGCCGTGCTGAACGAGCACTTCACCGCCGCGGTCCCCCGGGCCTGACGGCGTTTCCCTGTCCCTCCCCCTCGACCCGTTCCGGGAGTTGTGCACCATGACCCAGCAACTCGCGCCCGACACAGCGCGGTCGACGCCTGTGCGCCGGCGCCGGCCCCGCGTGGGCCACATACAGTTCCTCAACTGCCTGCCGCTGTTCTGGGGACTCGCCCGCACCGGGTCCCTCCTCGACATGGATCTGCACACCGACACGCCGGACGGCCTCAACGACGCGCTCGCCTCGGGCGATCTGGACATGGGACCGATCAGCCTGATGGAGTTCCTGCGGCATGCGGACGACCTGGTCGCCCTGCCGGACATCGCGGTCGGCAGCGACGGCGATGTCATGTCCTGCCTGATCGTCAGCCAGGTGCCGCTCGAGGAGCTGGACGGGCAGCCGGTGGCGCTGGGGTCGACGAGCCGCACGTCGGTTCGTCTGGCGCAGCTGCTGCTGGCCGAGCGCGTCGGGGTGAACCCCGAGTACTTCGTGTGCCCGCCGGACCTGCGCACCATGATGTCCGAGGCGAAGGCCGCGGTGATCATCGGCGACGCCGCCCTGCGTGCGGCCCTGCACGAGGCGCCCCGGATGGGCCTGGAGGTGCACGACCTGGGCCGGATGTGGAAGGACTGGACGGGACTGCCCTTCGTGTTCGCCGTGTTCGCCGCGCGCCGCGACTTCCTGGCCCGCGAACCCGCGCTGGTGCGCCAGGTCCACGCCGATCTGCTGGCCTCACGGGACCTGTCCCTGGCCGAGATGGCGAAGGTCTGCGAACAGGCCGCGCAGTGGGAGGAGTTCGACGCCGCGACGCTCGAGCGCTACTACACCACGGCCCTCGACTTCAGTCTCGGCGGGGAACAGCTCGCCGGCATCGCCGAATTCGCACGCCGGGTGGGCGGCGGCGACGAGGGCTTCCCGCCCGACGTCACCGTCCGGCTGCTCGAACCCACTGCCCCCTGAACGCCACACGCCACCGGAAAGGCCCGGCCACCACCATGTCCCGACCCCCGCAACATCGCCTCCAGTCCGTCCTCGACCGTGCCGCCGCCGGTGGGCGGATCACCCCCGAAGAGGCTCTGGACCTCTACCGCGAGGCCCCGCTGCACGCGCTGGGCGC
>NZ_JBIRUL010000069.1:0-3597 GCF_044335095.1 Streptomyces sp. NPDC020597 | reverse complement strand
TGGGGGTTGACTGGGGGCCGGTGTTCGAGGGGTTGTCGCCGTGTCGGGTGGAGTTGCCGACGTATGCGTTCCAGCGCAGCCGCTACTGGCTGGACGCGCCGAAGCCGGTGGTGGGATCGGATCCGGTGGAGGAGGAGTTCTGGCGGACCGTCGAGGACGGCGACCTCGAAGGGCTCGCGGGCACGCTCGGTGTGCAGGAGGGGTTGGAGAGCGTCGTGCCGGCTCTCGCCGCCTGGCGCACCGCACACCGCGAGCGAGGACTGGTCGACGGATGGCGGCACCGGGTGGAGTGGAGGCCGCTGACCGCGACCGCCCCCGCCGCCACCGGAGGGACCTGGCTGATCGTCGCCCCCGAGCCGATGGAAGACGACCACCTGATCACCGACGTGCGGGCGGAACTGGAAGCGCGCGGAGCCCGCGCTGTCGTCGCCGCCGTCGACGCCGCCCGGCTGGACCGCACGGCGCTCGGGGAACTGCTGCACACCGCCGAGGCGTTCGCCGGAGTGCTGTCGCTGCTGGCGCTCGACGAGCGGCCGCACCCCCGGCAGCCGGCGGTGCCGCTCGGGCTCTCCGGCACCCTCACCCTCCTGCAGGCCCTCGGTGACGTGGACATCGACGCACCGCTGTGGTGTGTGACCCGGGGCGCCGTGGGCGTCGGCGACGACGACGGGCCGGCGGCGCCCGGGCAGGCCGGCGTCTGGGGCCTCGGCCGGACCGCCGCCCTGGAACACCCCAAGCGCTGGGGCGGACTCGTCGACCTGCCGCAGGCCGGGGCGAACGGCCTCGCGGGGCTGCTGGTGGACGCCGTCACCGCAGGCGTCGCGGAGGACCAGGTGGCCGTCCGCGACGGCAGGACGTACGGCCGCAGACTCGTCCACGCCGCCACCCGCGGCAAGCCGGCGCCGCGTGACTGGCGCCCGCGCGGCACCGTCCTCGTCACCGGGGGAACCGGCGCGCTCGGCGCCCATGTCGCCCGCTGGCTGGCCGCCCGCGGAGCCGAACACCTCGTCCTGACCGGCCGCCGTGGCGACGACTCGCTCATCGCCGGCCTGCGGGACGAATGCGCGCACCAGGGCACCCGGATCACCGTCGCCGCCTGTGACACCGCGGACCGTGAGGCGCTCGCCGACCTGGTCGACGGACTTGCCGCGAGCGGCACTCCGGTGCGCTCGGTCGTCCACGCGGCCGGCGTCAGCGTCCTCGGCCCGATCACGGAGACCGACGTCGACGACCTCGCCGCGACGCTGTCCGGCAAGGTTCTCGGCGCCGCCCACCTCGACGAGGTCCTGGACACGGCCGAACTCGACGCCGTCGTCTACTTCTCCTCGATCTCCGGCACCTGGGGGGTCGCCGACCACGCCGCCTACGGCGCCGCGAACGCGATCCTCGACGCCCGTGCCGAACGCCGGCGCGCCGACGGCGCGCCCGTGCTCAGCGTCGCCTGGGGACCCTGGGCCGGCGGCGGCATGATCGCCGAGTCCGTCCAGCACGACCTGCGCCGTCGCGGCGTCCCCGTCATCGAGCCGGCCCGCGCGATCACCGGCCTTCAGCAAGCCCTCGACCACGAGGACACCGTCGTCGCGGTCGCCGACGTCGACTGGCACCGGTTCGCCGAGGTCTTCACGTCCGTACGCGGCAGCGCCCTCCTCTCGGAGCTCTCTCCCGCCGGCGTCGAGACGATGGACACGGCGGCCGGGGCCCCCCAGGGCGACGACGTCTCCGCCGTGCTGCGTGAGATGGCCGATCTCGAGCCCGAGCGGCGGACCGCCGCACTGCGCGCCCTGATCGGCGCCCATGTGGCCACGGCGCTGGGCCACGCGAACGCGGAAGCGATCAGCGTCCACGCGGCCTTCAAGGAGCTCGGCTTCGACTCCCTCACCGCCGTGGCGCTGCGCGACCGACTGCACCGTGCCACCGGCCTGAAGCTGCCCACCACCGTCGTCTTCGACCACCCCAGCATCTCCGCGCTCGCCGACCGCCTCGACGACCTGGCCTTCGGCGGCGGGCGCGCGGACGCGCGGCCCGCCACGGACCGGGCGGGCGCGGTCGCTCCGACGGCCGCCGACGAGCCGATCGCGATCGTGTCGATGGGGTGCCGCTTTCCGGGCGGCGTCCGCGCCCCCGAGGATCTCTGGCGTCTCGTGGCCGACGGCATGGATGTCATCTCCCCGCTGCCCACCGACCGCGGCTGGGACCTCGACGCCCTCTACGACGCCGACCCCGACCGCCTCGGCGCCAGCTACGTCCGGGAGAGCGGATTCCTCGACGACGCCGCCGAATTCGACGCGGCCTTCTTCGGGATCTCACCGCGTGAGGCGACCGCGATGGACCCGCAGCAGCGACTGCTGCTGGAGACCACCTGGGAGACCCTGGAGCGGGCCGGCATCGACCCCAAGACGCTGCGGGGCAGCTCGACCGGCGTGTACGTCGGCCTGACCGACCAGGAATACGCCGCTCGGCTGCGCGCGGCCTCCGGGGACAACGAGGGATACCTCGCTACCGGAGCGGCAGCCAGTGTGGCGTCCGGGCGCATCGCCTACGCGCTGGGACTTGAGGGGCCGGCGGTCACCGTCGACACGGCCTGCTCCTCCTCCCTGGTCGCCCTGCACCTGGCGGTGCGCGCGCTGCGCGCCGGCGAGTGCCGTCTGGCGGTGGCGGGGGCCGCCACCGTGATGTCGGGCCCCGGGGCGTTCGTCGCCTTCAGTCGCCAGCGCGCCCTCGCCCCCGACGGCCGCTGCAAGCCGTTCGCCGCCGACGCGGACGGATTCGCCCTGTCCGAGGGTGTGGGTGTGCTGCTGCTGGAGCGGTTGTCGGACGCGCAGGCGCAGGGTCATCAGGTGCTGGCGGTGGTGCGGGGTTCGGCGATCAACCAGGACGGTGCGTCGAACGGGTTGACGGCGCCGAACGGTCCGTCGCAGCAGCGGGTGATCCGTGCGGCGCTGGCGGACGCGGGTCTGTCGGCGGCGGACGTGGACGTGGTGGAGGCGCACGGCACGGGGACGAAGCTCGGCGACCCGATCGAGGCGCAGGCGCTGCTGGCGACCTACGGTCAGGAACGCGACGGCGACCGCCCGCTGTGGCTCGGATCCGTGAAGTCCAACATCGGTCACACGCAGGCCGCTTCGGGCATGGCCGGGATCATCAAGATGGTGCAGGCCATGCGTCACGCCACCCTGCCCAGGTCGCTGAGAGGCGACCAGCCTTCCCCGATCGTCGACTGGTCGTCGGGTGCGGTGGAGTTGCTCGGGCAGGCCCGGGTGTGGGAGAAGACCGACGGCCGGCCGCGGCGGGCGGCGGTGTCGTCGTTCGGCATCAGCGGCACCAACGCCCACGTCGTCCTCGAAGCGCCGTCCCAGGACGCAGCGGACGCCGCTTCCGAGCCTGTCGAGCGGAATCCGGCGCACGGCCGGGCGGTCGTGCCTCTCCTCACCTCAGCCCGCTCGGAAGAGGCGCTGGCCGCGCAGGTCCGGCGACTGACCACGCACCTGGAGTCCGCGGAGGCCGACGTGGTGGATGTGGCGTGGTCGTTGTGGCGGTCGCGGTCGGTGTTCGAGTGCCGGTCGGTGGGTGTGGCGGGTGAGTGGGTGGCGTCGGGTT
>NZ_JBIRUL010000068.1:0-3617 GCF_044335095.1 Streptomyces sp. NPDC020597 | reverse complement strand
TTGGACGGGACCGGGGGGCTGGGCGATGTCCTGCCGGCGTTGTCGGCCTGGCGTCGGGGACGGCAGGGCCGGGCGAAGCTGGACAGCTGGCGTTACCGGGTGGTGTGGCGGCCCCACCGGCTCGCCGAAGGGGCTGCGCTCGACGGGACCTGGCTCCTCGTCATCCCCGAAGACCATGTCGGGTCGCCGCTGGCCGCGGCCGTCGCCGACGCCCTGAGCGAGGCGGGCGCGACCACCGTGCCCTTCGCGATGGCCGCCGACGAGCTGGACCGCGCCCGCGTCGCCGCGCGCCTCACCGCCACCGTGGCCGGGACCGACGCCGGGACCGACACCGACTCCGTGCGGGGCGTCGTGTCCCTGCTGGCCCTCGACGAGCGTCTCGCCCCGGATCACTCGGGTGCGACCGTCGGCCTGATGTCCTCGCTGGTCCTGGTCCAGGGCATGCTGGACGCCGGCATCCAGGCCAGGACGTGGTTCCTGACCAGCGAAGCCGTCAGCACCGGTGACGGGGACACGGTCAGCCACCCGATACAGGGCGCGCTCTGGGGATTCGGCCGGGTGGTCGCCCTGGAGCAGCCGCGGCGCTGGGGAGGCCTCGTCGACCTCCCCTCCGCACCCGACCCCGACGCCGCCCGCGGCCTGGTCGCCGTCCTCGCCTCAGGGGACGACGAGGACCAGATCGCCCTGCGCGGATCGGCTGCCCACATCCGACGGCTCGTCCGCACCCCCCTGTCCGGCCGAAGCGCATCGCGTCCCTGGAGCACCAGCGGCGGCGCGCTGATCACCGGAGGCACCGGCGGTCTCGGCGCCCACACGGCTCGACTGCTCGCCCGCAAGGGCGCCGAGCACCTGGTGCTGACGAGCCGTCACGGCGACCAGGCGCCGGGCGCGGAGGCGCTGCGGCAGGAACTGACCGAGCTGGGCTGCCGGGTGACCATCGCCGCGTGCGACGTCGCCGACCGGGAAGCGCTGCACCGTCTCGTCGAGCAGGTGGAGTCCGGCGGCACCCCGATCCGCACCGTCGTGCACACCGCGGGCGTCGGCATGCTCGCCTCCCTCGCCGACACCGACCTCGAGTTCTTCGCCGAGGGCGCCCGCGCCAAGCTGCTCGGAGCCGTCAACCTCGACGAACTCTTCGACCACGACCGGCTGGACGCCTTCGTCCTGTACTCCTCCGTCGCCGGCACCTGGGGCAGCGGCGACCACGGCGCCTACTCGGCCTCCAACGCCTACGTCGACGCTCTCGCCGACCATCGCAGAGCGCGCGGGCTGACCGGCACGTCCCTCGCCTGGGGCATCTGGAGCCCGGAGGGCGGAGGCATGGCCGTCAACGTCGTCCGGGAGCAACTGCGCTGGCGCGGCATCCCCTTCATGGACGCCGAGCTCGCCGTCGCAGGCCTCGAGCAGGCACTCGATCACGACGAGACCTTCCTCGCCGTCGCCGACATCGACTGGGAGCGCTTCGTCCCCGTCTTCACGGCCGCACACTCCCGCCCGCTGCTGCACGAGGTTCCCGAGGTGGCGGCCGCGATGCGGGCCGACGAGGCCGTTCTCGACCGCGCCTCGGAACGCGGCGGCGGCCTGCGTGCGGAACTCGCAGGCCAGAGCTCCGCCGAACGCGACCGGACGCTGACCGACCTGGTCCGCACCCAGGTCGCCGCAGTCCTCGGCCACGCGGACGGCAGCGACATCGCCGCCACACGTGCGTTCCGCGAACTCGGCTTCGACTCCCTCACCGCGGTCGAACTGCGCAACCGGCTCAACGAGGCGACCGGCCTCACGCTGCCCGCCGCGATCGCCTTCGACCACCCCAATATCCGCGACCTCGCGCGGCAGCTGCGCGGACAGCTCGTCGACGACTCCGCCGAGCAGCCGTCCACCACGCTGCCGGCCGTTCCGGCGGCCCGCCCGGCCGGTGAGGACGAACCGATCGCCATCGTCTCCATGGGCTGCCGCTTCCCCGGCGGGGCCCACTCACCGGACGACTTCTGGCGACTCGTCCTCGACGAGACCGACGCCATCTCGTCCCTGCCCGCCGACCGCGGCTGGGACGTGGAGAACCTGTACGACCCCGATCCGGACCGAGCGGGCACCACCTACGCCCGCGACGGCGGATTCCTGCACGACGCGGCCGAGTTCGACGCGGCCTTCTTCGGGATCTCGCCGCGTGAGGCGACCGCGATGGACCCGCAGCAGCGACTGCTGCTGGAGACCGCCTGGGAGACCCTGGAGCGGGCCGGCATCGCGCCCGACAGCCTGCGCGGCAGCGACACCGGGGTCTTCGTCGGCGTGTCCCACCAGGGCTACGGAGCGAGCGGGGAAGTGCCGGAGGGGCTCGAAGGGCACCTCATCACCGGCACCGTCACCAGCATCGCCTCCGGCCGTATCTCTTACACACTGGGCCTCGAAGGGCCGGCCGTGACGATGGACACCGGATGCTCGTCCGCGCTCGTCGCCATGCACCAGGCCATGCGTTCGCTTCGTTCGGGCGAGTGCTCCCTCGCACTGACCGGCGGCGCCGCCGTCATGGGCGAGCCGATCGGCCTGGTCGGCTTCAGCCGTCAGCGCGGCCTGGCCGTCGACGGCCGCTGCAAGGCGTTCGGCGCCGAAGCCGACGGCATGGGTATGGCCGAGGGTGTGGGTGTGCTGCTGCTGGAGCGGTTGTCGGACGCGCAGGCGCAGGGTCATCAGGTGCTGGCGGTGGTGCGGGGTTCGGCGATCAACCAGGACGGTGCGTCGAACGGGTTGACGGCGCCGAGCGGTCTTGCGCAGCAGCGGGTGATCCGTGCGGCGCTGGCGGACGCGGGTCTGTCGGCGGCGGACGTGGACGTGGTGGAGGCGCACGGCACGGGGACGAGGCTCGGCGACCCGATCGAGGCGCAGGCGCTGCTGGCGACCTACGGTCAGGAACGCGACGGCGACCGCCCGCTGTGGCTCGGGTCCGTGAAGTCCAACATCGGTCACACGCAGGCCGCTTCGGGCATGGCAGGGATCATCAAGATGGTGCAGGCCATGCGTCACGCCACCCTGCCCAAGTCCCTGCACGCCGAGGAGGTCTCCCCGATCGTCGACTGGTCGGCTGGACGGGTCGAGATCCTCGCGCAGAGCCGCCCCTGGGAACGGAACGGCAGGCCCCGCCGGGCCGGTGTCTCCTCCTTCGGAGTCAGCGGCACCAACGCCCACGTCATCCTCGAAGAGCCCGAGCCGCCGATCGCCGTGGAGGAGCCCGCAGCGCTCGCCGCCGGCCCGTCCCGCACGGTCGTGCCGTGGCTGCTGTCCGCACGCTCGGACACCGCGCTGCGCGCCCAGGCCGAGCGGCTGCTGACCCGTCTCGAGAGTTCGAACACCGACCCCGTCGACATCGCGTACTCCCTCCTGACCGGCCGTGCCGCGCTGGAGCAGCGTGCCGTCGTCGTCGGCGCGGACCGCGACGCCCTCGTCGCCTCACTGCGCGGTCTGACCGGCACGACGTCCGGCTCCGCCGTCGCGAGGGGCGCCGCCCGGCGTGCGGGCGACACCGTTGATCCGGTGTTCGTGTTTCCGGGTCAGGGTGGGCAGTGGGTGGGGATGGCGGTGGAGTTGTTGGATGTGTCGCCGGTGTTCGCTGCGCGGTTCGC
>NZ_JBIRUL010000067.1:0-4068 GCF_044335095.1 Streptomyces sp. NPDC020597 | reverse complement strand
AAGACGACACCCACCCGGCGAGGATCATACTAGGGCGTAAACGGCAATCTGCCCACTTCAAACGCCCTCTCAGGGCCACCTACCTCCCGCGACTTCAAGCAGCGAGCTGCTCGTCGAGCGGCAGGCGACCAATCACCGCTCACGCCTACCACGTGACGTGCCAACTGCGCTTGCAAATCGCCTTCGAGGCCCGCAATCCGAAGCCTCCACAAGAATCCGCACGGCCTTCGTGCTGAACGTGTGTGACCATTGGTCAAAGCGCATGTTCAGACGAAGGCCGCTTTGGTGTACTGCGGTTACCGAGCCAAGTGATCAGTTCCTGACATCATTCGACGTCGGACGTCGCGTATCAGTTAAAGTGCTTCATTTCCTCAGCTCGGCCTACTCGTCGTCTTGCCAAGACGCCTCAGCCGCGAAGCGAGCGTTCAACGCGGACAGAAGCCACCACGGCATCTCGGTTGACGGCGCAGGACGCAGACGAGGTATGCCCGCCGTAATGCCAGTCGCCCTTGACCTCCCACCTGAGGCCGCCGCCGTCTCGGCTCATGCAGGTGACGATTGCGCGGTGCCTTTTGATGCCACCGCCCGTGCAATTGACGTTTCCGGTCTGGCCGCTCGTCCACACCCTGCAGTCTGCGCTGGCTGCCGCCGCTGGGGTAATCGCCGCAGATGTCGCTTCAGCCGATGTTGCTGCGAATATTCCCGATGCTAACGCTACTCCGGTAAAACTAGCAACGACGGCTGTCCTGAGAGAACGCATATTTCCTCGCTTTCATCCTCGGATTACATGGAAGGGGCCCTGTAACCCCTCGGTCGACGCAAATGGCGACGCATAAGGAACGCAGAAGGACGGGATGTTCCACGACATACTGCGGCTCAGCGTTGCCTCCGCACTAAGGCACAGCCACCCTCTCGGGCGACCGATCGCATGGACGTATGTGTGCTTGGCTGTTCCACATGTGGCGATGGCGGTATTGCCTCGGTACACAAATGGGCCTTCGGCCACCCAATTCCGGCCGTCACTTGCCAGACAGTTCACCATGGCTTTGTGACGCATAATTGCCGACCACCCACCGGCGCAGAGCGCCTTTCCGGAGTTCCTCCCGCTGGCCGAGTGCTCGTCTCCTGTGCCGAGGTTCTTACGGTGTCGGGGCGACGAGTTGGTTCTCTCGGCCCACTCCGTTTTCATCACCGTCGGTGTAAAGGCTTAGTTCGCCGTCCGACCAGCGGACGAGAGTGTCGTCGGGCCACGGGTTGTCGGAGTGATCTCCACCTGTGACTATCATGGCGTGGGTCCACGTCTTGTTCGGGGGCTGCCACTGGTGCTGGGTGCCGAGGCTGCTGCCGGTGAAATCGCCGAAGCAGGTGACCCTGCCGTCTTCCCAGCGCACGACCAGGTCCCAAACGTCACCGTGTGTGTAGTCGCCGGAGCCCAACTCGAAGGCCTTCGTCCACTGGTCATTGGGGGCGAGGACCTTGATTTCCTTGCCCAGCTTGTCGCCGGTGTTCTGGTAAACCGTCAGCTCCCCATCGTTCCACCGGACGACGAGGTCGTCCTGCCACTGGTTGCCGCCGAATCGTCCTGCGGTGAGGGCAATGGCGTACTTACCCCAGGTCTCGTTGGGGGGTACGAGCTGCTTCTCGCCATGGAAGCCCTTCTCGTCCACCGAGGGGTAGAGGGTGACCTCCCCGTCGACCCATCGGACGATGAGGTCCGACCCGTTGTCTCCGGTAAAGTCCCCCGCGACGACTTGCTTGGCGTTCGTGGCCCAGTACTTGCTGGGCTTCTGGATCCTGAACTCCATGTCGAAGTAGTTCAGTTCCTTGCCGGCGCCGCGGTAGAGGGAGAGCTCGCCGTCCGTCCACATGACGAACATGTCCATACTGTCATTCTCTACAGGACCGTTTAGCGTGAAGTAGCCGGACTGGATGTCCTTGGCGTGCTTCCACATCTCAGCGTCCGGCAGGACTACAGGGGCAGGTATTTTCCCCGAAACCGCGGCATCGTAGATCCGCTTGATTTCGTTGCCGAAGTAGGAGGAGTACGAGGTGTTGGCGCTGTGACCACCGGTCTTCCATCCTCCGGTTACACCCACCAGGCGGGGGGCTTCGGATCCGGCGGTGATGAAGGGGCCACCCGAAGTGCCGGAGACATACCCATCGCAGTTGATCTCGACGAAGGTACCGCCCTTCCAGCCATCTTGGTCACCGGTGGTGAACTTCTTTATCGACGTTTCGCAGTCGAGCGGGTTCTGGTTCGACTCGAATCCCGGGTAGCCGAGGACGCGGGTCTTCGGATGATCGAATCCGAGGTTGATGCCCAGCGGAATCGATCCGACGACATCCTGGACGAGCTTACCGTCGGAGCGCGCACTGGTTTTCAGAATGGCGAAGTCCAGACTGGTGTAGGCCTTGTCGCCTCCCTTCTTCATGTAGCGCGGGTCGGCGTAGATCTGCCCCTTCTGGATGGGGTAGACGCCATACGGCTTGGGGTTGGTCTTGCTGTGCTTGGGCACGAAGACCATAGCCTTTTGCTGGTCTTTGTCGTCAAAGCAGTGGGCTGCCGTGGCTATGAGGTTCTTCCCAGGCGAGGTGACCACCGTGCCCCCACAGAAGCGGTAGTACAGGTTCCCTTCCTCATCGGTTTCGCTCCAGTAGAAGGTGCCGACCTCCTTGATGCCCTCGAAGGGATGGGAGGGAGAACGCGCTATCTGGGCTCTCTCATCGAGGGACAGTTGGGCCTCACGCACCTCCTGCTCTTCGACGGGGACCGCTTGTGCCATGCGTTCAGGGGACCAGTAGGTATCGAGCGCAGCAGCGTCACCAGACAGCGGAGGGTCCATCGGGGCGGGGGGGGCAGAGCTGGGTCAAAGGATCTTGTTGGTGGCTGGGCTACCTCTGACGGCGCCTTCGTCGCCTGCCCGGGATCGGATGGGGTCGGCGTTGGCTGCTCGCTGTCCGACGGCGCTGCTGGTGGTTGTCCGCTCGCGGAGCGTGGCGCTGTGGGCTGGTCACTGGCCGAGGGTGTCTTCCCTGTCGGCTGGCCGTTGCTCGGGCCGGGCTGTGGGGCCGCGGATGACGACGCGCTGGCCGATGGTTCTGGTTGAGCGATGGCTGGTGTTGCGGTGGCTAACATTGCTACGGCAGCAATCAAGGCCATCGGCAGGGCATGACTGAACCTCATGAACTTGCTTCCCCCAAAACATAGTTCAGCGGTCGTGCTCTTGGCACAAAGTCCGCTGTGGTCTAGCCCAGGACCGTATCCGTGATCACTAACCCTTGGCCATCGCTTTCCGGTCAATGATCGTGCGCCCTGCGAACCAACGAGTCCGGGATACGCTCCTACTGGGTAGCAGACCGTACTCAGGGGGAGTAATGAATCACCGCTCAAACCGTGTACTCGGCATCACTGTCGCCACGTTAATCGGCCTCGCCGGTTGCGGCAGCAACAAGCCTGCGCCTGAGTCCCGCTCGACCGCCATGCCTGCGTATGTAGCTGCCTACCGCGCCGGATACACCGTGGGCAAGGCGGTTTATGACTCTTCGGGCAAGGGTGCGGCCGTGCGCGAGACCGTGTGGGGCGGCTGCACGCGGCGGGCCCTGGGGGCCGGCAGTGCTGCCGAGGTGGATCGTGGCGCCTGGGTTCAGGGTTGCCTCAACGGCGTCGCCAACGCCCCTGAGCAGATACCCACCGGTCCTGTGACCAAACGGACCCCGGACGCGAAGCTCTTGGAGCAGTTCCGTACCTGGGCTCGCGCCAAGGGCGAAGGGCAGCAAGTCGACCACACCCGCGCGCTGATTGCAGTCCAACTGACCGAACACGACTATGACGTTGAAATAAGCACGGACTACCCGGCGGGGTCCGGAAAGTCTGAATCTGAAACGCTCGCCCACAGCTTCGTTGAGTGGTGGGATGGTGACCATGGCCGGGATGGCATCGCCAGGAACATTCTGATCCTTGGGGCAGATGGCAAAAAGTTGACCGCGCAACGCATCTGAGAGGGCGTTTGAAGTGGGCAGATTGCCGTTTACGCCCGAGTATGATCCTCGCCAGGTGGGTGTCGTCTC
>NZ_JBIRUL010000066.1:0-4183 GCF_044335095.1 Streptomyces sp. NPDC020597 | reverse complement strand
GTGGGCGGGGGGTGTGGGGGTTGACTGGGGGCCGGTGTTCGAGGGGTTGTCGCCGTGTCGGGTGGAGTTGCCGACGTATGCGTTCCAGCGCAGCCGCTACTGGCTGGACATGCCCAGGGTGCAGGCCGGGTTGGATCCGGCGCAGGAGGAGTTCTGGCGGATCGTCGAGGACGGCGACGCTGAGGGTTTCGCGGGCACGCTGGGGTTGGACGGGACCGGGGGGCTGGGCGATGTCCTGCCGGCGTTGTCGGCCTGGCGTCGGGGACGGCAGGGCCGGGCGAAGCTGGACAGCTGGCGTTATCGGGTGGTGTGGCGGCCCCACCGGCTCGCCGAAGGGGCTGCGCTCGACGGGACCTGGCTCCTCGTCATCCCCGAAAAGCTGTCGAACGACGACGTGACGGTCCGGACGCGACGCGTTCTGGAGGAAGCCACGCGAGTCGTCCCGGTGGTCGTGCCGGAGCGGGCGGACCGGACGGTCGTCGCCGAACTGCTGGAGGACGCCGTGAAACCGGGGGACGGCCCCGCCGGCGTGCTGTCGCTGCTGGCGCTGGATGACACACCGGACGAGCGCAGCCCGGGCGTCACCAGGGGAGTGCTCGGCTCCATGGCCTTGAGCCAGGCTCTCGCGGACAACGCGATCCACGCCGGACTGTGGTCACTGACGTGCGGAGCCGTCGCCGTCGACGGCGAGGACGAGCCGGTCGCGGGCCAGGCCGCCGCGTGGGGTCTGCTCCGGGTGGCCGCGCTGGACGATCCCGAGCGGTCCGGCGGACTGGTGGACCTCCCGGCGGACGGCGGCGCCGAACTGGCTGCGCAGCTGCCCGCGCTGCTCGCGGCAGGCGATGCGCCCGGCGGAGAGAACGAGTTCGCGCTCCGGACCGGACAGCGGGGCGTGCACGTGCGGAGGATGGTGCGTTCACCGCTCGCCGGCTCCCCCGAGGCGCCGGTGTGGAAGCCGCGAGGCGCCGTACTCGTCACCGGTGGCACCGGCGCACTCGGCGCCCATGTGGCCAGGGATCTCGCCCGCGAGGGCGCCGAACACCTGGTGCTGACCAGCCGGCGCGGTCCCGACGCGCCGGGGGCGGCGGAGCTGGAGCGCGAACTGACCGACCTCGGATGCTCGGTGACCGTCGCCGCCTGCGACGTGGCCGACCGCGGCCGGCTGGCCGCGGTCATACGGGGCATCCCGGAGGAGACCCCCCTGACCGCGGTCGTCCACACCGCGGGCGCCGTCGACCGGGCACGGCCGCTCACGGAGATCGACGCCGCCGAGGCCGTCGAGCTGATGCACGCCAAGGTCGTGGGCGCCGAGAACCTGCACGAGCTGCTGGGCGCACGCCCGTTGGACGCTTTCGTGCTCTTCTCCTCCGGAGCCGGCGTCTGGGGCAACGGCGGCCAGGGGCCGTACGCGGCCGCCAACGCCCACCTCGACGCGCTCGCCGAACGGCGCCGCGCCGCCGGTCTGCCCGCCACGTCCGTCGCCTGGGGCGCCTGGGCCGGCGGCGGCATGGTCGACGCCGAGGTCGGCGAGCAGCTGACGCGCCGCGGAGTGCCCGCGATGGAGCCGGCGCTCGCCGTGCGCGCCCTGCGCGAATCGGTGGCGGCCGACGAGACCACCGTCGTCGTGGCGGACATCCGCTGGGACCGGTTCGTGCCCGCGTACTGCGCCCACGGGCACCGCCCGCTGATCGACGAGATCCCGGATGTCCAGGCCCTGCGGGCCGCGCAGGACGCCGAAGGGGCCGCCGGGCACACGGCGGACGCGAGCACGGTGGCCGACGGGCTCCGTGGCGAACTGGCCGCGCTGCCTGCCGCCAAGCGCAAGCGCCGGCTCGCCGAGCTGGTCCGTACGCACGTGGGCGCGGTCCTCGGCTCCGCAGCCGCCGACGTGGTCAAGCCCGGCCGGGCCTTCCGGGACATGGGATTCGATTCCCTGACCGCCGTCGAACTGCGCAACCGGCTCGGTTCCGCACTCGGCGCCAAGCTCTCCGCGACGCTCGTCTTCGACCACCCGACGCCACAGGCCCTCGCCGACCATCTGGGCGAGGAACTCTTCCCCGAGGACGACCGCGACAGCGCGCTCGACCCCCGGCTGAAGGGGATCGAGGCGGCCTACCGCGCCACCTCGGACCCGGTCGCGAGGGAGGAGCTCGCCGCGGCGCTGCGCGGCCTGCTCGACTCCTGGGCGGCGCCCACCGGCGCACCCACCCCCACGACCGTGGACGACGAACTGGTCGGCGCCTCCGACCAGGACATGTTCGATCTGATCGACAAGGAACTCGGGATCTCCTGAGCGCACCCCCGACACGACTTCCCGATTCTCGAAGGGCTGACTGGCATGGCCAACACGCACAACACCGAGGACAAGCTGCGGGACTACCTCAAGCGCGTCACCACGGACCTGCGACAGACCCGTCACAGGCTCACCGACCTGGAGACGCGGGCGCACGAGCCCATAGCCATCGTGGCCACCGCCTGTCACATGCCCGGTGGAGTGCGCAGCCCGGAGGACCTGTGGCGGATCGTCGCCGACGGCGTCGACACCGTCTCGGACCTGCCGACCGACCGTGGCTGGGACATCGAGGCGCTGTACGACCCCGACCCGGAGCGCATCGGCACCAGCTACGTCCGCCAGGGCGCCTTCCTGCACGACGCGGCCGAGTTCGACGCCGGGTTCTTCGAGATCTCGCCGCGTGAGGCGACCGCCATGGACCCGCAGCAGCGCCTGCTGCTGGAAACCACCTGGGAGGCGTTCGAACGGGCCGGCATCGACCCCACGACGCTGCGCGGCAGCTCCACCGGCGTGTTCGTCGGCGCCAGCAACCAGGCCTACGCGCCCGACGGCGCCCGCGCGCCCGAGGGGATCGAAGGACACCTGCTGACCGGCGGATCCGCCGCCGTGCTGTCGGGGCGCATCTCCTACAGCTTCGGGTTCGAGGGACCGGCCGTCAGCCTCGACACGATGTGCTCCTCCTCGCTGGTCGCCCTCCATCTCGCGGTCCGTGCGCTGCGCTCCGGCGAGTGCTCGATGGCGGTCGCGGGTGGTGTCACCGTCATGGCCAGCATGCGCAACTTCATCGAGTTCAGCCGTCAGCGCGGCCTGGCCCCCGACGGCCGCTGCAAGCCCTTCGCGGCCGGCGCCGACGGCACGGGCTGGGGCGAAGGCGTCGGCGTCCTGCTGCTGGAGCGGCTGTCGGACGCGCAGGCGCAGGGTCATCAGGTGCTGGCGGTGGTGCGGGGTTCGGCGATCAACCAGGACGGTGCGTCGAACGGGTTGACGGCGCCGAACGGTCCGTCGCAGCAGCGGGTGATCCGTGCGGCGCTGGCGGACGCGGGTCTGTCGGCGGCGGACGTGGACGTGGTGGAGGCGCACGGCACGGGGACGAAGCTCGGCGACCCGATCGAGGCGCAGGCGCTGCAGGCGACCTACGGTCAGGAACGCGACGCCGACACCCCGCTGCTGATCGGTTCCCTGAAGTCCAACGTGGGCCACACACAGGCCGCTTCCGGTGTCGTGGGCGTCATCAAGATGGTCGAGTCGCTACGGCACGGCGTCGCCCCCAAGTCGCTCCACGGGGAGGAGCTCACCCCGCACGTCGACTGGTCCCCCGGAACGCTGCGCCTGCTCACCGAGGCGGCCGACTGGCCGGAGACCGGACGGCCGCGCCGCGCCGGCGTCTCTTCCTTCGGAGGCAGCGGCACGAACGCCCACGTCGTCCTCGAGCAGGCTCCGGTCGCCGAACAGACGGAAGCCGCCGGGACGACGGACGCCGGGACGACGGACGCCGGCGCGGCGGACAAGGCGGAAGGGGCCGCTGTCGTCCTGCCCTGGATGCTGTCGGCCCGCTCGGAGGCCGCGCTGAAGGAGCAGGCACAGCGGCTGCTCGACCGCATCGAGTCCGCCGGCCTCTCCGCCGTGGACGTCTCCCACACGCTCGCCACGGGTCGCGCCGCGCTGGAGGAGCGCGCCGTGGTCATCGGCACGGACCAGGCGGGCCTGGTCGACGGCCTGCGCGCCCTGGCCCGGGGTGAACGCTGCCCGAACGCGGCCCGCGGCTTCGCGGAGAGCCCCGGCACCTCCCCCGATCCGGTGTTCGTGTTTCCGGGTCAGGGTGGGCAGTGGGTGGGGATGGCGGTGGAGTTGTTGGATGTGTCGCCGGTGTTCGCTGCGCGGTTCGCGGAG
>NZ_JBIRUL010000065.1:0-4575 GCF_044335095.1 Streptomyces sp. NPDC020597 | reverse complement strand
CGACGAGGCACGCGCTGCCGGTGAGGCGATGGCCGAGCGGACCGCCTGGCGGATCTGCCGGGACAACGGCTGGTGGAGTGCCTTCGGCAAGCGCAAGGGCCGCGGGAAGAATGCCAAAGCCGGGCCACCGGTCCACGATGACCTGGTGCGGCGGCACTTCACCGCGGACGGGCCGAACCGGTTGTGGCTCACGGACATCACCGAGCACGCGACCGGCGAGGGCAAGCTGTATCTGTGCGCGGTCAAGGATGTGTACTCCGGCCGCATCGTGGGCTATTCCATCGACGCCCGGATGAAGTCCCGCCTCGCGGTGGCCGCGCTGGAGTCCGCCGTCGCCCGCCGCGGCCCCGCTGCGGGATGCATCGTGCACTCCGACCGCGGATCGCAATTCCGGTCCCGCAAGGTCGCCGCCGTCCTCATCCGGCACGGCCTGGTCGGCTCCATGGGCCGGGTCGGGGCCGCCGGCGACAACGCTGCAATGGAGAGCTTCTTCGCACTGCTGCAGAAGAACGTCCTCGACCGCCGCGTCTGGGCCACCCGCCAGGAGTTGCGGATCGCGATCGTCACCTGGATCGAGCGGACCTACCACCGGCGCCGGCGGCAACGACGCCTGGGCCGATTGACCCCCGTCGAGTACGAGACCATCATGACTCCACCCGCAGCTCTGGCTGCATAAACTCCGCTGTCACCTGATCCTGCAGCAGTCCCCATCGCTGCCATCGTCGCAGGGCAGCCGGGATACGTCGTGAGGGAGACGCCACGATGAGGGCGAGGGTTGCAGCGGCTGCCGCGCTGGTGCTGGTTCTTTCCGGATGCGGCGCGGCAGGCAGCGCGTCAACGAGCAAGGAAAGTCGGTCGAAGATGAACCTGCAGGAGGCTGCCGACAGGGCTGACGCGATTCTGGACGAGGCGTTCGAGGCCATCAAGCCCCCGGTTCAGTGGACGCACCTGTACTCCATGCCGGGTGACTGCTACGTGGACCGTGACCGTTCCGTCATGACGGTCATCTCCGCCGAACGGCGCGGCAGCTTCCTCGGCGTCCTGGAACGCCACTGGAAGAGCAGGGGCTACCAGCTCGTCGCCACGAGTCCGAACGGCCTTGCAGCCAATTTCGAGACTCGGGACGGGTTCCAGCTGGAGGTTCTGATCGGGCCGAACGGCCAGGCCCATCTGAGCGTCACCACCCCGTGCGTAGAGAAGTCCGAGGTCGCTCAGCCGACGAGCAAGCCGAACGGCCCCGACTACTCGAGGCAGACGCTGCCGGAGCCGAACGTGCGGTCCGCGTTCTGGTCGAGTACGACGCCCCTGCCCAGCTGACGCAAGACGACGTCCGCAGGTCGGAACTGCCGGGAAACGCCCGCCCTCCTTTCGTGGACGGCGCCCGGGGCGTGTCGTCAGCCCGCCAGCGCCTTCAGACGTCCCACCGCCTCCTCCAGCACCCCCGTCCGCTTGCAGAACGCGAAGCGGACGAACGGGGCGCCCGCGTCGCGGTGGTCGTAGAAGACCGCGTTCGGGATGGCGACGACGCCCGCGCGCTCCGGCAGCGAACGGCAGAAGGCGAAACCGTCGCTCTCGCCGAGCGGGCGGATGTCGGTGGTGATGAAGTACGTGCCGGCCGTCCTGAACACCCCGAAGCCCGCGTCCGCCAGCCCCGCCGCCAGCAGGTCCCGCTTGGCCCGCATGTCTTCGCGGAAGCCGTCGAAGTACGCGTCCGGCAGGCGCAGAGCCTCGGCGACCGCGTACTGGAAGGGCCCGGAGGCGACATACGTCAGGAACTGCTTCGCCGACCGTACGGCCGTCACCAGGCCCGGTGCCCCCGTCACCCAGCCGACCTTCCAGCCGGTGAAGGAGAACGTCTTGCCGGCCGAGCCGATCGTGATCGTGCGCTCCCGCATCCCGGGCAGCGTCGCCGCCGGCACGTGTGCGGCCTCGTCGAAGACCAGGTGCTCGTACACCTCGTCCGTGACGACGAGCAGGTCCCGTTCCACGGCGAGCTCGGCGATCGCGGTCAGCTCCTCGCGGGTGAGGACCGTGCCGGTCGGGTTGTGCGGGGTGTTGATCAGCAGCAGCCGCGTGCGATCAGTCACCGCGCCGCGCAGCTCGTCCAGGTCGAGGAGGAAGCGCCCCTGCCCGGCGTCGGGGCGCAGCGTCACCGGCACGCGCGTGGCGCCGGCCATCGCGATGCAGGCCGCGTAGGAGTCGTAGTACGGCTCAAGGGCGATCACCTCGTCGCCGGGCTCGAGCAGGGCGAGCAGGGAGGCGGCGATGGCCTCCGTGGCGCCCGCCGTGACCAGGACCTCCGTGTCCGGGTCGAAGGAGAGGCCGTACCGGCGGCGCTGGTGGTCGGCGATCGCCGTGCGCAGCTCGGGCACGCCCGGGCCCGGCGGGTACTGGTTGCCGTGTCCGTCCCGCAGAGCCCGCACGGCCGCTTCCCGGACCTCCTCGGGGCCGTCCGTGTCGGGGAAGCCCTGGCCCAGGTTGATCGAGCCGGTCGTCGTGGCGAGGGCGGACATCTCGGCGAAGATCGTCGTCCCGAACTCGGCGAGACGGCGGTTGAGGAAGGGGCGCGCGGGAGAGGTCATGGCCGTCATCCTGCTCCGAAGCTCTGGAGTTCCTCAACTTAGGTCCGGGGTGTGGGACCTGCGGCGATGGCTCGCGGACCCCCTCTGACCTGGGGGAGATCTGCCGTCAACTGTCGTCGTTGGTCGTCGCTGGCTGTTGTCGGACGGCCCAGGGACGGCCCGGCTGGAGGTCGGACAGCGGACTGAGTTTGGTGGAGGCGAGGAGCACGTGTCCTCCCCGCCCCCGGTGGGCCTGACGGGATTCGAACCCGTGACCTGCCCTTCGCGAAAGAGCTGCTCTATCCACTGAGCTACAAGCAACTCAAGTTGTAGACCATGGGGGCGAGTTGATGCAAATCGCGATGTTTCACGTGAAACGTGACACCTGCCCGCGCGGTCGGGGGAGAGAGTTTGAGGTCTGGTGATCTGCGGGGCGAGAGCATGAAAGGGGGCAATTACACTTGTGCCAAAGGAGAGGGCTAGTGCCCTCACCGTGCGAAGCAGGCACTCGGCCCCCTTTCTTGCTCTCGGAGGGGTCCCCGCAGGTCAGCAGACCTTAAAGTCTCGGAGCGACCGCCCCGGCCACGACGGGTTCTGACCTCATGCCGCCGGCCAATCCTTACGAGGGCGCGCGTCGGCGCAGCGCGGGCGGAGCGGGCCGAAGGCAGGAGCGGCGTCCGCGGCGGAGCCGGGAGCGCGCCCGGCGGAGCGGAGCGCAGCCGGGGCTTGATGAGGTAGAGAAATCCGTAACTCGGGCCTGCCCAGAGGGCGTTCAGGCGTCCGACTGTCACTTTTACTGACAGCGCCACGGATTGGCGTGGGTACCTTCGTAGTGTCGAAGGGAACCAATCATGGCTGAACTGACCACGGGGCAGCGCGTAGCGCGGGCAAGGCGTCGCCTCGGCTGGGATCAAGCGCAACTGGCGGCCGCTGTCGACCGCTCCGTTAGCTGGGTCTCCAAGACCGAAACGGGACGCCTGCCGCTCGACCGTATGAGCGTCCTCGGTCAGCTTGCCGAGGTGCTCGGCGTTGAGGTCATCGAGCTGACGGGCCAGCCCTACCGGCACGAGTCGGCGGAACTCGACTCCGGTCACGCAGCCATCCCCGGCCTTCGTCTCGCCCTCCAGCAGGCGACCATGCCGGGCGGAGCGGCGCTGATCACGGCGACGACCCTTCCCACCATCCCCGACCTCACGGCACGTGTAGAGGCTGCCGAGAGGCTGAGGCAGGATGCAAAGTTCACGGCCCTGGGTGACGTTCTTCCGCAGATCCTTCGTGACCTGGTCATCCTCTGTGATGCAGCCGAAGGAGAGGACGTGCCGCGGGCTGAGGGGCTCATGCTTCGCGCAAGCCACATGGCACGGGTGTCCTCCAACCTGCTAGGTCATCACGATCTCGGCTGGAGCGCGGTTCAGCGTGAGCTGGTCGCTGCCGAA
Source organism: Streptomyces sp. NPDC020597 (assembly GCF_044335095.1). Taxonomy (NCBI): domain Bacteria; kingdom Bacillati; phylum Actinomycetota; class Actinomycetes; order Kitasatosporales; family Streptomycetaceae; genus Streptomyces; species Streptomyces sp. NPDC020597. The sequence goes on along the minus strand of NZ_JBIRUL010000065.1, from coordinate 578 downwards.
CGTGCCGAGTCGCCGATCCTCCAGGCTGCTGCCCGCTGGGACCTCTGCGGCGTCTGGCTGCATGAAGGCGAACTCGGCCCAGCCCGTGACATGGCACGCAAGGCTCTCGACGACCTTGAGCCCCATCTAGCGACGAATGACCGGACGGTTCGCGCGCTGTGGGGTGCGATGCACCTGCGCGCAGCGGTTGCATGGTCACGGCTGTGGGATCGATCGGAAGCTGAGTCGCACCTAACCGAGGCTCGCCGCGTCGCCGCCGGCGTATCCGACGACGGGAACGTCTTTCAGACCCAGTTCAACGCAGTGAATACAGAGATCCACTCCGTGGAGGTGAGTTTGGAGCTGGGGCACCCTCGTGACGTCCTCTCGCGTGCGGAGCTGGTCAACATCGCTCGCATCGCGTCGGGTGAGCGTCAGTCTCACTTCTGGGTCTGCACGGCGGTGGGACAGATGATGAACGGCAAGCCAGAGCTTGCGGCTGGTGCAATGAGTTGCGTGCATCGTGATTGCGCAGGTCACGGGTCTGGTGTGAGTGAAGGCTCGAGTACTCACGCTGGTCGGTAGCCGATGACCATGGT
>NZ_JBIRUL010000064.1:0-8606 GCF_044335095.1 Streptomyces sp. NPDC020597 | reverse complement strand
TCGCCCCCGCGTTCTGCGCGCTGTCCGCCGTGCCGCCCGCCCCACACGCAGCGAGCGCGAAGGCCAGGGCCGACGCGACGATCGGAACGCTCAAGTGTCTGCTGACTCGCATGGGTATGCTCCTTGCTGAGGAGAGAGCGTGCTGGGAGCCGCTCATTTTCCGGATGGGTGGCTGTTCTGAAGTCTGTGGCCAGTGGGAACACGTCAGGCCGGGCCTTGGGTCATCGTGGGGTGCGGTATGCGGTCGGCTTGTCCAGGCCGTCCTGGCCCGCGTGGGTGACGAGTTCCTTCATCGAGTTGTTGATGAGGTCGAACCGAGGGTGGCCCTGCTTGATCCGGGCCGGGCATCTTCGGTGCCCGCGATATCGGGTCACCTGGACGCTGCTGCCGGGCTCCTAGGTGAACGGCGTGCGGTTCACCTTCTGGAGGGCTTGGCCGTAGGCGCCGCCGCCGCGGGCGATCACCGTCCCTCCGCTGCCAGCGCCTGCAGTGGATGAGGCGCGGCTGGTGCCAGTGCCGCAGGCGGCGCGAGCGGGAAAGGCAGCCAGGCTGCCTGCTCCGCGCGGAAGCGCTGAGGCAGAGCCCGGGCCGGCAGGCACGCACTCGTGGGCTTGGCCCGTTCCCGGTATGCGGAGGCTGGCGACTCGTCGCGGCCGGCGCCGGTGTGGCTCGGATGCGGCTGTCGCCACGGGCGCCCTGTGGGGGGCGCAGTTCGCGTGCGGCGATCGGGGCATACGCTCGACTCGTGATCGATCGGTCATGCCGCAATCAGCGGTTGCCCGAGGCAGAAGGCGAGACGGAGAACAGGTCGTTCAACCCATTGCTGGCGGTGATGGCCAGCAGGGGTGTTCAGGAAGCGGTGTACCCGCCGTCGACGGTCAGGACCGATCCGGTCACGTACGACGACTCCGATGATGCGAAGAAGAGCACCGCGTCGGCGACCTCTTCGGGGGTGGCGAGGCGTTGGAGCGGGATCTGGCTCTCGCGCTGGCGGCGGTAGGCCTCGGGGTCGGGCCTGCTTTGGATCGACGCTTCGATGATCGGGGTGGCGGTCAGGCCCGGAGCGACGACGTTGACACGGATGTTGCGCGGGGCCCATTCGATCGCCGCGCCCTTGGCGAGCATGATGAGGCCTCCCTTGGCGGCGGAGTACAGGACCTGCCCGGCCATGCCGACCATGCCCAGCCGTGAACTGACACAGACGAACGATCCTCCCGTCTCGGGCATCAGCGGCGCGAAGTGCTTCATTACCAGGAACGCGCTGAGCAGGTTGCTCTCCAGCACGTTCCTCGCGTCGTCGCAGGGCATCTCGGTGAGTGGACCGTCGGCCTGCAGGCCGTGGTTGAGGACGACGACGTCGACGGTGCCGAAGGACTCCGCGGCCTGCTTGGCCAGGCTCTCGACGAACGCCTCGTCGTTGAGGTCGCCGGGAACGTACAAGTCGTCGGGCTCAGCGCTGTCGAGTCGCTCCCGGCGGCCGGTGAGCAGCAGTCGCGCGCCCTCGCGGCGGAAGTGGGAACTCACGGCTTCCCCGATGCCACTGCTGGCACCGGTCACCAGGGCCGTGACGTCGTTGAGTCTCATGTCAGGCACTCCTTTACGGGAGATGTCGGTGGGTCGCGGTTCCCGGTACGAGGGTCCCGTCCCCGGCGTTGGTCAGTTGAGGAATCCGCGGGCGTCGACCGGCCACCGCTCCAGCGACGTGCCCGTGCTGTCGGTGACGATCAGTTCCTCGAAGCCGAGGACGACCGGGCAGACGTGGTTCGGCACGACCGGTACGACGCTGCCGACGCTGGGGCGGAACTCGCCGTCCGGCAGCGGAAGGAACCCGTGGTACTCGTTGACCTTGGACAGGACCGCCTTCGTGCCGGCGATGCCGCCGTAGCCGATCTCGGGGCTTCCTTCCTTGCTGAGGACCTTGTTGCCCACATCGACGATGACCTGGCCGGGGACCTGGTCGCTGACCACGGTGCCGGCGACGAACAGCGCGATCTGGTCCTCCGTGCACGAGCCCAGTCGGGTGTTGTTGAGATCGCCGAAAACGTACTCGCCGGGACGGATCTCGGTGATCACGCCGCTCGTGGAGAACTCGAGGGTCGGAGTGGAACCGGCGCTGACCACCTCGGCGGTGACCCCGACGCCGGCGAGACTGCGTACGGCGGTGACGAGCGCGGCCTCCTGGTCCTGCGCGGCGCGCCCGCGAGCGTCCCGGTCGGCGCCGCCGTGACCCGGATAGGTGAAGACACCCACCGGTACCAGTCCCCGCTTGCGGGCGGCGAGCGCAAGGTCGCCCGCCGCCTTGGGCGGCGCCCCCGAACGACGGGCGCCACAGTCGATCTCGATCACGACCTGCAGACGGTCCGGTTCGTCTCCCATCGCGTCGGCGAGGGCCTCGATCGACGCGACGTTGTCGGCGCCGACCCGCAGCCGGGCGGACTCAGCCAGCCGGCGGATCCGGGGCCCTTTCGTTCCCGCGGCCCAGATCGGATAGGCGAGGAAGATGTCGTCGAACCCGGCCGCGGCGAAGACCTCGGCCTCACCGACGTTGCCGGCGGTGATCCCGACCGCGCCGGCCTCGATCTGGCGGCGCCCGATCTCCACGCACTTGTGCGTCTTGACGTGCGGCCTGACCTTGAGATCGCGCTGGTCGGCGAAGCCCTGCACGCGGTCGATGTTGCCCTGCATGACGTCGACCAGCAGGATCGGCGCGGGGGTGTCGATCCGCTCGACCAGAGCGTCGAGTGCTCGTTGCAGCCGGTTCACGCTGCCCCTCCTTGTGGTTCTGCCTGGAATGATCGAGGGGCGCGGGTGCTGACTCCCTCTGGATGCCGAACGCCTGCGGTCCGCTATGTCGCGCGCTTGCGACACCGCCGCTGTCGGCGAGGCCTACACCGCGGTGCAGACCATCTGGATCTCGACCGGACTGTTGGCCGGCAGTCCTGCGACACCGATCGCGGTGCGCGCGTGCCGTCCGTTCTCGCCCAGCACCTCGATGAGCAGTTCGCTGGCCGCGTTGGCGACGTTCGACTGCTCACCGAAGTCAGGCGTACTGGCCACGAAGACCAGCATCTGCACGATCCGGACCCGTTCCAGATCGCCCACCGCCTGTACGGCGGCGGCGAGAGCGTTGAGCACGGCATGACGCGCGAGCTCCCGCGCCGTCTCCAGCTCGACGTCCCGGCCGACGACGCCCTGGCCCAGCAGCCAACCGTCCTTGTAGGGCAGTTGCCCCGAGATGTAGATGCTGGAGCCCACCGCCCGGTGGTGCACGTAGTACGGGTTGTCACGGAGCTCGGGAAGGGTCAGACCCAGGGCCTGAAGCCGAGCGGAAGCCGAGCCGGTGCTCGCTGCGGACGTCACGGACTGGCTCATCGCGTCGCCTCCGCGGACGGCACGGGGCACAGACCGTCACGCTTGGGGAAAAGTACCTGTTTCATACGAATCTTGATCATCTGTACTCGGCTCTCTCCTCGAGTAACAGTGGCGATAAAACGCCATCTGGTGGCTTAAACCAGCCACCTCTTTGTCGTTTGTCGACCATATGGGCGCGTGTTGAGCACTGTCAATACCAAGTTCAGTCTCGAATGCGACCTCGGAACACCGCATGCGGCTGCACCGCCGCTGCTGGAAGCGACGGTCGACGCCGGGACCTGGCTCACCGGTTTACACGCTTCGGCATGGACGGTTGTGTGCGCAGTCGGCCTCACCAGGCGGCCGAAGACGGCGTATGAGCCCGTGCGGTAGCCCTGGGACAGCTACGAGTACCACGAGTACTCCGACATGGCGTTCGGCCTGTTCAAGATCCTCAGGTACGACTTCGGCCCGAGATTCCGCGACTTGGAACGCTCGAACCGCGTCGCAGGATGCGTGACTACATCCGCGGGCTGCCCGTCGCTGTTCAGTCCCCGGCCCTTGTCAGCCCGCTCTCGTAGGCGAAGATCACCGCGTGGATACGGTCGCGGAGGCCGAGTTTGGTCAGGATGCGGCCGAGGTGGGTCTTGACGGTCGTCTCCCCGACGAAGAGGCGGGCGGCGATCTCGCCGTTGGTCAGTCCGCGGGCGACCAGGGCGAGGACTTCCCGTTCCCGGTCGGTGAGCGTGGCCAGGCGGCTTCGCTGGGCGGGCACGGTCGTGGGGGATTCCCGGACGAAGCGGTCGACCAGGCGTCGGGTGAGGGAGGGCGCCACCATGACCTCGCCCCGCAGCACCGCCCGGACGGTCACCAGGATCTCCTCGGCGGGGGCGTCCTTGACGAGGAAGCCGTTCGCACCGGCGCGCAGGGCCGCGTAGGCGTACTCGTCCAGGTCGAAGGTCGTGACGACAAGGATCCGGGGTCCATCGGGCTGCGCGCAGAGGTGTTCGGTTGCGGCGAGTCCGTCCAGGCCGGGCATGCGTACGTCCATCAGGACGAGATCCGGCTCCAGCGCGGCCACGCCCGTGATCGCCGTATCCCCGTCGGCGGCCTCGCCCACCACAGTGAGGTCGGGCTGGCTGTCGATGACCATGCGCAGTCCCATCCGGATCAGTTCCTGGTCGTCGCAGATCAGCACCCGCGACGGCGACGTGGTCGGGGGCCCGCCGGTCATGGGGTCGCCGTGGCGGGCTCGGGCCGGGTGGGGCGCAGGGTCGCGGTGACCCGGTAGCCCCCGTCGGGTGTGGGTCCGGCGTCGACGCTCCCGCCGTACAGGGCGGTGCGTTCGCGCATGCCGGTGAGTCCGTGACCGCAGGCGAGCAGTCGGGCGGGGTGCTCCGGGACCGCTCCCGCTCCGGCGGAGTTCTCCACCCGGACGCGGACCAGCCGTCCGGGCCCCTCGGTGCCGGTGTCGACCCGTACGTGGATCGTGACGTTCGGCGGCGCGTGCTTGATGACGTTGGTGAGCGCCTCCTGCACGATGCGGTACGTCTGCGCGGTGAGGTCCGCCGGAAGGCCGCCTGGCTCTCCGCGAAGGTCCAGCCGGGCGCGTGTGCCGTTCGTGTTGAGGCGCCCGACCAGCCGCCGCAGATCGGCCGAGAGCAACTCGCCGGCCCCGTCGATAGCGGGTCCGGGTCCGAGGCCGTCGGCTGGGGCGTCCGCGTCGGGGGTGCGCAGCACATCCAGCAGCCGGCGCAGTTCGTCCAGGGCGTCGCGGCCGGTCGCGCTGATGACGCCGAGGGTGCGGTCGACGACCGTGGGATCGGTGTGCCGCATCAGCCTGCCGCCCTCGGCGTTCAGCACCATCACGCTCACGCTGTGTGCGAGGACGTCGTGGATCTCGCGGGCGATGCGAGCCCGCTCCTCGGCGACGGCGACCCGGGCCAGGGCGAGGCGCTCCGACTCGGCGAGCGCTACCCGTCGCTCGAACTCGGCGATATAGGTGCGCCGGGCCCGGACGTACTCGCCGAACACCCAGGCCCCGGCCAGCAGGAGCCCCACGGCGAGCGGGGTGAGCCAGGCGCCGCGGGCACCCGGGCCCCCGTAGTCCCGCTGCCAAGCGGGAACCCACAGCACCACGCAGCCGGCGGCACAGATCACCGTCGCCGCGGCGGCCCGGCGCAGGCCGCGGACCGTGAGGGTGGCCAGGACCGCGGCCAGGGCGACGGCGCCGCGTCCCGGTTCCTGTCCCCACACCTGCCCGAGGAACTGCACCCAGAACCCGGCCGTCACCAGGGCCGCGACCAGCACCGGCCGACGGCGGCGCCACAACAGAGGCAGCACCAGGGCAGCGTAGACGCCCGTCTGCACCCAGACGGGCCGCCAGCCCGGCTGGGGGCGGATCACCGGGGGCACGGCCACCAGCACGATCAGCAGCAGGTCCGTCAGCCACGGATGTCCGCGCCGCAGACGGGGCAGGGTCTCGATCAGCCGTTGCACCGCCTCACGCTACGGCCGGGGCCCGCTCCCCGGCATCGTCCTGGCGGGTGTCACGGGGTCCTCCCGCGGTCGTACGGACACCGGCCGCGGATACGACGTGCGGCCACCCAGGGCGTTTCCACCATGGCCGCCATGTCGATCACCACCGAGTTCCTCAGACGGCCCCTCATGACCGGTGCCGTGGCGGCCAGTTCACGACGACTCGCGCACGCGATGACCGAGGGCATCGGCCTTGAGCAGGCCCGGACCGTTGCCGAGCTCGGCCCGGGAACCGGGGTGTTCACCGACGCGATCCTCGCCCGGCTCGCACCCGAGGCACGACTCGTCGCCGTCGAGCTCAACCCGGTGCTCGCCGCCCGGCTGACGGCCACCCGGCGCGACACCCGGCTGACCGTGGTGCAGGGTTCGGCGGCCGAACTGGCCGCCACGGTCGGGGAACCGGTCGACGCGGTGGTCTCCGGGCTGCCGTGGACTGTCATGCCGCAAAACCAGCGCAGGTACATCCTGGACGCCGTGGCCGAAGTTCTCGCGCCTGGCGGCCGGTTCACCACCTTCGCCTACCTGCACGCGGCCTGGACCCCGCCCGCCCGTCAACTCACCGCCGAACTCGCCTGCCGCTTCGACCGGCTGGAGCGCTCGAAACCTGTGTGGGCGAACCTCCCGCCCGCCTTCGTGCACCGGGCCACCCAGAGGCCATGACCGCGAGTCGGCCCGCGAAAGCGAGGACCTCCATGGCAAGACCAGCGCGAGAGGGGGTAATCCGCGTGGGGACGGTGGGGAGGCTGCCGGTCCGCGGAGCATGATGCGGCACGCCACCACCATCGTGGGCCGACGTCCTCACCGACAAGGACAATCGCGCCCGTTAACGGCACCCCACCTGGCACCGTTTTGCCCTGCTGGCCCGTGGTGACGAACCTGGCAGCGGCGTCGCGTGGCCGCAATGGGCCCGTTCACGGCCGGAAGAACGCCGCGGTCTTCGGGCGGATCCGGCAGAACAACGACCATGACGCGGAGGTAACTAGACGACGCCCAGTGGAAATTGGCCGTTCCCTTGTTGCCGATAGGCGGGTACGGCATCACGTGCGGACCCCTGCCCTGAGCGGCTGCGGCATCAGTCCTTGCATGCAAGGTGGCCCCCGACCGCCGCACCGTGCCGGCGGTCGGCAACCTGCGACCCTCACTCAAGATCCGCTACACATCGTGCGGAGAGTGCGAGCTTGATCCTCGACGTTTCGGCATGGGCGTGCGACGTCACGGTGGCGAGCGGGCTTTGACGCTTCACGCACGTCGGCATGGCCTCAAGCATGCCGGGGCGCGTGTACCCCTGGATCTGCCGTCCGGGCTCCCAGCCCCATGGGGAAGTGGGCAGCCAGTTCCTGGCGGAACGCGTCGGTGTCGCCTTCCAGGGCGACCGTGGCCAACCGCTCGTGCTCGACAACCAGTTGCTGCGGGTTGTCGCTGTACGTGCGGTGATCGACGCTGAGGTGGAGGCGCAGCTTGGTTTCCCAGCCGTTCCACATGCCCTGCAGGACGCCATGGCCCGAGAGGTCGTAGAAGAGCCGGTGGAAGCGAAGGTGCGCGTCGATGCTGGCCGGGATGTCGTCCTTCTCCATGGCCCGGCGCAGCTCTTCTACGGTCTGCAGCAACTGGGGCCGCTCAGCGCCGCGCAGCGCTTCGGCCGAGAGTTCGGCGGCGTACGGCTCGACGCGCAGCCGGACCGAGTCGATCTCGGCGACCTCGCGAGCGCTCACCTCCACGACGAACGCGCCACGGTAAGGGATCTTTACGACGAGCCCTTCTTCCTCCAGCTTGGTCAGCGCCTCACGCAGCGGGGACCGGCTGATCCCCAGATCCGCGGCGATGTGCGCCTCGCGCAGCTGGCCACCAGGAGGGACGCTTCCATCGAGGATGGCGGCACGCAGCGTGCGGTAGACACCGTCCGGCGTCGTAGTCCGCTGTTCCTGCCACTCGAACTTGTGGTCCACCCCGTCGCCCTCCCCTGCTCACACCCGACCGCCTGGTCGTTTGTCGACTATACCTATGGTGGCCTTTCCGCATCCACACCTCAGTTGACTGGCAGGCACGGAATGCACAGTGGTGCCGCATCCGGTTCGCGGGTCGCGGTGGCAGGCGGTGCCTCGGGGAGGGCCGTCAGCTCTCAGGCAGATGCCGGGCCGGCGACGCCGACGCTTGCGGACCTGCAGCGGAATGCAGTCGACCAAAGGGAAGCGCTGCGGGTGCATCACCGTCTCTCCCGACGCCAACACTTCTCCTTCGTCGAGTCGGTACCAGGCTGCACGCCAGAAGCTGAGCGCCTGACTGACCGGTGACATTGCCGTTGCTCGCAGCCTGCTCGATGAGTCCGGCGTTCAGCCCGCCTGCACGAACTCGGAGGCGACCTCGGCCGAGAGTCCGCTGCGCCCGACCCGGCGGATTGCCTCATCCATTCCGGAAGGGATCAGCGCCGGGTCTGCCTGAGGCACTTCTCCGACGTGGTTGACAGCCGAGAGCCATTTAGTCGACAATCGACTAGCCAGATGGTCGACAATCGACCTGCGATTGAACTACTCCACTACCGCACGAGGAGGACTCCTGTGGGATTCGATGTGAAGCCCAAGTTCGTGACGTTCGACATGAACGGCACGCTGATCAAGTTCAGCATCAACGACGCGATGCGTGAGGTCCTGGGCGACCGGCTGCCGGCCGAGGTCGCCGATGAGTACCTGCGGATCTGCAAGGCGTACCGGATCGACGAG
>NZ_JBIRUL010000063.1:0-9401 GCF_044335095.1 Streptomyces sp. NPDC020597 | reverse complement strand
CACCACGAACGCCGACAGATCCCAACCACACGTCAACTCGTCCAAATACACCGCACCCCACGCCTTCGCCCCCACCACCCGCCCCACATGAGCGGGCGTCATCGCATCGATCGCCTCCATGTCCAGGACACCGGCCACATGAGCGATGCCGTCGACGCGGTGGGCGTCGAGAAGGGCGGCGACCTGGGAGCGGTCGGCGACGTCGCACGCGACGACGTCGATGCGTTGCGCTCCGGCCGCCCGCAGTCGAAGGACGGTCTCTGCCAGGCCGGGAGCGTCCGCGCCGCTCCGGCTGGTCAGTACGAGTTCCTCCGTCCCACGTGCGACGAACCATTCGGCGACGCGCACCCCGAGCACACCGGTACCCCCGGTGACGAGCAGTCGCCGCGGCGCCGGACCGTCGTGGCTCTGCGAAGACACCGGATCCGTTCCGTACGGAGGCGCCGGACGCAGCCGCCGGCCGAAGACCTGCCCCCCGCTCACCACCACCTGATCCTCGCTGCGATGCGCCAGCACCGAGGCGACGGAGGCGAGATCCGCGTCGTTCGGCGTCGTCGTCAGATCGACGAGGCCGCCCCAGCGGTCCGGGTGTTCCAGAGCGGCCACACGGCCGAACCCCCAGACCGCGGCCTGCGCCGGATCGTCGGGGGCGCGGCCGGGGCCGAACCCTGCCCGGGTGACGACCCACAGGGGCGCCGCGACGCCTGCGTCACCCAGAGCCTGCACCAGAGTCATGGTGTGCGCCACGCCGGCGTCCGGACCGGAGACGACAGGCTCGTCGCCGAACCCCGGAAGGGACAGGCAGGAGAGCACACCGGCCGGCGCGGTCCCGTCGACGGCCGTCTCCAGAAGATCGGTGAGCGATTTCCTGTCCCGCGCGTCGCAGGTGATCCGCTCCAGACCGGGGATGAACCGATCGAGCCCCGCGAGGGGAAAGGCGTCAGGTCCCTGGAGCAGCAGCCAACGTCCGTCCAGAGGCGTCGAGGCCGGCAGCGCCACCGGTTCCCAACCTACGCCGTACCGCCAGCCGTCGACCTCGGCGCGCGTCACCTGCTCGCGACGCAGCTCCGTCAACGCGGGAAGCACGGCTTCCAGCGCCTCCTCGGGCACCCCGAGGGTCGCCGCCAGATCGTGTGACCCCTCCTCCACCATCGACCAGAAGGACGCGTCGCCGTCGGAGACCGAGGGCCTCGCCGACTCCACCGTGCGTGCGGTGACCGTGGGCCAGAAGTCGGTCCGCCGGAAGGCGTAGGTGGGCAGGTCGACGGGTTCGTCTCCGCCGGCGTCCCCCAGTACGGCCGGCCAGTCGATGTCCGCGCCGTCGACGTGGAACCTCGCCATCGCCCGCAGGACCGCCAAATGCTCGGAACCGTCCTTGCGCAGCACCGAGGCGAACAGTGCGTCGCCGGTGCCGTCGGGGAGGCTGTTCTGCGCGAGTGCGGTGAGGGTGGAGTCCGGGCCGATCTCCAGGAAGCGGGTCACACCCTCGCCGGCCAGCACTCCGACCCCGTCGGCGAAACGCACCGCCTCCCGCACATGCCGCACCCAGTACTCCGCCGACGCCAACTCGCCCCCCACCGCGAGCCGCCCCGACACGTTCGACACCAACGGAACCGACGCCGAACCGTAGGAGATGCCCTCCGCGACCTCACGGAAAGCGTCCAGCATCGGCTCCATCAACGGCGAATGGAACGCATGCGACACCCGCAGACGAGACGCCCGACGACCCAACGCCCTGAGCTGCTCGGCGACCTCGATGACGGCTGCCTCGGCACCCGCGATCACGACAGCCCGGGGACCGTTCACCGCAGCGACCGACACCTCGGACTCACGGCCCTCCAGCAGCGCCAGCACCTCGTCCTCGGCCGCCTCCACCGCGACCATCACCCCACCCGACGCCAACCCCTGCATGAGCCGACCCCGCGCCACCACCAGCGCGCACGCATCCTCCAGCGACAACACACCCGCCACATGCGCAGCCGCGATCTCACCGACCGAATGACCCATCAGGAAATCCGGGCGCACCCCGAACGACTCCACCAGACGGAACAACGCCACCTCAACCGCGAACAACGCAGGCTGCGCCCACTCCGTACGCTCCAACAGCTCCGCGTCCCCACCGAAGACCACCTCCCGCAACCCACCCCCCACCCGCGCACACACCTCATCGAACGCCTCCGCGAACACCGGAAACGCCGCATACAACCCACGGCCCATCCCCACCCGCTGCGCACCCTGACCAGCGAACAAGAACGCCGTCCGACCACCTCGAAGTCCTTCGCCCACGACAGTGCGCGGCCCGGGTGCACCCAGATGGAGGCCGCGCAGTTCCTTGGCCAACTCCGGACGGGAGGCCGTCAGCACGACCGCTCGGTGATGGAAGGCGGTACGGCCGGTGGCGAGCGCGCGGGTCAGGTCGACGGACGACGAGTCGTCCCGCTCTTCGAGCATCGTGAGCAATCGTGCGGCCTGGGCCCGCAGGGCCTCTTCGCTGTGACCACTGACGAGCCAGGGCAGTACGGCCCCGTCGTCCGCCGCAGGGTCTTTCAACGTGACCGGCTTGGCCGGGGCCTGTTCGAGGATGACGTGCGCGTTCGTCCCGGACAGACCGAACGACGACACCCCCGCACGCCGCACCCGCCCCTCCTCCGCAGGCCACGGCTGCGACTCCGTCAACAACTCCACCTCCCCCGCCGACCAGTCCACATGCGACGACGGCTCACCCACATGCAACGTCGCCGGCAACACCCCATGACGCAACGCCTGCACCATCTTGATCACACCGGCCACACCCGCAGCCGCCTGCGTATGACCCACATTCGACTTCACCGACCCCAACCACAACGGCCGATCCACTGAACGACCCTGACCATAAGTCGCCAGCAACGCCTGCGCCTCGATCGGGTCGCCGAGCTTCGTCCCCGTACCGTGCGCCTCCACCACATCCACATCCACCGCCGACACACCCGCCGACCCCAACGCCGCCCGGATCACCCGCTGCTGCGACGGACCGTTCGGCGCCGTCAACCCATTCGACGCACCATCCTGATTCACCGCCGAACCCCGCACCACCGCCAACACCCGATGACCCAACCGACGCGCATCCGACAACCGCTCCACCAACAACACACCCACACCCTCACCCCACCCCGTACCATCCGCACCCTCACCGAACGCCTTACACCGGCCATCCGCCGCCAACCCACCCTGACGGCTGAACTCCACGAAAGCGCCCGGCGTCGACATCACCGTCACACCGCCGGCCAGCGCCAGGTCGCACTCCCCCGACCGCAGCGCCTGCCCCGCCAGGTGCAGGGCGACCAGGGACGACGAGCACGCCGTGTCGACCGTCACCGCCGGACCCTCAAGACCCAGCACATACGACACCCGGCCCGACGCCACACTCGCCGCGTTGCCCGTGCCGACATAACCGCCGAAGTCACCCTCCGACACACTCAACAACGCCGGATAGTCCTGACCGTTCGTCCCCACGAACACACCCGTACGACTCCCCCGCAACGACCGAGGGTCCACCCCCGCCCGCTCCACCGCCTCCCACGACGTCTCCAACAACAACCGCTGCTGCGGATCCATCGCCAACGCCTCACGCGGCGACACCCCGAAGAACTCCGCATCGAAACCGCCCACGCCCGACAAGAAGCCACCGCGTCGGGGGTACTGGCCGGCCTTGCCGTCGTCGCCGGCGTACCGGTGGTAGACGGGTTCCAGCACGGCCCAGCCGCGGTCGGTGGGAAAGTCCCCGATGCCCTCGCGGCCGTCCACGAGCATCTCCCAGAACTGCTCCGGGGTCTCGACGCCACCAGGGAAACGACAGGCCATGCCCACGATCGCCACCGGCTCGTCCACCGCGACCACAGCGGTCCCCTGCGGCGCGGCGGCAGCCGCGGTCCCGTCCCCGAACAGCTCGGCGTGGATGAACACGGCCAGCGCCTGCGGCGTCGGATGGTCGAAGACCGCCGTCGCGGGGAGAGTGACGCCCGACACGGAGGCCAGAACGTTGCGCAACTCCACCGCGATCAACGAGTCCACGCCCAGGTCGCGGAAGGCCCGCTCCGCACCCACCTGCTCGGCGCCCTCGTACCCGAGCATGGCTGCTGCCAGCTTCCGCACCTCGTCCAGCACGAGGCGCAGCCCGGCCTCACGCGGCAGACCGGCCACCCGCGACCTCAGACTGCCGTCGGCCTCGCCGGAGCTCGCGGCATCGCCCGTTCCGGGGGTGGCGGCGGGAACCGCGAGGCGGGAGAGGAGGGCGCTGGGGCGGGTGGCGGTGAACGCGGGGACGAAGCGCTTCCAGTCCGCGTCCACGACGAGCTGCGTGGTGACGCCCGCGTCCAGTACCGCCCCGAGGGCGGACAACGCGAGCTGAGGTGCGAGTGCGGTCACGGCGCCTTGGCCGCGACGCCGATCTCCGGACGCGACGGCCATCCCGTCCCCCGCCCACGGCCCCCAGGCGACGGACGTGGCGGACAGGCCGTCGGCGCGCCGACGCTCGGCGAGAGCGTCGAGGACCGCGTTGGCGGCGGCGTAGGCGCCCTGGCCAGGGCTCCCCAGCGTGCCCGCCAGCGAGGAGAAGAGGACGAACGCGGAGAGATCCAGGTCGCGGGTCAGCTGGTCGAGCAGATGGGCGGCGGACGTCTTGGGACGCATGACCCGATCGACGCGTTCGGCGTCGGTCGACAGCAGCGTGGCGTCGTCCAGCACCCCGGCCGTGTGGAAGACGGCGTCGAAGGAGTGCTCGGCAAGGAGGGCGGTGAGGTCCGCGCGCACGGAGACGTCCAGGCCGCGCAGGGTGACCCGCGCGCCCGCCTGCTCCAGCTCGGCGCGCAGCCCGGCGGCGCCGGGCGCGGTTTCGCCGCTGCGGCTCACCAGGACGAGATCGCGGGCGCCGCGCCCCACGACCCAGCGGGCCACGTGTGCTCCCAGGGCTCCGGTGCCTCCCGTGATCAGCACCGTTCCCTTCGGCTTCCAGGGGACGACGGGCTGCGGCAGCGCGGCGGACTGCTCGAGTCGACGGCCGAAGACACCGTGCGGGCGGACGGCGATCTGGTCCTCGCCGCTCTTGAAACGCGTCAGCGCGCGCGTGAGACGGGTGCACGCCCGGTCGTCGATGCGCTCGGGCAGATCGATCGATCCGCCCCAGACATCCGGGTGCTCGAGCGCCGCGACGCGTCCGAGCCCCCATACGGCGTTATGCGAGGCGCGGGTGACCCGTTCGGTCCTGCCGACTGCGACGGCGCCTTGGGTGAGGGCCCAGAGTCGTACGCCCGGCATGCGCGACTCGGCCAGCGCGCGCAGCGCGTTCAGCGTTCCCACGGCCGGTCCGGCGGACGTGGCGAAGGCAAGGAGTGAGAGGATGCCGTCCGGGCTTCGGCGGGCGTCGGTCGTGTCGGTACCGCCTGTGGGAAGGCGGACGGCCTCGGCGCAGGCTGTGGGGTCGGCCGCGTCCACTTCGACGACGTGCGGGGTGAGTCCCTGTTTCCGGAGACCGGAGACGAGGCTGTTCATCATCTCCAGCGAGTCGCCCTCGGCGTCGGACGGAACCAGGACCGTCCAGTTGCCGGTGCCGGACACGCCCGCCCCCGGCCGGGTCTCGTCGTCGCGGGTCAGCTGCCGCCAGGACACCTCGTATCGCAGGGCGTCGATCGCGGCCTGCTCCTGTCGCCGCTGGTACCACTTCGCGAGGGCGGGGACGACCGGGGCGAGCGCGTCGGACGCGAGGTCGAGGCCCGCCGCGAGAGTCGGCACGTCCTCGCTCGCCACGGAAGCCCAGAACTCCGCGTCGACCACGACGGAAGCGCGCGTCGGGCCCGACGGACCGCCGAGCGGCGGCTGGCTCGGGGTGAGCCAATAGCGCTGCCGCTGGAACGGGTACGTCGGCAGGTCGACGGGTTCGTCTCCGCCGGCGTCCCCCAGTACGGCCGGCCAGTCGATGTCCGCGCCGTCGACGTGGAACCTCGCCATCGCCCGCAGGACCGCCAAATGCTCGGAACCGTCCTTGCGGAGCATCGAGGCGAACAGTGCGTCGCCGGTGCCGTCGGGGAGGCTGTTCTGCGCGAGTGCGGTGAGGGTGGCGTCCGGGCCGATCTCCAGGAAGCGGGTCACACTCTCCGCGGCCAGCACACCGACCCCGTCCGCGAACCGCACCGCCTCCCGCACATGCCGCACCCAGTACTCCGCCGACGCCAACTCACCCTCCACCGCGAGCCGCCCCGACACGTTCGACACCAACGGAACCGACGCCGATCCGTAGGAGATGCCCTCCGCGACCTCACGGAAAGCCTCCAGCATCGGCTCCATCAACGGCGAATGGAACGCATGCGACACCCGCAGACGAGACGTCCGACGACCTCGCGCCTTCAACTCATCAACGACCTCGATGACGGCTGCCCCGGCACCCGCGATCACGACCGCGCGGGGGCCGTTCACCGCAGCGACCGACGCCTCGGACTCACGGCCCTCCAGCAGCGCCAGCACCTCGTCCTCGGCCGCCTCCACCGCGACCATCACCCCACCCGACGCCAACCCCTGCATGAGCCGACCCCGCGCCACCACCAGCGCGCACGCATCCTCCAGCGACAACACACCCGCCACATGCGCAGCCGCGATCTCACCGACCGAATGACCCATCAGGAAATCCGGGCGCACCCCGAACGACTCCACCAGACGGAACAACGCCACCTCGACCGCGAACAACGCAGGCTGCGCCCACTCCGTACGCTCCAACAGCTCCGCGTCCCCACCGAAGACCACCTCCCGCAACCCACCCCCCACCCGCACACACACCTCATCGAACGCCTCCGCGAACACCGGAAACGCCGCATACAACCCACGCCCCATCCCCACCCGCTGCGCACCCTGACCAGCGAACAAGAACGCCTGTCGCGCGTCTCCGTGGTCCTGGCCGACGATCGCGTCCGCCGAAACGCTGCCGCGTGCCACGGCGTTGAGAGCCTCGACGAGACCGTTGCCGTCCTCGGTGACCACTACGGCCCGATGCTCGAAGTGCGTCCGCATCGTCGCCAGGCACAGGCCGACACGGCCCGGTGCGATGTCGGATCGCTCGTCGGCGAACGTCGCGAGAGCGCGCGCTTGGGAACGCAAAGCCTCCTCGGTCCGGCCTGAGAGCGGCCAGACGGCCGGTGCGGGGCGTGCGGTGTCAGGGGTGAGGTCGGCCCGGGAGTCCACCTCAGGAGCCTGTTCGAGGATGACATGCGCGTTGGTGCCGCTGACGCCGAACGCGGAGACGCCGGCCATCCTGGAACGGCCGGTGCGAGGCCACGGCTGCTGCTCCGTCAGCAGCCGTACCTCCCCCGCCGACCAGTCCACATGCGAGGACGGCTCACCCACATGCAACGTCGCCGGCAACACCCCATGACGCAACGCCTGCACCATCTTGATCACACCGGCCACACCCGCAGCCGCCTGCGTATGACCGATGTTGGACTTCACCGACCCGAGCCACAACGGGCGGTCGCCGTCACGACCCTGACCATAAGTCGCCAGCAACGCCTGCGCCTCGATCGGATCGCCGAGCTTCGTCCCCGTACCGTGCGCCTCCACCACATCCACATCCACCGCCGACACACCCGCCGACCCCAACGCCGCCCGAATCACCCGCTGCTGCGACGGACCGTTCGGCGCCGTCAACCCATTCGACGCACCATCCTGATTCACCGCCGAACCCCGCACCACCGCCAACACCCGATGACCCAACCGACGCGCATCCGACAACCGCTCCACCAACAACACACCCACACCCTCACCCCACCCCGTACCATCCGCACCCTCACCGAACGCCCTGCACCGGCCATCCGCCGCCAACCCACCCTGACGACCGAACTCCACGAAGACATCGGGGGTGGACATCACCGTGACGCCGCCCGCCAGGGCCAGGTCGCACTCCCCCGACCGCAGCGCCTGCGCGGCAAGGTGCAGGGCGACCAGGGACGAGGAGCACGCCGTGTCGACCGTCACCGCCGGACCTTCCAGGCCCAGCACATACGACACCCGACCCGAGACGACGCTCGCGGCGTTCCCGGTGAGCAAGTGGCCCTCGACGCCCTCCGGCAGGTCGGCTCCCGAGACGGCCCCGTAGTTCTGGTTGCTGCATCCGACGAAGACACCGGTACGACTGCCGCGCACGGAGGCGGGCTTGAGGCCCGCGCGCTCCAGTGCCTCCCAGGACGCCTCCAGAACGAGACGCTGTTGTGGGTCCATCGCAATGGCCTCGCGGGGTGACACTCCGAAGAAGCCCGCGTCGAAATCCGTAGCCGTGGCGACGAATCCGCCCTGTCCCGTGGCCATCGAGGAAGCCCCGTGGGCGGGCTCCCAGCCACGGTCCGCAGGGAACGGCGTGATGGCGTCGACGCCGGCCGCGACCAGGTCCCACAGCTGTTCCGGAGTGGTGACGTCACCGGGGTAGCGGCACGCCATGCCGACAATGGCGATGGGTTCGCTCGCCGCCCGGCTGAGTGCGTCATTGCGCTGACGCAGTCGCTCGTTCTCGGTCAGGGAGGCGCGGAGCGCGGCGACGACGCGCTCTTCGGAGGTGGACATGCTCAAACTCCACTGGTTCGCGGCCCGTTCGCGGGCGGACGGGAAGACGTGGCGGCGGGGTGGTGCCTCAGGAGGCGGAGTCGCCCAGGGCCAGTTGAACGAGTGCGTCGACATCCATGGCATCGATCGCGCCGGGCACGGGCTCGTCGTCGTTCTGCGACTGTTCGAATGTGCCTGTGTGTCGGGCGGTGCCGTACGCCGTGGGCCCGGACAGGAGCGCCTCTTCGGTGGGCCGCCCGATCGGGTCGCTGTCCGCCAACGACAGCACGGCGGCCAGCAGGCCACTCTCCTCCCAGCGTGAGAAGGGGATCGTCGCGAGTGCCCGGCGGAGCGACGCCTCGCCGCCTCGGCCTGGCGGTAGCGGCGTTCCCGGCTCTGTGTCCCTTTGGTCCGGCCGGCCGAACAACTCGTCATGCAGGTAATCGGCGAGGTGGCGGGGGCTCGGATGGTCGAAGACCAGCGTCGACGGGAGCCGCAGCCCGGTCTCGGCGTGGAGCTGATTGCGGAGTTCGACGGCGGTGAGGGAGTCGAAACCCATGTCGTTGAAGGGCCGGTCGAGATCCAGGGCCGAGCCTTCGGTTCGGCCGAGCACCAGCCCGGCCCGCCTGCGGACCAAGTCCCGCAACGCGCGCAGACGTTCCTTCTCGGGTCGCTGCGCCAACCGGGCGGTCAGCACGGCTCGAGCGTCCTCGGTCGCGTGCTCTTCGACGTCGCCCTGGCCGGTGAGGCGGGGCAGGGTGGTGAGCAGGGGGCTGGGACGGCGGCTGGTGAACGCCGGAACGAAACGCTCCCACTCCACATCAGCCACCACCACCGAACCCCCG
>NZ_JBIRUL010000062.1:0-9571 GCF_044335095.1 Streptomyces sp. NPDC020597 | reverse complement strand
GGCCGATTGACCCCCGTCGAGTACGAGACCATCATGACTCCACCCGCAGCTCTGGCTGCATAAACTCCGCTGTCACCTGATCCTGCAGCAGTCCCGGGAGCCGTCGGCCAGCCGTACGAGCTTCACCGTGCCCGATGTCGCATGCTCGTGGCTGATCAGCTCACCACTCGCCAGCGTCTGCGGGCCGGTGGCCGAGGGCTGCTCGGAGGGCTCGTGCGAGGGCGCCACAGCGGGAGGAGCGGAAGTCTCCACCACCCCGGGGAGGGCCTCCTCGACGGTCTCGTCCTGCCACAGCTTCCACGGCTGGAACCAGTACAGCCCGAAGCCGACCCCGCCGACTGCCGCCACCAGCACCGCGATGATCAACGGCCTGGTCAGTACCCTCCGCACGCGCCCCATCCCTGCCTCGCCTCCTGGGAGTCCGTCTGTCTCCCCCATTCAACGGGCAAGAGCGCCCGTCCCTCGCCCGGAAGGTGATGACGGAATCCTTACGACGCACTGGCAGACCTTCGACGGAATCCTCAGCCGGCTCGACGGACAAGCCTCCTGACCTGTATGTCAGACACCCCTGAGATCGACCCGCCAGTCATTGGATGTGAACCAGCAGCCTTTCGGATACTCGAACCTGACCGCACCGAGCAGCTCGAACCCCGCCTTACGGCAGACCGAATTGGACGCGGGATGATCCACGCTCGGAAATGCGTGCAGATACGGGTGCTGCCCCGCAGTACGGGCCGCTTCGATGACCGCACGGGCCGCCTCGGCGGCGATGCCCCGTCCCTGGAACTCAGGCAACACTCCCCACCCGGTCTCCCACACCGTCCCGTCATCCCACACACGCTCCCAGAAACCGATCGAGCCAACGGTGTCGCCGGAACCCACCAGCGTGACTCGGTACATCTGCCCCCGCTTCAGATCGACATAGCGGCGGTGCCGCGCGAGCAGCTGCTCCTCCGTCTCAGGACCACCCAAGTGCTCCATCATTTCAGGCGCATTGTTTCTCTGCAGAAGCCAGAAGTCGCCCTCGGCCCAAGGCTCCAGCCACACCTGTGGTGAATCCGTGATGTCCATGGGCACAACCTTAGGACGGGCATCCGACAGCCGCTCCGGACTGAGCATGGAGGACGGTGCCGACACTCACGCGCGCGAACGGTGGCTTGACATTGAGACCCGCATATCAGAGGCGTCCCGCGGGGACACATTCGCCGTCCCGGAGGTCTCGTCGCTGACCAGACTGAACGCGGTGGTCGGCGCCCGGGACATCGACCAGGCACGCCGCATGCTGCGGCTGCCCGCCATCCGCCGGCAGTTCAAGGAGATGGCCGACGGCGCCAGCCACGACCAGATGTCCTACCGCGGTTTCCTCGCCGAGCTGCTGATGGCCGAATGCGACGACCGGGCCAGGCACCGGTGCTAGCGCCGGATCCGGGCCACGGCCTTCCCCAGGGACAAGCCGCTGCGAGCCTTCGCCTTCGACGCGAATCCGAGGCATCGACCCGACCACCATGGTGCTTGGACGCGCCCTGCTGGAGTCGATCTCACCACCCTGTCAGCAGCAGGTGGTTGAGGAGCAGGGCGAGGGTGGCCTGAGCGGTGAGCCAGGCGCGGGGTCGGCTCAAGAACGCGCAGGCCGGGAGCAGCCACATCGCGAACGGCAGCCAGATGCGTTCCGTCTCCGCCTTGCTCATGCCGGAGAGGTCTGCGGCGAGGAGCGCGAGCAGGGCGGCGAGTACGAGCAGGACGAGACGGGGTTCGGCGTCGGGCCGGCGCAGGCACGTGCGCACTTGCTGACGGAGGGGAGCCGCGCCGGCTCGTCGCAGCCCGGCCACCGTCGCCGGACCCACGACGAGTACCGTGCACGCGAGATTCGCCCACACCCAGTACGCGTAGGGCCGGATGCCTCCGGCCCCTTGGTAGTAGCGGGTGACCAGCAGGTGGTACGCCTCCCACCAGTTGAAGCCCGCGATCGTGAACACCGCCGGGACGACGACGAATCCGGCGAGAACGTAAGGGAGGGGGCGCAGTCGTCGGGAGCCGAGCAGCAGGACGCCCCCGGCGATCACCGCGAACAGTGTCAGCCCGTACGAGAGATATGCGGTGAGGCCGAAGAGGAGCCCGGATGCCAGACCTGCCGACCGTGGCCGCTGTCCTGTGACGGCGAGGGCGAGGAAGGCGACGGCCCAGGCGGCGACCGCCGCGAAGTACCCGTCCGCGGAGGTGCCCATCCACACGGCCGCCGGAGCCAGGACCAGGAAGGGCGCAGTCCGGCGGGCGAGCATCTCCCCGGACAGCGCTCGTACGGTGACGAGGACCGCCACCGCCGCTGTCGCGCCGACGGTGATGCACCAGACGCCCGCCCAGGCCCCGCCGCCCAGCCCGATCCGGTCGAGGAGGACGAAGGTGAGGGTGGCCGCGGGAGGATGTCCGGCGACGTGCGCGGGCCAGGCGTCGGGTGAGTGGATCAGGATGTGCTGGGTGAAGTCCCGCAGGGCGGCGGGAATGTCGCGGAAGCGGTTGACCGGGTCGATGACCTGGAGGTACTCGTACTTGGTCGTCAGGCGCCGGGCGATTCCCCGCTGCCATCCGTCGACCAGGGCGAGCGAGAACGTCCACGCCATGGCGGTGCCCCAGGCAGTGCACAGCAGCGCACGCCACGGCAGCCGGGCGGCGAGGAGCGGCCCGTACGCGATCACGGCGAGGGCCACCATGATCGCGGCAGGGGTGCCGGGGCCGACGTGCGGCTCCCAATGGCCGTACAGCGGAGGCCAGCTGACATGCAGGTTTCCGTAACGGTGCTCCAGGACGGCGCCGATCACAGCCGCCGTCGTGACGAGCAGCGCTGCGGCCAGGGCCGCGGACAGGTCACGGAGAAGATCGCGGTTCACACCGGCACGCTAGGCCGGGGAAGGCCGGAGAAGGCTCAGGTGAGGCCGGACGTCAGCATTTCGTCATGAGTTGCGATCCCCGTCCGCGGCCGCTCCCGGCCTGCGGTCGAGGGACTTGCGCGACCATCGACCCCCCACCACCCACGGTCGCGCCGCACGGCGGCCCGAACCGGGCTCGGGTCCCGGCGGCTTCCAGATCAACACCTTCGTCTGGCCAGGCGGTCCGCGGTGCTCCTTCACTGAGCACATTCACCCTCCACGGCAACCCCGCGAGTGACATTACCTCTCACGAACGTCTTCCCAGCCAACCAGTCGGTGACATCCACTCAGACGAACAACTGGCAACTCACAAACACGGTCAGAGCCACCCTTGCGAAAATTGTTGGTGCCCGGCTTGCTCCGCTGATGGACTGACGTCCTACCGTGAGTCTGCCGCGTGACGGAGGTAGTGGTTGTGACGGGTTATGACGTGCTTGCCGAGGTGTACGAATGGCTCATCTCGGATGCGAAGTTGCCTCCCGCCGAGTTCGCTGCGTCGTTCGACGACGTCCTCGATCTCCTGCCGTCGAACGCTCGCGTCCTCGACTGTTCGTGCGGAACCGGACAGTTGGCGGTTGGCCTCGCCGGTCGTGGCATGCAGGTTGTCGCAACTGACGCCAGCGAGGCGATGGTTCGTCGGACTGCAGCGTTGTCTGAGGAGTTCGGGGCATCCGTCCGGGCCGTAAGGGCGAACTGGGAGGAGTTGCCCGACCATTTCCAGGACAGCACGTTCGACATGGTGTTCTGCGTTGGCAACTCGCTTCACCATGCCACGAGCGCGACCGGCAGGGGTGCTGCTCTGGAGTCGATGTCACGGCTTCTGCGCCCCGGCGGGCGCTTGGTGCTCACATCCCGCACTTGGGAACTCGTGAGGGCCAGAGGTTCCCGGCTGGAGATCGGTGACCGACTCGTCCGCCGGCACGGTCGCGATGCCGTCGTGGTCTATCGCTGGGAGATTGCGCCGCATTGGGAGGAGGAGCACCACATCGAGATTGCGATCGCGCAAGTCGATGCGACCGGGTTGGTTCTTGTCCGCTCGGAACTGCTGTCCTGCTGGCCCTACCGGTACGAGGAACTCGAAGTCGAGCTGCACCGGGTCGGACTCCAGACGGAACTGAGCACGTTCGATCTCGAGGCCGAGAACTACCTGGTGGTCGCGAGCAAGGTATGAACACCGGACTCTCAGTCCCTGGCCGGACCGCGCGGTTGCTCCCAGGCGCTTACTCCCTCTCATCGGTGCGGGTTCACGTGGTCAACGCAACGCCTCGGACGAGGAGTGCTCGTCGATGGGACGGCGGTAGATCCGCGGTAACGGTGTGGCGCTGTTTCCTGGTCGCGTCCAGATCAATGGGCAGGATCTCGTCGATCAGCAGCGTGAACGGATCCCGCTTCGACGGCGGCGCCGAAGCGGTTGTCGTGCGTGGCTGCGGCCAAGCCGAGGTAAGGGCCCACGACCAGGTGCGCGAACCGCGTTCCCTGCTACCTGCTCGCCCTGTTCGTCAACGGCGAGCCTCTCACCGCGGACCACGGCTGCCCGGCGCGGACCGGGTCGTCGCCCGGGGCCTGGGAATGGGCAGCCGCCGGGAGTGGACGGTCTTCGTGCGCGTCCCGGCGGCGCTCTCGGGCCTCTGCCGCTGAGTTGGCTTCCGCTGACCAGCGGGCAGGTGGCGGAGCGCTACAGTTCCGCCGCCACCCTGTCCGGCGAAGGATTCCCGTCCCGCCGGCATTTGATCATGGCGGTGCCGTTCGGTGGCTCGGCGGTGGTGCTCCGGATGCGGTCCCTGCCGTTGCGCAGGGCGACGAACGAGCGGCCACCGGTCGTCCACTGGCGCTCCGGGCGCCAGCCGGTGCCTGTCGCGAGCCGGAGCAATGCCGGTGTGCCGAGACGGGCCCAGGGGAAGGGCGGGCCGGCTGTGCCGTGAGTGCCGGCGGTGAAGCTCACGACGTGCACGGTGACGCGTTCGTCGACCTCACCGTCCAGAACCGTCTCGGCTATCAACAGGCCGTCTCGGCTGAGGAGTTGGGACAACCGCCGGAGAAGGGCGGTCGGGTCGCCGCCGATGCCGACGTTGCCGTCGAGAAGGAGGATCGTCTCCCAGCGCCCTTCGGCAGGAAGCGGCTCGAAGACGGAGCGTTGCAGAGCCTGGCCGCCGAGCCGCACGGTGCGGGCGACGGCGGCTTCGCTCACGTCTACGCCGAGCACCGGCCGGCCCAGGGCCGCGAGTTCCGCGACGAGCCGCCCCGGACCGCACCCCACATCGAGTACGGCGCCTTCGCAGTGCTCCAGAACATCGAGGTCGGCAGCGTCGGCCCTGGCGCACCAGCGTTCCACCTCCAGCGGCAGAAGCCAGCCGTCGGTGCGACGAAGGAAGAGCGGACCCCGGCCGGTGACCAGGGCGTCGGAGTAGGGATCTGCAGCCCAGGGGCGCGGGGCGCCCATCGACGCGCCAGGCGCGACGCGATCCAGGGCGATCATCGTGGACGACGTGATCTCATGTGCGGTGCTCATCGGCCGGCAGCCGCCCCGAGACGCGCGAGTTCGGCGGCGAAGCGGCTCTCCGGGACAGCGGCGGCGACGGCCTCCGCGTCGCCGACGGTGTCCACGTCCCGCAGACGGGGCAGGTCGCGTACGCGAAGGCCCGCGACGGCCAGCCGTGCACGCTGCACGGCACCCGTCGCGGGCGTCGACATCGGCACACCCCGCAGCAGTTCGGGATCAGGGTGGGCGAGGCCCAGCGCCCAGAAGCCGCCGTCCTCGGCCGGCCCGAAATACGCGTCACAGCCGGCGAAGTCGACGGTGAGCAGCGCTGGCGTCACTTGCGGAGTGTCCATCCCGATGAGCAGCGCGGGTCCGTCGCAGCCGGCGAAGGCGGCGGCCAGCCGCTCGTCCAGACCCCCCGCGCACTGCGGGACGACGTCGAAGCCGGGCGGCAGCCAGGGGCCCGCAGCGCCGTCGAGTACCAGCACGCGGCGACGAGCGGGTGTGGCCGCCACCGTACGCAGGGTGTCCGTGAGCGCCGCCTCGGCGAGCTTCGCCGCTTCCCGAGGCGTGAACGGCGGGGTGAGCCGGGTCTTGACCCGTCCTGGCCGTGGTTCCTTGGCGATGACGAGGAGAGTGGTCACTGAGCGGTTCCTCCTGGGAGTACGGCGAACGATTCGGCGCCTGCCACGTCCCGGGGCGCCGGCGGTTCGGCCAGGACGCGGCCCATGTCCCGTACCGCCTGCCAGGTTCCGCGCCAGGTGCCGGTGACCTTGGAGGCACCGGTGCGCGCCAGGTAGGGCACGTCGTGCTCGACGACACGCCAGCCGGCGTCGGCCGCGCGCACGACCATCTGCAGGGGGTAGCCGCTGCGGCGGTCCGTGAGCGCCAGGGCGAGCAACTGTTCACGACGGCCGGCCCGGAGGGGGCCGAGGTCGTGCAGGCGCAGCCCCGTGCGGCGACGCAGCATCCGTGCCAGCGCCATGTTGCCGACCCGGGCGTGCGCGGGCCAGGCCCGCCGGACCTGCGGACGGCGCCGCCCGAGCACCAGGTCGGCCTCCCCGTCGCACACCTCGCGCACGAAGGGCACGAGCAGGGACGGGTCGAGGGAGGCGTCGCAGTCACAGAAGCACACGATGTCCGCGGTGGCCGCGGTCAGCCCCGCGTGACAGGCGGCGCCGAAGCCGCGGCGCGTCTCCCGCACGACGGTCGCGCCGAGGTCGCGGGCCAGCTCCGGCGAGCCGTCCGTGGATCCGTTGTCCACCACCAGCGCACGCCAGGTGGGCGGGATGCGGGCAAGGACCCAGGGCAGGGCCTCGGCCTCGTTCAGACAGGGAAGCACCACGTCGACAGTCGCCGCGGCCGTCCCCGCTTCCGATCGCGTTGCAGAATTGATCGTCACGGCTCTCACTTTACGAAGACAAAGGGTACGTAAGGGACTTCGGACCCTTACGAAACGCGGACGTCGAGTCAGGGAACAGGGTCCGGAGGGCGGCCGACGCAGCCGGTGCCCCCCGGCGACCCGCTGCTGCTCGACCACCGGCCGGTCGGCGGGACGCCGTCCGCCTCCTCCGCCGCGACAGGCCCGGCCGATGATCACTCCTCGCGCAACGCCGCTCGCGCGAACTCCCGCATGCCCTCCTCGAAGCCGACCTCGGCCTTCCAGCCCAGCTCGGCCCGCAAGCGCGACGAGTCCGCCGTGATGTGCCGTACGTCCCCCAGGCGGTACTCCCCCGTCACCACGGGCTCGGGCCCGCCGTACGCGGACGCCAGCGCCCGCGCCATCTCGCCGACCGTGTGGGGCTCCCCGCTTCCGGTGTTGTACGCCGACAGCGCTCCGGCCGGCGACTCGGCTTCCAGCGCCGTCACATTGGCCGCCGCCACGTCCCGTACGTGCACGAAGTCCCGCCGCTGCCCGCCGTCCTCGAAGACACGCGGTGCCTCGCCCCGGGCGAGCGCGGACCGGAAGAAGGAGGCGACCCCCGCGTACGGGGTGTCGCGGGGCATGCCCGGCCCGTACACGTTGTGGTACCGCAGCGAAACCGCCGTGCCGCCCGTCGACCGGGCCCAGGCCGAAGCCAGATGCTCCTGGGCCAACTTGGTCGTCGCGTACACGTTCCGGGGATCGATCGGAGCGTCCTCGCCGACCAGCCCCGGCGTCAGCGCCTCCTCGCACCGCGGGCACCTCGGCTCGAAACGCCCCGCCGCCAGATCCGCCACCGCCCGAGGGCCTGGTCGTACCACCCCGTGCCGTTCACACCCGTACGAGCCCTCGCCGTACACGACCATCGACCCGGCCAGCACGAGCCGCCCCACCCCTGCGTCGGCCATGGCGGAGAGCAGCACCGCCGTGCCGAGGTCGTTGCGCGACACGTACTCGACCGCGTCGTCGAACCCCTTCCCAAGACCCACCATCGCCGCCTGATGGCACACGGCGTCCACACCCGTCAGAGCGGCCGCGACCGCCTCCGCGTCGCGTACGTCCAGGCCGCCACGCAGGTCGAACACAACCGCCTCGTGCCCCCGTGCGGTCAACGCCTCCACGACATGACACCCGATGAACCCGGCTCCGCCGGTGACCAGTACTCGCATACGCGAACGCTAGGAGCACCTCCACGCCGCACGGCAGCAACGCGCCCATCACGTCACAGGTCCGTAAGACCTCGCCGGAAGCATCAGCCCATGGCGCATCACTTCGGGGCCGCAGGTCAGAGCAACGACGGGCCCATCGCGGCCGACTTCGCGGACATCAGCAAGGCGCCCCGAACGTGCGCCAGGTCCGCAGTCGGGCAGGCGTCTCGACCGTAGCCTTCGCCTCCCGATGCGGAGTCGACAAAAGGGGCCGGAACAACTCGGACGACGGCATCGTCGCTCCCGGTGTCAGCAACGGCGCCCATCACGTCCACGACTACGTGGGCAACCGCAAGGCGGACTTCCACTCGAGCAACGAGCATCAACTCAGGTCGCCGCTAAGGCTGACCCGCTCCACCCGAACCGTCGCCCCCGCGCTCTCACAGGTGTTCGCTCGGCCTCGCCACATGAACGGCGAGGCCGGTTCGTCGCGTTCAGCGGATCGGTCCCACTGGTGCTCGCCCCCGAGGAGGTGACACCGAACAAGATCTTACGAAGCCCTTACGCGGCCCCCCTCGCGTGACGTGACGCGCCTACGATCGCGATGTGTCGACCATCCGAAACATCGCCCTCGTCACCGCCGCGCCCCTTCTGCTGGCCGCGGCGGGGGCCGCGCACCCGCATGGCCTGTCCAGGGCGACAGCCGCGGACTGGACCCATCTGCACATCGCACTGCTGCCGGTCTTCCCGCTGCTCACGGCCGGCCTCCTCGTGCCGCTGTGGCACCGCCCCCGACCGGACCTCGCAGGCTTCGCCACGGTGATCGCCTGGACGAGCGCGTTCCTGTACGCGGCCTTCTACACCGGCCTCGACGCGGTGGCCGGTATCGCGGCGGGAACCGCGGTGGAGCACGCCACGGACACGGCGAGCATCGGCCCGCTCAAACACCCGCTCTACGACACGGGCGACTCGCTCGGGCAGATCGGCGCCTACGCCCTCATCGTCGCCGTCGTGGCCACGGCCGTCGCGCTCTTCCCGAAGCACGGCGCGCGCGTCGTTCCCGGCACGATGATTCTCCTGGTGGCCGGCTGGTCCTTCATGGACAGCCACATCTTCTGGCCCCGCGGCGTTTGGACCATGCTCGGCTTCGCACTTGGCTTCGCCCTGCTCGCCGCAGGGACCAGAGGGAGCGAGTCCGTTCCGCGCCGCACCTGAGCACCTCGATGAGCAGTTCACTGGCGGAGTTGGCGACCTGAGACTGCCGACCGAAGTCCGGCGTACTGGCCACGAGGACCGGCATCTGCACGACCCGGATCCGGCCCAGGTCACCCACCGCCCGCACAGCGGCGGCGAGGCAGTTGAGCGCGGCATGGCGCGCGAGCTCCCGCGCCGTCTCCAGCTCCATGTCCCGGCCGACAACGGCCTGACCCAGCAGCTCGCCGTCCTTGAGAGGGAGTTGGCCGGAGAGGCGGAGGGTGGAGCCCACCCGTCCGGTGGGGCACGAGGTGGGTGGTGCCGGCGAGGACGGGTAGTTCAGTCCCAGGGCTTGGAGCCGTTCTGAAGCCGAGTCGCCCTTGACGGTTCGAGGCAGGGGCTG
>NZ_JBIRUL010000061.1:0-10709 GCF_044335095.1 Streptomyces sp. NPDC020597 | reverse complement strand
GACGTTGAAGTGCACCACGTCGCCGTTCTTGCGGGTGCGCACCTCGTGCGCGAGCCCGCCCAGCCACGCCAGGTCGTCCGACTCGTACAGGGCGATGCCGTCCTCGCGGGACAGCCGCTCACCGGAGAGGACCTTCTCCTCCAGCTCGCGCTTGAGCCCAGCGTCCATGGCCGGGAACCTCCTCGTTCAGTGCCAGGCGGCACGCGTGGTGACGGTGCGCACATGGCATGGGCGTGGTCTGCCGCGTCGACGGTCCCCAGGGCGCGACCGCGACGCCCCGCGGAAACCGGCGGGCATCGACGCCGCGTCGGGTGGGGCCCGCTCATCCTCGCGGAGGGCAGTCTGGGGAAAACCCCACATCCGCAACGGCTTTGCTGAGGGCATCGCCGCCGTACCCCGGACAAGAAGGAAGGACGGGCCGTGACGGAGCCCCTGACCCTCGCGCACTCACCCTGCCCCAACGACACTTTCGTCTTCCACGCCTGGACCGAAGGGCTGCTCCCCGACGCGCCGGATGCGCGGCTCACCCTCGCCGACATCGACGTCACCAACGGCCTCGCCGAACGCGGCGAACTGGACGTCCTGAAGGTCTCCTACGGCGTGCTGCCGCGCATCCTCGCCGACTACGCGCTGCTGCCCTGCGGTGGCGCCCTGGGCCACGGCTGCGGTCCCCTCGTCCTGGTGGCGGAACCCGGTGAGCCCGCCGCACTGACCGGTGCCCGCGTCGCGGTACCCAGCACCACTTCGACGGCCTACCTGCTGTTCCGGCTCTGGGCGGCCGACGCGATACCGGGCGGTGTCGGCGAGATCGTCGTCCTGCCGTTCCACGAGATCATGCCCGCCGTCCGGGACGGCGCCGTCGACGCCGGACTCGTCATCCACGAAGCTCGTTTCACCTACGGGCGCTACGGTCTGCACTGCACCGCAGACATGGGCGAGGAGTGGGAGAAGCGCACCGGGCTGCCCATTCCGCTGGGCGCGATCGTCGCCCGCCGCTCCCTGGGGGAACCCGTGCTGCGCCGGCTCACCGGCACGATCCGCGCCTCACTCCGCGCGGCACGGGAGAATCCGGCCGCCTCCCGCGCCCACGTCCTCCAGCACGCCCAGGAGATGGAACCGGACGTCGTCGACCAGCACATCGGCCTGTACGTCAACGAGTTCACCGCCTCCCTCGGCCCGGACGGACTGCACGCCGTGCGCACTCTCCTGGACCGCTCGGCCGAGCTCGGCCTCGTGCCGCGCGTCGCCGAGAACGCACTGGAGACGACCCTCCGCCTGTGAGCGCAGGTGGCGGTCTCGAAGCCCGGCCGGTCTCCGGCCCGCCCGGCAAC
Organism: Streptomyces sp. NPDC020597; assembly: GCF_044335095.1. Lineage (NCBI taxonomy): Bacteria > Bacillati > Actinomycetota > Actinomycetes > Kitasatosporales > Streptomycetaceae > Streptomyces > Streptomyces sp. NPDC020597. The sequence goes on along the minus strand of NZ_JBIRUL010000061.1, from coordinate 9,378 downwards.
GCTAGAAGTTCTCTTAGAGCCGCCCGGACCACCACCGGAAACGAGCGCAACCCTTCCCATAATCGGCCCTGGGGACAGGCCTGGCGCCGGTAGCGCCGCGGCCCGTTCCGCGAGGGCATCGGACGGCACGCCGGCCCTCACCAGGCCCCGGCGCCCGGGAGGCGCCGGGGCCACCCCGATGCCCCGTGCCCCACCGCGAGCCGGCGTGCCCCGCCGCCGAAGGGAGACCGATCCGTGAGCGAGGACAGGCTGCGCGAGTTCCTGACCCGAGTCTCCAGCGACCTCCAGCGCACCCGCGCCAGGCTGCGCCAGGTCGAGGGCAGGGCGACGGAACCGATCGCCGTCGTCTCCATGGGCTGCCGCTACCCCGGTGGGGTGCGCACGCCGGAAGACCTCTGGCACCTCGTCGACACGGGCGCCGACGGCGTCTCCGCCTTCCCGGACAACCGCGGTTGGGACCTCGGCGCACTCTACGATCCCGATCCCGCCAACCCCGGCACCTGCTACACCCGGGAAGGCGGCTTCCTCCACGACGCCGCCGACTTCGACCCCGCCTTCTTCGGCATGTCCCCGCGTGAGGCCCTCGCCACCGACCCGCAGCAGCGCATCCTGCTCGAGATCGTCTGGGAATCCCTCGAACGGGCCGGCCTGCGCCCGGCCGACCTGCGCGGAAGCGCCACCGGAGTGTTCGCCGGAGTCATGTACAACGACTACGCCACCCGGTTCCCCGAGCCGCCTCCCGGCGTCGAGGGCCACCTCGGCAACGGCAGCGCCGCGAGCATCGCCTCGGGTCGCGTCTCCTACACCTTCGGCTTCGAGGGGCCCGCCGTCACGGTGGACACCGCGTGCTCCTCCTCCCTCGTCGCCCTCCACCTCGCGGTGCAGTCGCTGCGGCAGGGCGAGTGCGACCTCGCCCTCGCGGGCGGCGTCGCCTTCATGTCGACCCCGGTCACCTTCCTGGAGTTCAGCCGACAGCGCGGACTCGCGCCGGACGGACGCTGCAAGTCCTTCGCCGACGCCACCGACGGCACCGGCTGGAGCGAGGGCGCGGGCGTCCTTCTGCTGGAACGCCTCTCCGACGCGCGTCGCAACGGCCACGAGGTGCTCGCCGTCGTCCGCGGCTCCGCCGTCAACCAGGACGGCGCGAGCAGCGGCCTCACCGCTCCCAACGGGCCGTCCCAACAGCGTGTCATCCGCCAGGCGTTGACCTCCGCAGGGCTTTCTCCGCAGGACGTCGACGCCGTCGAGGCGCACGGCACCGGAACCACCCTCGGCGACCCCATCGAGGCCCAGGCACTCCTCGCCGCCTACGGGCAGGACCGCGCTGCGGACCGTCCGCTCTGGCTCGGCTCCCTGAAGTCCAACATCGGTCACACCCAGGCCGCCGCGGGCGTCGGCGGCATCATCAAGATGATCATGGCCCTGCGCCACGCCCGCCTGCCACGCACTCTGCACGTCGACGCGCCCACGACCAAGGTCGACTGGACCGAGGGCCACGTACGTCTGCTCACCGAGCCCGTCGTGTGGCCGCCCGGCGACCGGCCGCGACGGGCCGGGGTGTCCGCATTCGGGGTCTCCGGCACCAACGCCCACGTCATCCTGGAGGAGACCCCGCCGAACGAAACCGAGGCCACGGAACCGGAAGACACCGACACGACACCCGAACCCGCGGTGCCCCCGGTCATCCCGTGGGTCCTCTCCGCCCGGACCGCCGACGCCCTGAAGGCTCAGGCCGCCGGCCTGCTCGACCACCTCGGCACGCACCCGGACACCGACGACCTGGCCGTCGCACGCACGCTGACCCTCCGACGCTCCCTCTTCGAACAACGCGCCGTCGTCCTCGGCACCGATCGCGAGTCCCTCACCGCGGGCCTCGAAGTCCTCGCCGCCGACGGCGCCTCACCCGACGTCGTCACCGCGACCGCCCGCCGGGGTGGTCGGACGGCGTTCTTGTTCGCTGGTCAGGGTGCGCAGCGGGTGGGGATGGGGCGTGGGTTGTATGCGGCGTTTCCGGTGTTCGCGGAGGCGTTCGACGCGGTGTGTGCGCGGGTGGGGGGTGGGTTGCGGGAGGTGGTCTTCGGCGAGGACGCGGAGCTGTTGGAGCGTACGGAGTGGGCGCAGCCTGCGTTGTTCGCCATCGAGGTGGCGTTGTTCCGTCTGGTGGAGTCGTTCGGGGTGCGCCCGGATTTCCTGATGGGTCATTCGGTCGGTGAGATCGCGGCTGCGCATGTGGCGGGTGTGTTGTCGCTGGAGGATGCGTGCGCGCTGGTGGTGGCCCGGGGTCGGTTGATGCAGGGGTTGGCGTCGGGTGGGGTGATGGTCGCGGTGGAGGCGGCCGAGGACGAGGTGCTGGCGCTGCTGGAGGGCCGTGAGTCCGAGGCGTCGGTCGCTGCGGTGAACGGCCCCCGCGCTGTCGTGATCGCGGGTGCCGAGGCAGCCGTCATCGAGGTCGTTGATGAGTTGAAGGCGCGAGGTCGGCGGGCGTCTCGTCTGCGGGTGTCGCATGCGTTCCATTCGCCGTTGATGGAGCCGATGCTGGAGGCTTTCCGTGAGGTCGCGGAGGGCATCTCCTACGGTTCGGCGTCGGTTCCGTTGGTGTCGAACGTGTCCGGGCGGCTCGCGGTGGGGGGCGAGTTGGCGTCGGCGGAGTACTGGGTGCGGCATGTGCGGGAGGCGGTGCGTTTCGCCGACGGGGTCGGAGTGCTGGCCGGCGAGGGTGTGACCCGCTTCCTGGAGATCGGCCCCGACGCCACCCTCACCGCACTCGCCCGTGCCGTTGCCGAAGAAGCTGGCGACGAAGCCGATTTCGTCGCGACGCTCCGCAAGGACCGTGACGAGTCCCGGACCACCGTGGCGGCGATGGCAGCGCTGCACGTCTCCGGCAGGCCGGTGGACTGGAAGGCGCTCCTGAACGACACGAACGAGTCGGTCCCGTTGCCCACATACCCCTTCCAGCGGACACGCTACTGGCTCGACCCTGTCGCCGACCACGCCGGACGTCGTGGGGAACACCCGCTGCTCTCGGACGGAATCGGCCTCGCCGACTCCACCACCGTGGTGGCCACAGGACGTCTCTCGCCGCGCACGCAGCCCTGGCTCGGCGAGCTCGCCACCGGCGGCGGCTCGCTCGTGGCCGCCTCCGTCCTGACCGACCTGGCTCTTCACGCCGCACGCGGCATCGGTGCCCATCACCTTGCCGAACTGCGCGTCGACACCCCCCTGTCGCTCCCCACGACCGGGGAGATCGAGGTGCAGACGGTCACGGAGGCAGTCCAGGGCGAGCGGCGTTGGGCCTTCTCTCTGTACGGACGGCCGTACGACCCCGACGCGGGCCCGTCGGACGAGGACCGGCCCTGGACCCGCCACGCCCACGGAACCCTGCTCACCGGCCCCGAGGATCCGACCGGCCCGAGCCCCGACGCCTCCGCAGGCGCTGCGGCCTGGCCCCCGCCGGGCGCGGTGCCCATACCCCTGGACGAGGTGTACACGGACTTCGACCTGCCACGCTCGCAGGTGCTGACAGCGGTCTGGCGTCTGGGAGACGAGGTCTTCGCGGAGGCCGCTCTGCCGGAGACGGCGGAGGCCGAGGCGGCCAGGTTCGCCGTGCACCCCGCCCTGCTGGACTCCGCCCTGCTCGTCCTGACGGCGGCCGGACAACCGGTGCCGCACCTCGTGGCCTGGTCCGGAGTCACCCTCCACGCGCGTGCGGCGGCGAGCATACGGATGCACGTCGTTCCGCGCTCGACGACGGAAAGCGAGGTCCGGCTGCTGGATGTCACGGGGGCCCCCGTCCTGACCGCCTCGACGGTAGCCGTCCTGCCCTTCGACGCCCACGAACGTCCCGACGCCGTCCGGCACCACGGCAGCGACCTCTACACCGTCACCTGGACCGCGGCCGAGGCCGCCACCGAGCGGGACGACGTCGGGGCCGTGGCCCGGAAGAGCCCGGACGAGCTCCTGGCGGCCCTGTCGGCCACCTCGGACGACGGCCCCTTCGCCGACCTCGTCGCCGTCCCGTGGCATACCGCGGACGCCGACGGCGGCGCCGGGCTCGTGCCCGATGTGCACAGTGCCGCGGAGCAAGCCCTCCGTCTGCTCCAGCGCTGGCTCACCGAAGGGCGTGCCGACCACTCGCGTCTGCTGCTGCTGACACGCGGTGCGGTCGCCGCGCGCCCCGGCGAGACCGTGGTGGACCTGCCCGCCGCCGCGGTGCGAGGGCTGTTCAAGTCGGCAGCGTCGGAGAACCCCGGGCGGATCCTGCTCCTCGACACCGACACCGACACCGAGGCCGTTCCCACCGATGACCAGCTCAGGGACGCGGCCGGGCGGCGAAGAGACGAACTCGTACTGCGCGAAGCACAGTTGCTCGCTCCGACGCTCACACGGGTCGCGGCCCCCGCGCAGCGACCGGCCGCAGCGGCCTTCCCCGCGGACCGGACGGTGCTCGTCACCGGTGGCATCGGCACGGTGGGGACCGCCACCGTCCGCCACCTCGTGCACCGCCACGGGGTGCGTCACCTGCTCCTCGTCAGCCGACGGGGCCCGCAGACCCCGGGCGCGGCCGCACTGATCGCCGAACTCGCCGAGGTCGACGCCCGAGTCACCGTCGTGAGCTGCGACGCGGCCGACCGTGACGCTCTCGCCGACGTCATCAGCGACATCTCGCCCGAACATCCGCTCGGCGCCGTGGTGCACATCGCCGGAACGCTCGACGACAGTGTGGTCACCTCCCTCACCCCGGAGCGACTCACCTCGGTGCTACGGCCCAAGGTCGACGCTGCGGTCCATCTCCACGAGCTGACACGACACCTCGACCTGTCGGCGTTCGTGCTGTTCTCCTCGGCCGCCGCCACGTTCGCCGGTCCCGGTCAGGGCAACTACGTCGCCGCGAACTCCTTCCTCGACGCCTTCGCCGTCCATCTGCGCGTCGACGGACGTCCCGCGGTGTCCGTCGCCTGGGGCCTGTGGGAAGCCGACAGCGCCATGACCAGCGGTCTCACCGATGCCGCGCAGAGCCGCGCCGCCCGCAACGGCATCGGCGCGCTGCCCACCGGCGACGCCCTCGCCCTCTTCGACCGCGCCCTCACCCACATCGACGTCCCCTCGCTTCCGCTCCGCCTGGACCGCGCCGCCCTGCGCCGGACCGCCGACCGGCTGCCCACGTTGCTGCGAGACCTGGCGGGTCGCCCCGCCCTGCGCGAGGCCGCGTCAGCGGCGCGATCCACGGTCCCGCAACTCGGCCTCCTGGACCTGCCCGAGTCCGGCCGCCGTGACGCGGTGGCTGCACTCGTGCGGAGCACGCTGGCCGACGTGCTCGGACACGCCCCCGAAACGCACATCCGCCCGGACACGCCGTTCACGCAGCTGGGACTCGATTCCCTGACCGCGCTGGAGCTGCGTAACTCCCTCGGCGCGGCGACCGGAATCCGGCTGCCGGCGACCCTCGTCTTCGACCACCCCACGCCCGAAGCGGTCACCGAACTCCTCCAGAGCGAACTGGCGCCCTCGCACACGAACGCCTCCGCGGTCCGACTCTCCGAGCCCGCCGCGCTCGCCGACGATCCTCTCGCGATCATCGGCATGGGCTGTCGATTCCCGGGCGGCGTCGAGACACCCGAACAGTTCTGGGATCTGCTCCTGCAAGGGGAGGACTCCATCGGAGACTTCCCCACGGACCGTGGCTGGGACAACCTCACCGCATTCGACGACCTGGACGGCACCGGACGCGACACGTCGGCGTACCCCCGTCACGGCGGCTTCCTCTCCGATGTCGGTCGGTTCGATGCGGAGTTCTTCGGGGTGTCGCCGCGTGAGGCGTTGGCGATGGATCCGCAGCAGCGGTTGTTGTTGGAGACGTCGTGGGAGGCGGTGGAGCGGGCGGGGCTGGATCCCCGGTCGTTGCGGGGGAGTCGTACGGGTGTGTTCGTGGGGACGAACGGTCAGGACTATCCGGCGTTGTTGAATCTGTCGGAGGGTGACTTCGGCGGTTACGTCGGCACGGGCAACGCTGCGAGCGTGGCGTCGGGCCGGGTGTCGTATGCGCTGGGCCTGGAAGGCCCGGCGGTCACGATCGACACGGCGTGCTCCTCGTCCCTGGTCGCCCTGCACCTTGCCGCGCAGTCGCTCCGCTCCGACGAGTGCTCGAAGGCCCTCGTCGCAGGCGTCACCGTGATGTCCACCCCCGCTGCTTTCGTGGAGTTCGGTCGTCAGGGTGGGTTGGCGGCGGATGGCCGGTGTAAGGCGTTCGGTGAGGGTGCGGATGGTACGGGGTGGGGTGAGGGTGTGGGTGTGTTGTTGGTGGAGCGGTTGTCGGATGCGCGTCAGTTGGGTCATCGGGTGTTGGCGGTGGTGCGAGGTTCGGCGGTGAATCAGGATGGTGCGTCGAATGGGTTGACGGCGCCGAACGGGCCTTCGCAGCAGCGGGTGATCCGGGCGGCGTTGGCGGACGCGGGTGTGTCGGCGGTGGATGTGGACGTGGTGGAGGCGCACGGTACGGGGACGCGGTTGGGTGATCCGATCGAGGCGCAGGCGTTGCTGGCGACTTATGGTCAGGGTCGTTCAGTGGATCGGCCGTTGTGGTTGGGGTCGGTGAAGTCGAATGTGGGTCATACGCAGGCGGCTGCGGGTGTGGCCGGTGTGATCAAGATGGTGCAGGCGTTGCGTCATGGGGTGTTGCCGGCGACGTTGCATGTGGGTGAGCCGTCGTCGCATGTGGACTGGTCGGCGGGTGCGGTGGAGTTGTTGACGGAGGCGCAGCCGTGGCCCGAGGTCGGTGGGCGGGTGCGGCGTGCGGGGGTGTCGTCGTTCGGTCTGTCCGGGACGAACGCGCACGTCATTCTCGAACAGGCCCCGGCCGAGCCGTTGGATGAGGTTGAGGGCGCGGGTGCAGGTGCAGGTGCGGGTGCAGGTGAGGGTGCGGGTCTGCCGGTGGTGCCGTGGGTGCTGTCCGGGCGCAGCCCCGACGCCCTGCGCTCACAGGCCACCCGGCTGCGTGCCTACGCGCAGGCGAGGGCGGACCTCAGCCCCGTTGCTGTGGCGAGTGCCCTGATCACCACCCGCACGCCTTTCGAGAACCGCGCCGTCATCTACGGCCGCGATCACGCGGAACTGCAGGCCGGCCTCCACTGCCTGGCCGTCGGAGATCCCGCCGCCAACCTGATTCAGGGCACAGCGGCCGGTCCCGGCCGGACGGCGTTCTTGTTCGCTGGTCAGGGTGCGCAGCGGGTGGGGATGGGGCGTGGGTTGTACGGGGCGTTTCCGGTGTTCGCGGAGGCGTTCGATGAGGTGTGTGCGCGGGTGGGGGGTGGGTTGCGGGAGGTGGTCTTCGGTGGGGACGCGGAGCTGTTGGAGCGTACGGAGTGGGCGCAGCCTGCGTTGTTCGCGGTTGAGGTGGCGTTGTTCCGTCTGGTGGAGTCGTTCGGGGTGCGTCCGGATTTCCTGATGGGTCATTCGGTCGGTGAGATCGCGGCTGCGCATGTGGCGGGTGTGTTGTCGCTGGAGGATGCGTGTGCGCTGGTGGTGGCGCGGGGTCGGTTGATGCAGGGGTTGGCGTCGGGTGGGGTGATGGTCGCGGTGGAGGCGGCCGAGGACGAGGTGCTGGCGCTGCTGGAGGGCCGTGGGGCCGAGGTGTCGGTCGCTGCGGTCAACGGCCCCCGCGCGGTCGTGATCGCGGGTGCCGAGTCGGCGGTTGATGAGATCGCGGGGCAGCTCAGGGCGTTGGGCCGGCGGACGTCTCGTCTGCGGGTGTCGCATGCGTTCCACTCGCCGTTGATGGAGCCGATGCTGGAGGCTTTCCGTGAGGTCGCGGAGGGCATCTCCTACGGTTCGGCGTCGGTTCCGTTGGTGTCGAACGTGTCGGGGCGGCTCGCGGTGGGGGGCGAGTTGGCGTCGGCGGAGTACTGGGTGCGGCATGTGCGCGAGGCGGTGCGTTTCGCCGACGGGATCGGTGCACTGGCCGCGGAGGGTGTGACCCGCTTCCTGGAGATCGGCCCCGACGCCACCCTCACCGCACTCGCGCAGAACAGCCTCCCCGACGACGGCACCGGCGACGCAGTGTTCGCCTCGATGCTCCGCAAGGACAGGGGCGAGGTGGAAACCGTCGTTGCGTGCGTTGCCGCTGGATACACGGCGGGGCTCCTCGTCGACTGGACCGCGCTGATCGGCGAGGCCACCACGGCCGGCGTCGACCTGCCGACGTACGCCTTCCAGCGAGAACGGTTCTGGCCGCAGACCAAGCGCAGCGAAGTCGTGCCGGACGCGGACTTCTGGGACCCCGCCGAACCGGAGGAGGCACGGGAGCTGGCTCACACGTTGAACATCGGCGAGGACGTCGTCCAGGAGGTCCTGGCGGGACTGTCGGCCCGGCACCGGGATCGAGCGGTCAGAGCCGAGGTGGATGGCTGGCAGTACCGTGTGGACTGGCAGGAGGCCGCGCTCCCGCCTGGTGACGGTCCTTTCGGGCAGTGGCTGGTGCTCCACTCGGCGGGGCGCTCGGCTCACCTGGACACGGTGACCGCCGCTCTGCCCGAGCACCTGCTCCTGTCCCTGTCGGACGATCCCGACCGCGCGGAGCTGGCCCGTGCCGTGGCCGCCCTTCCGGGCCCGCAGATCGCCGGAGTCGTCGTCCTGTGCGAGACGGTCGTGCAGGCGCTCATCGCCACACAGGCGATGGGTGACGCGAAGGTGGCAGGGCCCACCTGGCTGGTGACCCGGGGAGCGGTCTCCGTGGGCGACCTCGATGACGGTCCGCTGCGCGCCGAACAGGCCGCCGTCTGGGGACTGGGTCGTGTCGCCGCACTGGAACACCCCGACCGCTGGGGCGGACTGGTCGATCTGGCGGAGGCGCCCGGCGCGAACACCGCAGCGCTACTCGCGTCGGTCTTCTCATCCTCCTCCGAGGATCAACTCGCGCTTCGCGAGGGACGGATCCATGCCCGAAGGCTTCGGCAGGCGTCCGCTCAGCGGCCCACCGGACCGGGCTGGAAACCGGAAGGAAGGGTCCTGGTCACCGGCGGCACCGGTGCTCTCGGCGCGCACGTCGCACGCTGGCTCGTCAGGCGTGGAGCCACCGACCTGGTTCTCACCGGTCGTCAGGGCCCCGCCGCCGCAGGAGCCGAAGAACTCGTCGCCGAGCTTCGCGACTCGGGCGCACAACGGGTGAGCGTCGAAACGTGCGACGTCTCCGACCGGGCAGCGGTCGCCGACCTGCTCTCCCGACACCGCGTCAGCGCCGTCTTCCATGCCGCCGGCGTCCCCGACCACATGCCCTTCGACGACATCGACGCCGCTCATGTGGGGCGGGTGGTGGGGGCGAAGGCGTGGGGTGCGGTGTATTTGGACGAGTTGACGTGTGGTTGGGATCTGTCGGCGTTCGTGGTG
>NZ_JBIRUL010000060.1:0-11132 GCF_044335095.1 Streptomyces sp. NPDC020597 | reverse complement strand
CGAGCCCGGAACGGGGCCTCCGCTCCGCTCCAGCCCCAACCCACCCGGCCCGTAGGGGAACTGAGGAGAAAAGCGGCAGCAGTGAGAGGGGGAGGCGGGGACCGGAATGCTGGCGCGGGCCGAATCGGGGGACTCGGTGGGGGTGACGGAGAGTCAGAGTGGCATGGAAACGCTGGGCTGGGATTGGACTTGAAACCACGATCGCATGAGCTCCCGTCAGGCTGCTTTCCGGCTCCGGTAGGGCCAGACTAACAGGATCGCGCCACGTTCGAGGGATTTTCTCCCTTGTTGCTGCTTCATTTTGAACCACGAGATAGACTCTGGACTCAGAGCGCACCACCCTTGGAACGCTCGGAGGCTTATCGAGATCCACTTAGGACCCTTGCGAGTGCTTCGGTGAGGCAGAGTAGCCAACCGCCCGAGCCACTCCCACCGTAGCCCTTGTGACGCTTCTACGTGCAGGTTTCCCGTTTCCCCTCACTCGAACCGACCGGGCATCACCCAGGAGAAAGCAGACAGGAATGTCGACCACGAACCGCGCAGATCAGCGCGAGGCCGCCCAGCGAGAAGCCATTGACGCGGTCCTCCGTGCCCTCGAACTCCCTGCAAGATCGCTGGTGCCGGAGAGGGGTCTGCGGACACAGGTGATCATGGCGACCGGGTCCGGGAAGACCCGGGTGGCGGTCCGGAGCGCGGAAGAGCTCCACGCGGGCCGTGTGCTGGTCCTCGTGCCCTCTCTGGATCTGCTCGCCCAGACCGAGTCTGCGTGGCGTGAGGGAGGCCGCCGGGGCCCGATGATCGGGGTCTCGTCCCTGCGGGGTGAGGAGGTGTCCTTTCCCAACACCACGGACGTGGACGAGCTGGTGGAGTGGACGAGGGGCCTGGAGAAGGTCACCGTGTACGCCACGTACGCCAGCCTCGGTCTGGGCACGCTGGAGCGGGCGCACACCGCCGGCCTTTCGGCGTGGGACCTGATCGTGGTCGATGAGGCGCACCGAACGTCGGGCCGGATCGGCAAGCCGTGGGCGGTCGTTCACGACAACACCCGCATCCCGTCCCTGCGGCGGCTGTACATGACGGCAACGCCCCGGCTGTGGCAGCTGGACGAGGACCAGGAGCAGGGCGCGCCGGGTGAGCTGGTGGCGAGCATGGAGGACGACCCGGACGGGCCGTTTGGCAGCCGGTGCTTCACCCTGACGCTGTCGGAGGCGATCGACCGGGGAATCTGTGCGCCGTACCAGGTGGTGTGCGTGGACATCACCGACACGCAGTTCCAGGCCGCCATGCTGCTGGGTGCCGAGGGACGGTCGGACGAGATGCGCGGGGCCCGGCTCGCCGCGCTCCAGACTGCCCTGGTGAAAGCCTCAGCAGAGGAGGCCTTCAAGCGCACGCTGGTGTTCCACCACGTCATCAAGGAGGCCGAAGCCTTCTCGGCCGGGGTCCCGGACGTCGCGGCGCAGCTGCACGCCGCCGATCCGGAGCTGTACCCGGCGACGGTGTGGGCGGACTGGCTGTGCGGCGATCACAAGGCGCTCCACCGCTGGCGCGTGCTCGGGGAGTTCTCCTCTCTCATCGCCACGGACGGCACGGTGGTGGAGAAGGCGTTCCTCAGCTCGGTGAAGGTGTTGGGCGAGGGGGTCGATACCCGCAACTGTGACTCCGTGTACTTCGCGGACGTGCGCGGCTCGATGCCCGATCTCGTCCAGGCGGTTGGCCGTGCGCTGCGGATGCAGCCCGGCGAGGGCAAGATGGCCTCCCTCGTGGTGCCGGTGCTGCTGGCGCCCGGGGAGACGGCGGACAACATGCTCACCAGCCGGGCGTTCGGCGGGCTGGCGAAGCTGCTGGAGGCGCTCAGGGCGCACGACACTCGCATCGTGGAGCAGTTGGCGCAGCAGCAGGCTCCGAGCCGCTACAAGCCCGTCCAGAAGGACGCCAAGGGCAAGGAGAAGAGCGGGGGCGGGGACGGTGGGCCGTCCGCGTCGGCGAAGGCGTTGCTGAAGTTCTCCACGCCGCGCGACCCGGCCGCGCTGGCCGCGTTCATCAACCTGCGGGTCCTCAACCCCGAGCACGAGCACTGGCGGCGCGGCATCGAGGCCGCCGTGCTGTACGCGCGGGAGGTCGGCGACCTGAAGGTGCCGTTCACGTACCGGGTGCCTGCGGGTGAGGAGGCTCAGGCTGAGGGGTGGCCGGCCTCGCTGGCCAACTTCCCGCTGGGGCAGTGGATCGCCGACGCCCGCCGCTTCTACGCCCGCGGGGACATGGACGAGGACCGCGTCCAGCAGCTGGAGAAGCTGGGCATGGTGTGGTCGCACTTCGACGTCGCGTGGGAGGAGGGCCTGGCCGCCGCCCGAGGCTGGGCTGCCGAGAACGGGCACCTCCTGGCCCCGCTGGACGCCACCTACCAGGGCGCCAGGGTGGGCATCTGGCTCAAGAACGCCCGGGCCGCCGCCCGCAAGGCGATGGACATCGAGCAGCGGCGTGCCGAGGGCCTGCCGGTGGGATCGGTGGCCGGCGCACTGTCGGAGGACAGGCGCGAGCAGCTGGAGGAGATCGACGCCTCGTGGTGCCCCACCTGGCCGGTGGAGTGGCAGCGGGCGTTCCACCTCACCCGGCTGCACCTGGACGACGGCGGTGCACTGCCGACCGAGCCGGGTGACGTCCTGCGCCAGGGCGAAGACCTCGGGCGGTGGGTGCGTGCCCAACGGCTGAGCTGGGACAAGCTCACCGCCGTGCAGCAGTGGATGCTGGAGCAGGTCCTCGGGATCGAGCCCGCCACCGAGGACGAGAAGCCCAAGCCGCGCCGTACGCAGGCCGACAAGTGGGCCGCCAACCTGGCAGCCGCGAAGCAGTTCTACGAGCGTGAGGGCCATCTGAACGTCCCTCGCAAGCACGTGGAGACCGTGCTCTCGGGTGAGGGATGGGAACTGCAGTTCCGTCTCGGGGCATGGATCGGCAACCAGCGCTCCCGTGCGGCAACGCTGCCGGAAGACCGACGCGAGCAGCTGTCCGCGATCGGGATGCGCTGGGCGTAGGTAGCGACAGTTCGAGGTGCGGCATCTGCCTGAGGCAGATGCCGCATTCCGCTGTTGTGCAGGTGAATCCCATACTAGAGTTCTGGCATGGCAAAGACGCCGCGCATGACGCTCCAGACACAACTGGTGCTGCGGACCCTGCTGGAGAGCCCTGCCGAGGCCCGTTACGGTCTGGAACTCTCCCAAGCAGCAGGCCTTCCCACTGGCACCATCCATCCGATCCTCGCCCGCCTCGAGAACACAGGCTGGCTTGAGTCCTTCTGGGAAGACCAGAACGAGATCGAGAAGACCGATCCGCCCCGGCCCCGCCGCCGCTACTACCGCTTCGCTCCAAGCGGTGCCGAGTCCGCCCGCGTCGCTCTCGCCGCCGCCTACCAGGGGGGCGCCACCTCTGCCCGCCTTCGCCCTGCTGATGGTCTGGGGAGTTGAGGCTGCGTTATGCACGGCGCCGACAATGAGGTCAGCGAAACGCTCACGCTCCCCTGGTTAGTGATCCGCCAGGACGACAACGGCAACCGGTACCGGGTCGGCAGGTATGCCACCCGCGACGAAGCCCAAAAGATCAGCGAAGATCTCGATGAACGCGGCCATCGGCAGCTCTACTGGGTGGAACGCGTCGGACAAGGCCGTGCAACTCCCAGTACCAACAGCAGTGACTCTGCGCGGGACATCGTGCGAGGTGGCCCCTCGGGCATCCGACGCGGGCTCGGGCAAATACCACCCCCTCCCCAGGAATCCGCTGACGCCGTCAGGGATGAACCCGCGAGCGACATGGACGACTGTGCTGACCGGCGCCTACAACGGGCACGGCCTCTGTTCGAAGCACTCTCCCGCCTCCTGCCCGCGAACGCCCGTGACCGCTGGCCCGAAGAGTGGATGGCAGAGTGGGTCGACCTCGGCAAGCAGCCTCTGCGTACCCGGGTGGCCTGGCTGCTGCGGGTCACACTGCGCAGCGGACTGTACTTCGCCTGGTCCCTTCGCCTGGCGGCGCGACGGCAGCGTGTCCAATGAGGCCCCAGGTGGCAGGAGCCGTCGCAGACACCCCGCCGCTTCCCCGTCAGGACAACACGGCTGATCACAAGCAGACGACCACATGCACGCGTCTAGAAGGGCGGTTCGTCGGAGTAGCCGCCCTTGGCTGGAGTAGTCGGGGCCGGCGTGGGCGTGGTGGCCCACGGATCATCCTGCGTGGGCTGAGTGCGAGGGGCGCCCCACCCCGAGTTGGATCGCGCCGGCGGGACAGGAGCGGGGGCGTTCTCCGGTTCGACGCCATCGATGTCGTCGTTCAACAACTGGCGCAGGCGCTCCCTGCAGGTGGTCGGATCCCCATCGTCGTTCCAGTCGGACGACTCCGACCAGCGCCTGCGGTCAGGGTCCTGACCACCGATCTCGCACAGGGCTCGCAGGACCGCGTCGACTCGCTCCCACGTGCTGATCGTCTGCCCCTTGAGGAGCCGACGGATGGTTTCCCGGCTTACAGGAAGTGGATCCTGCATAGAGCTGGTCTTCGCTGCGATGCGGGCGGGTGTAGGGCGCCCTGCTTCCTTGAAGTGGACGAACAGCTCGGCGACAAAGTCACGCCTGGTCCCATCAGGCAGGTCGGCTTTGCTGGGCATCCGCAGCATCTGAGGCATCCATCAACTCTCGCACGCATCAACTCGGTTCGACACGCGATTGCTCACGAATGCTCGGCATGACACCCCAGGTGACCCCGGGATTACTCGTGTTGAGGTCACAAAGACCCAAGTAGAACCGCATTGGCGTCTCGTTGACACAGATGGACTTCTTTCGACAATCCACTGTTTTCGCTGGTCAGAGCGGGTTTCGAGGTGCTTTTGTTGGTCCTCGTCCACACCACGAGACGTCAAAAATCTCAATGGGTGGACAACGGCACGGCTGTCGCCGGAAACGGCGACGGCCCCCTGGTGGGCAGGGAGCCGTCTGCAGAAGACCGAACATCCCCGACGAAGGAGAAGCTCATGTCCAAGCCCGAGCGTACGGGTAACAGCCCGGACCCGGAACCCCTCCCGTCCTCGAGGACCAGGTGGGCCAAGCGCGCCCGGCGGCTCCGCAATGAGGCCGGCCTGCATCTGCTCCGAGGGGTCGCAACCGCGGTCGGCGGCGCCATCGTCGCGTACGGCGGCCTCTGGATCCAGTCGCGCTGACAGCGGCCAGACGACCCGAGCCGTGGCCGGCGGCAGCCTGCATGGCCGTCGGCCCGCTACGGGCGATCCTCAAGCCGGGCAAGCAGGCCAGCGGCGGTGGCGACTGCCGCAACGGCGTCGGCGCGGGTCCAGACGAAGTTCTCGGTCGTGCCCGAGTCGTCGTGCGGGGCACCGCTGAACAAGGCGAAGGCGCTCTGGATGAGTACCGCCCAGCGCTCCTCCTGGTCCCGCTCCGCAGCCTTCTTCTTCGCCGCCTGGTCGTGGACCTTTTGGGTGTTGCAGGCCTCCCGTACGGGATCGAGGGCTGCGCGGGCAAGGGTCACGGCGTACTCGTACCGGCCGTCGCGGACCGCTCTCTTCGCTTCGCGGATCCGTCGTGCGCCGGTGGCCCGGGCCTCCACGGTGGTGACCGGGATGAGCACGTCGACGAACGCGCCGGCATCGAGCTGGGTGAGGGCGTTGCTCCACGTCGCGTGCGGGATACGGATGATCTCCTGGTCCTGGGCGACGGGCCAGTGCTTCGTCTCTGCCAGGGCAGTCAAGCTGAGTTGGGCGCGCAGGACCAGGTCGGCACCCGCGCGCAGCTTCTCCAGGCCGCGAAGCTGCCGGTCCGTCACGGTCGTCTCCAGCGTGAGCTGCATCTTGAATGGCTTCAGCCCCACGGGGCCCCTCGGGGCGTGGACGCTGCCGATGTAGCTGGCGGGGTTCGGCATCTCGTGTACCCAGAGGTCGCCGGAGGCAAGGAAGGGCGCGTCCACGGTGTAGTTGCCGCGGGCGGTCACGTCGAAGGTCAGGGCGAGACGGTGTACGTCCCAGCCCTGGGTGAAGGTCACGTTGTGCTGCGCCTGGACGTCGACGCTGTAGTCGTTCATACCGAATTGGAAGTTAGCCATCGTTCCTCGCCTGGTTGAACTCTTGCCCGATGGTCGCAGGCCAACCGCCGCACCGGCAGCGCTTTTTGGCAGGGGATCACGGCGTAGCCAACTACAGCCCC
Organism: Streptomyces sp. NPDC020597; assembly: GCF_044335095.1. NCBI lineage: Bacteria > Bacillati > Actinomycetota > Actinomycetes > Kitasatosporales > Streptomycetaceae > Streptomyces > Streptomyces sp. NPDC020597. Next base: position 4,941 of record NZ_JBIRUL010000060.1, on the reverse strand, counting down.
TCATGGGCGGACTGCTTCGTGGCGTCCAGGACGCGACGATCTCCTCTAGGGCATGGCTGGCGTAGTCATGTCGTACGGAGAGGTCCGGTTTCCGGGGACACGGACGACGACGGCCCATCGGTCTCGTTGTTCTGGGACGGGCGAGGGGATGTGCTCTGCCCACATGTCGTCGCGGATGTTGGGGATCCAGCTCGGTTTGGGTGTCAGGTCGAGGACGACCAGCATGCCCAAGGTGATGCCGCCTGCCTGGTAGGCGACCGTTTGGCCGAGGTAGCGCCGTAGCCCCTTGCGCGTTGTTTTGCCCTTTGTGCGCTTGCATTCGATGACGGTAGAGAAGCCGGGGAAACGGACTTCGATATCGGCGCGGCCTCCGCTGCGGTCGGTGACTTCGATGTCGACGTCCTCCAGGTTGCCGTAGAGGTAGTCGTGGAGGTCCTCCTGGACTGTCTCCTCCAGGGGAAGCTTTTCGCCAGGCTTGGGGGCGAAGAGGTAGGCGAAGCGAGGTGTGTGGTGGGCTCGGGCGCGATTGGTCCTGCTGTGCAGGAAGCGGATGGTCTGGACGATCAGGTGGGCGAAATACTGCCGGACGGTGGGGTGCTGGAAATCGTCGCAGCCCTTCAATACGGCGATGATGTCGTTGTAAATGTGCTGCTGGGCGATCGGCAGCCTGCTGATCAGGGTGGCTTCCCAGTCTGCGTGGCCAGCCTGGAGGCTGGTGAGCATGTGTGCGGGCAGGCTGGCGAGGAGCTGGCTACCGAGTTCGGCGGCCAGTTCCGGGTAGGAGGCCGCCGCCGCGGCTTTTCCCGGGCCTTCTGACTGCGCCTGGGGGGCGTCGGCTTGTAGGCGGTCGTCAATGGCTTGGAGAAGTTGGTGGGCGGCATTGGCGTCCCAGTCGTCGGGAGCGTCGGCGACCAAGCCGCGTAGGTGCAGCAGCAAGCCTTGGCGGTTGGCGAAGGCGTCTTCGATGCGCGGGGCGACCAGGACTTGCAGGCCGGGGGCGGCGTCGGCTGGCTGGAGGCGGACGCTGCGATGTGCGGTATAGGTGGCAAGGATGTGCTGGATGGTCTGGTTGGGCCATATGGTCAGCCGCTGGTCGAGGTGAGCGTCAGCATGTTCGAGGTCGAGGCTGAGGGTGTACCAGGCCGCTTCGGTGTCGTAGCGGCCGGCGCGCCAGTGGGTGCGAGTGCCGGTCAGCCACATGGCGTGCTCGGTCAGTGAGCGGCGCAGCTGGCAGGTCGCTGTGGTGAGGGTAGTGGTGTCGCCGGTGTCGAAGGCAAGGACAGCGTCGAGCGCGGCAAGGTAGGCGGCGGCGTCGGGACGGTCTTCGTCGGCGTCGATGGCCTGTTGAAGGAAGCTGCGGGCCGTGGTGAATGCCGCAAGGAGGGTGGGGCGGTCGGGGGCGTTGGCGGCGTCGGCAAGGTGGCACATGGCGAGCTCGTAGGCGGCGTCGCCGTGGACCGCGGTCTGGGTGAAGTGCTGCAGCGCGGCGAGCAGGTCGCTGTCCCGCCAGTGTTCGTAGGCGGTGCCCAGGGCGCGGACGACGCGGCGGGCGTAGGCGGCAGGGGCCCTGGTGGCGCCGGGGTCGACGAGGCGGTCGAGGAGTCCGTAGCGGCGCGTGGTTCCCGGCAGGGCGAGGCGGAGAGCGGCTTCGAGGAAGAGGCCGGCGAGTTCGGCTTCCATGGGGGTGGTGTGGTGGCGACTGCGTTCGAGGGCGAGGGTGTTGAGCTGGGAGCTCGCGCGCTGGAGGTAGCCGGGGTGTTCGACGAGCTGGTCGAGGAGGTCGTCAGCAGCCGCGGGGCTGGTGGCTGTGGTGAGAGCGCGGGTGATGAAGTCGGCGGCCTTGTCGGGGTGGTGGAGGGTGTCCCATTCGGCAAGGAGGGTTTCGGCGGCGCGGAACCACAGCGGGGAGGCGGCCAGGGTGTCGGCCTGCTGCCAAAAGGTGTCCTCACCGCCAAGGTCGGTGAGGGTGGGTGGATCGCCGTCCTGGGCGAGGAGCGTCTCGAGTGGGGTCACGGCGGGTGGCCTTTCTCGATGGGACAGGCGGCGAAGGACGGTCGGTCACCTTAACGGGCCGGTCACCACACGGGCTCACCCGGGCCTGCGGCTTTCAGTCGGTCGGCGGGGATGACCGTGGTGGCCAGGTCGCGTTTGGCGGTGGCGGTGATGACTTGGAGGCCGGAAGTCTCCTCGCAGATGTCCTTGAGCTGGCTGAGGACTTCGGCCAGGTCGACGTCGATGGTTTCCTGTGCGCCGGCGGAGTCGAGCAAGAGCAGTCCCGGGTGGCGGCCGACGCCGGTTTCCTTGCCGACGCGCAGGAGGGCGAGGAGAGTAGCGATACGTAGCCGTACATGCTCACCGGGGGTGACGGCGGTGAAGGTGGTCTTGCTGTCGCCCTTGGCGATCTGAAGCGTGCCGTTGCCCAGTAGTTTGACGGCTTGGAGTTCTTTCATCCCCAGCCGGATCGCCAGTTGGCAGATCTCCGCACTCAGGGTGCCCAAGAGCTGGTCTGAGGCCTTCTTCGCGCGTTTGTCGGCTTCCTTGGCAGCTGCCTCCAGGACGCTTTCTTCCGGTGACTTCCGATCAGGCTGCTCGGCGCGGCGTTCGGCGGCTTGGCGCTCTGCGAGGGCACCCTCGACACGGGCGACCTCAAGATGGGCGCGCAGAGAAGACTCGCTGGGCATGGCTGTCTGGGCTGCGGCGAGATCAGTGCGGGCCTGGGCCAGGCCGGCCTCGGATGCGGTGACGGCTTGGGCGGCCTGTCGGGCTGATTTCTTCGCTGCGGTGTGGGCCTCTTTGAGGGTCTGGATGGAGGCGGCGAGTTCATCGGCTGCCGACGGATCGACGGGGACTTCTGTGGGGGCGGAGCCGCAGATGCGGCAATGTGCCTCGTCGAGGTCCGCGTGGGGCAGCTGGTCCAGTGCGGTGGAGCAGCGCGGGCAGCAGGTGGGTTTCAGAGCCCCGAAGAAACGCTGGGCAGCCGCGGTCTCACGCAGGTCCCGCAGTCGGCTCTGATCAAGGACCAACGTTTCGTGGAGTTCCTGCTCGGCTTGCTGACTTTGGTGCATCTGCTGCACCGCGTGAGCGTGCTGGGTGGTCAGTTCGGCCAGTCGGGCACCGGCCCGCTCCACGGCCTCGGCCGCCTCTTGAATGGTGGGGCCAGCTTCGGCCTGCGCTGCCGCCTGCCGGGCTTGAGCCAGCTGGTCTCGGAGTTCTTGCACAGAGGCGCTGCGGGCTGCCAGGTCCTGCTGCGCGCGCCGACGCTGTCCTCGCAAGGACTGCTGCACCAGCCCCAGGGCTGCATTGGCGTCGCGGCGGGTGGCCGTCCAGGGCAGACCGACGAACATCTGCAGAAGGCTCACCATCGTGCCGCCGCCAGCGGTCTGCCCCAGCAGGGCGTCGCTCTCGCGGTTGCGGCACAGAAGAGCGTGGCTGAAGGCCGGCCAGGATGTGACCACCACTTGGCCGTCGGCGCTGCCTGTCGTGGCCTGGTCCGTCGTGTCCGCAGTGGCGTCCTTGCGCCAGCCGCGCAGGAACTCCAAGCCGAGCCTGTCCATCATGAACGCGTCCATCACGGACGCGAATTCGGCCTCGCCCGCGAACTGCGTGGCGTGCTCCTGGATGCCCACGGTCAGGGTGCCGGTGAGCTGGCTGCCGGTGGTGTCGACGCCTACCGTGAACGGTTCGTTATCGATCTGGGCGTCCAGGCGTACGTGGTGGATCCAGTGGCGCACGTCGGCCTGTAGAGCGTCCGAGCCGCGCAGGCACCACCAGATGATCTCCAGAATGCTGCTCTTGCCTCGCAGGTTGTCCGCCGTCACGCCCCACAGGCCGGGTCCCAGGTCCCAGGAGAAGTCCACCGTGCCGGTGGACTTGCCGCTCTTTTCACCGGTGAAGGCCAGGCGCTTAACTAGCAGTTGACGCGGACGGGGCAGGATGCCGCTCTCGCGCACTCCGTGCCGGGCCAGGATCTCTCCTGCCAGCCCTGCCTCGATACCTGCCCGGCGGGCTACCGTCTCCACAAAGTCGCTCATCGGCTTGCTCCCGCCCTCTGCTCCGTGATCTGCGCAAGCCGCTGCCGCACGCGGTCGGTGATACCGCTGATGCTGGCCTTCCACACCGTGCGCTCGTACTCCGCCTGCGCGTACTGCAGGGCCTTCAGCTGGCTGCCGCTGCTCTGCCCCGCCACCGCCAGCACGATCGCCGCGCGTTCGTCGTACCAGGCCAGGTCCGAGGCAGTAGTCCGCAGTTCCCCCGCTAGGCCCCGGCCAGCGGGCAGCAGGTAGTAGTCCCACCGGTCCACCTTCACCGGTGGCTCCCCCACCGCCACGATGTCAATCAGGCCGTGCGCGTACAAAAGGCCCAAGGCATCGTCCAGTGCCTCCCAGGCGCCGAACCGCCAGCGCAGCATCGGATAGCGGGAGATCTCTGGTTCATCCCCCTCCAGAAGAGCACCAGCTCGCTCTAGCGCCCCCGCAGTGTCGTCGACGTTGCCTGCCTCGACCTGGTTGAGCAACTCATCAGCCAGGTAATCGGGATTCCGCAGCCAAAAATCCAACGCCTGCAGCCGCTTCTGCCCCCGGATCACCGCAACCGCTCCCTGCGGCTCCTGCCCGGCCTGGTCATCACCGTGCGGCGCGCCGCAGTGATCCAACAGGAAGAGCAGCCGCACCGCGTCCTGTGCGCGCGACGCCCGCCGCACTCCGGACTCCGCCACCCGACTTCCTCCCCCGTGCTGACAACCAAGATCCCACAACTAGCACATGACGACAGCTGTGCGTAACCACTTGAACACCCGTCCCTGGACGAGTGCGTCTACTCACAACGGGACACGGCGCTTGGTCCTCGACTAGGCAGTTTCGTTTGGATCACCGCGCCGACCAGAGGAAGATGCCCGCGATGTGGAGTCCGGCCAGGTAGATGGTCGCGGTCTTCTCGTAGCGG
>NZ_JBIRUL010000059.1:0-13498 GCF_044335095.1 Streptomyces sp. NPDC020597 | reverse complement strand
CACGTGCCCGCACAGCGCGTGGAAGCAGGAAGCCTCCGGAAGGGTCAGACGACCCAGGCTGGAATCCCTGGACTTTAGGCCAGGGAGCACGTCAATGTCGCGCCATGTCCAAGACCGAGATCGACGCGGTGACCGCCGAGTTCTTCGGCATCTTCGACAACCGAGGCGGCAAGGCTGCCGATGTGGCCCGGATCCGCCAGCTGATTCTTCCAAGCGGTGGGATCGTCAAGACCGGCCCGGAGTTCACGGTCTACAGCGTCGACGAGTTCATCGAGCCCCGTCGGCGCCTGCTGACGGGCGGTCGGCTGATCGAGTTCTCCGAGTGGGAGGTCTCCGAACGGACCGAGATCGCGGGCGATATCGCGTCGCGGTTCGCTGAGTACCGCAAGTCCGGGATCTTGGACGGTGAGCCGTTCGAGGGTGGCGGGACCAAGACCATCCAGTTCGTCCGCACCTCAGACGGCTGGCGGATCGCCGCATTCGCCTGGTACGACCAGACCTGAAGCCTTCCCGGGCATCTGGGCGTCACTGGCAACCGTGCGGTCATGCTGAGAGATCTCACTTCGGATGCGGCGGGGTCGGTCCGGTCCCCGGAAAACCACGGGGCAGGGCAGGAGTCGGTTCACCGCCGTGCGAAGGCTGATTCGGCGGAGCGCCGGTATTCGGCGTCGATGCCCTGGGCTTGCGCGAGCTGGTCTTCGAGCATGACGATCCGGCAGGCGGCCTCGATGGGGGTGCCCCGGTCGACGAGTTCTCGGGCGCGGGCCGCGATGCGCAGCTGGTAGCGGGAGTAGCGGCGGTGTCCGCCTGCTGAGCGCAGTGGGGTGATGAGGCGGGCTTCGCCGATGGCGCGGAGAAAGCCCTGGGTGGTGCCGAGCATCTCGGCGGCTCGGCCCATGGTGTAGGCGGGGTAGTCGTCGTCATCGAGTCGGCCGAACGCGTCGTCTGCTGTCATCGCACCTCTCTGGAACGCGTGAGGGGCCCTGGTGCTGTACAGCACCAGGGCCCCGAAGGAACTGCTACACCATCTGCCGACCCTGACGCTCTGCCGGCCTTCGGTTTCCGCAGACCCGACCTGGATGTCGTCGGGGGTGCGGGGATCGCGGTTGCTCGACCGGAGACCACCTCACTATCGATGTCCTGCGGTACCCGGGTCCAGGAATTCCTCCCGGGCGATCCTGATGGCGCTGGGCTCCTCCGTTCTTCCCTCTTGGTCAACTACATAGCGGGAACTGCATGTTGCTGAACTGCGAACTACTGGTGGCCTCGAAACAGCGCCACCCTTCGGCAGCCAGCCCCGTCGCCCGTCCTGCGTCTGCCCTGGCTTGGAACCCCACTGCCGAACTGCCCGGTACGCGCGCTGGCAGTCGGCGCCTTTACCGAGGTACTGCTCACTGACTTCGCTGCCGGGTAGTGCGTACTTCCCTTGCGGGTATTGCCGACTGCGGCACTGCGTGCGGCGGCCCCTGATCACTGCGGGCCACCCGGTCCGGTCGTCAGTCCCGTCACCGTCCTGCAACCGCTCTGGCTTCGGAACTCCACCACCGCACCGTCCTGCGAACTGCAACTGCGTGCACTGCTGCCCGGCAGTTCATCTCTGCCGGGCTCACTCGATCTCGGCTACGAGAGAAACCATAACCACACCAGAACCCAATGTCTACTCTGGCGAGTACAGATTTCTACGTGCTCGAAGAGGAGGTACCCCGATGCGACCGCTCTGCCTCGCCCGGGCCCCGCGTGGTTCCTCGGCGAAGTGGAACATGGTCCTCATCCGCGCGTTCACCGGCGGATCCGCCCAGGCCCGCCGACGCTCGCGGGCCGGCCCGCCGTCCGCGAGAGTGCCCTCAACGCCCTCGGCGACGCTTCCGAACGCCAAGACCTCCGCCGGCCTGTGACGCGGCGACAGCCCGACCGCCGTTGCGCTCCGGGGCGGGGTGGCCGTGGCAGCGCCGAGTCCGCAGCCGACCGCGTCATCGATCGGCTCGGACCCGGGTTCGCGCTCCGGCGACGCAAGCGGTCCCGCAAGGGCACCGTGCTGATCGTGGACGGGGACGGCCCGGGTCCTCCGCCCGGATCCCGACGGGGGGACGGTGAGGACCAAGCATCAGCGGCTGCGTCTGGCTGACGCACGATGCGGGTTGGACGCTTGAAGCAGGTCACGCGCTCTGCCCGCGCACCAGCATGCGGCCGCCGCGGAGCGTGCGCCGGCCGGGCAGAGGGTTTGGGGCGTCGGCCTCAGTCCGGGCGAGGGAACATGCGCTCGACGGCGGTCACGCGTGCGGCGCGGCGGGCGGCGACAGAGGGGTCCACGGCCTGGTCTGCGGCAGCGGCGGCGATTTCGGGCTGACCTGCCCAGGTCATGGCGATCTGGTTGATCAGGGCGAGGACGTCTACCGGGTCCCAGGCCGGGTGGAGCAGCCCGATGCGCTGAGCGTCGCGGAGTCTGTCGAGTTTGCCGGCGGAGTCGGGGATCGGCCTGGTGCCGTACTCGCCGCTCGGCCGCGGATTCCTCTCCGGCCCGGCTGCACGCACTGCCGGCCCCACACGCGCCCGGGCGTTCTCGGCTTGCCCCCGCGTCTCGCCACAGTGCACCGACCGGCCGCACGAGCAACAGGACCAGCCGCCGACGACCGGTGTCCCGCCCCCGACCAGCGAGCCTGCCCCGTCCGCGCCGGTCTGCCCTCAGGCACCCGGCTGCCGGGCGGCGATCGAGCGGTGCGTACCTGAACCCAGTCGACTCGGCGGGTGCGCGATGAGCGACAGGGCGGGGTCCTCGGTCATCGGACCGTGCGGGCCGCCTGCTCGGCGATGCGGGTCATGGCCTCGGGGCGGGATACGGATACCGCGTGTGACGCGTCGATGGTCGTGGTGCGGGCACTGGCGCGGGCTGACATGAAGCGCTGGGCAGCCACTGGGATGCCGCGGTCCTCCGTGGTCACCAGCGACCAGGAGGGGATCGTCCCGAGGCGCGGCAACGAGATTGGGCCGTCGTTTCCGGAGGTCGTGGCCGGGGCGGTGCAGCTGCCTGATGCGGCCGCGTTGGACGGAGTCATGTGACCTGCACGGCGTGGACCCGGCCCTGATCAGCCATCACTTCGGCTCCAAGACCACCGAGGCCGACGTCGTGCGCGAGTGGCTGGCGTGGGCCCCTGGTCCTGCGCGGCGAAGGTTGCTAGGGCGTGGGGGACGGACAGGCCCCGGTCGACGCCCTGGCGGTCGAGGTCCTCCTGGGCCGCCCGGGCGGCGTTGCGCATCGACTCCAGGCGGCGCAGTCGCTCTGCGCTCAGATCGCCGGCGCTGCCCGGAAAGGCCAGGACGTCTGCCTTGTCGGCGGTGGAGTACGCGATGTTGTGACTCGTGATCGCCATCGCGGTGAACGCCGCCGGCGCCCGCGGGGCCCGGCGCCGCGTACGGACAGTGCGCGGGGAAAGGCGTGCCGGGGAAGGCGTGCCTGGCCGCGGCGTTTCCCGCCGGCGTCGGCCCGGGTCGTTGCCTTCAGGCGAGGGGGCTCTTCTCCAGCAGGGCGATGCCCAGTGAGGTGGCGGTGTGGCGGACCGTCTTGCCCTCGCGTCGGGTCGTGACCAGGCGGGCGTTGCGCAGTACCGTCGCGTGGTGGCTCGCGGTCGCCGGCGAGATGTTCAGGCGGCGGGCCAGCTCCGTGGTGCCGCATCCGCCGACGGCCGCCCTCAGCACTGCCGCCCGGGTACGCCCCAGCAGATCGTCGAGTGAGCGGGCGGTGAACTCGCCGTCGCCCTCCCACAGTTCGGTGTCGAGGGAGGTCCCGCGGAGGGTGGGGACGGCCAGGGTGGGGGCACGGGCCGGGTCCAGCGGCGGATGCAGAAGTTCGACGTGCGCCGTGGAGAACACCGTCGGGGCGATGACGAGGCCGCGCCCGTTCAGGTGGACGTCCGCGTCGTGCGGGTGGACCACTTCGAGCACGGGCGGCCTCCAGCGGACCAACGGACTGCACAGGGTGGTGAGGAGCTGCTCGACCCCCTCGCCGGCCATGGTGCCCGCGTACGCGGCACGGACCTCGCTCAGATGGGAGCGCACCGTGCTCCAGTAGGGGGCGACGGTGACGTGGTGGCAGGACCTGAGCGCCGTGGCCACCTGGAGGCGGGTTTCCCGGTCGCCGTCCATCAGGTTGCGGGCCCAGGACCGGTGTGAGGGGTGGAAGTCGATGTTCTCCAGTTCGAGGCGCATCAGGGAACGGGGAGCCGCCATCCAGGCGGTCACCGCCTCCTCGATGGACGGCGTGTCTCCCATCAGGCTCATCGCGTCGATCAGGGGACCGCTTTGGGGTGTCAACGCGGCGAGCGGGCCGGCCTGTTCACCCAGCCGTCCGCGTACCGCTACGCGCCAGCGGCGGAAGGCGGGATCGGTGTCGCGGTCCGTCAGCAGTTTCACACTGTCGAATGTCTCCGCCGCCACACCGATCGTCGTGGCCACCCGGGTCCGTGCCAGGTCCTCCGCCGTGAAGTGAATGCGTTTCACCGAGCGCCCCGTCCTGCGTGTCACTGTGCGGCCCACAGCAGTCTCAGTTCCGGGACGGAAGTCACGCAATCAGCATTCTGGTCAGAACCGTCCGGCCCGCATCCCCGACGGGCACTGGGCTCTTCGTGCATCTGGCGCACATCGAAGCGTGCCGGGGAGTGGGCAGTCGCCGGGAGCGCGGGCGGCCTCGGCCGAAGCCGGGGTCCGGCTCGGGCGTGGCGGGAAGCGGGCGGCCGCTCGATTCGGGTGAGGTCGAAAGGTTGGCTTCGTTCCCTCGACGGCCCCTAGCTTCGGTGAAGTCAACCGGCAGGGTCTCTTCGAGGAGAGTTCGACTATGACCGAAAACCGTGGCGGGAGCCGTCGGACGTGGGTGCGGGGCATGGTGGCGGTCGCCACCGGCTTTTCGGCACTCCTCACCATGGCCTCCACCGCCGACGCGGCGACACACGGCGCCGGGGCCGCCGCGTCGGCGGCGGCCAGCTGCCCGTACAAGTACTTCTGCGCCTACCCGGGAGCGAATTTCACCGGTACCCCGATACTCATGTACAACTGCACCGAATACGACATGCCGTGGTCGAGTCTGGGTTCGTGGATCAACAACCAGACCCGTGGAACCCGCGCGCAGTTCAGGAGTTCCGACCACGTGACGCGCTGGAGCGACGACGGCGCCTACGACTCGGACGCCTCCGCCGACTGGTCATGGGTGTGGTGGGTGAAGCCCTGCTGAGAGCAGACCGGGCCGGCGGCGGTCGGCGGCCCTGGAAGCCTGCGCGAGAGCCTGCGGCGGCTGTCGGTGCGGGTGCCGGACCGGGACGCCCGAAGGGCCCTTCCTCGGGGGAAAGGGCCCTTCGGCGGCCTATTCGGTGCGCAGGCCGTCCGCGCGCATCAGCCGCAGCAGTGGCGGCAGGCTGAGCACGCTCACCAGCAGGACGACGGCGGTGGCGAGGCCGGTCATCGTCAGCACGCTCGTCCAGTCCACGACCACCGGCTTGCCCGTCATCTTCAGCAGTGCCGCGCCCAGTGCCAGACCGACCGCGGTGGCCAGCGCCAGGCCGAGGCCGATCGGGATCGCCGTCTGCCACAGCACGGACAGGCTCAGGGTGCGGCGCCGGGTGCCGAAGGCGATGAGTGACGACAGCAGCTTGCGGCGCTCGCGCAGCTGCTCCAGCTGCGAGACCAGCAGACTCGCGCCGATCAGTGCCAGTACGCCGGCGGCGCCGACGAACAGGAAGGTGCGCAGGGAGTCGTAGGTGTCATCGCGCTTGCTGGACACCAGCATCTCCGGGTCGGTCGGCAGGCCGAGACGGCGGGCCGTGTTCCGTGCGTGGTCCGGCGCGGCCGCCAGCCCCTGGTCGAGCGCGAGGTAGATCTGCCCGTGCAGACCGGGTGCGCCGCCTCGGGGCAGGGCGCCCGGCGTCAGCAGGAACCCGTTGCGCTCGTACCCGGTCGGGTCCTTGATCGCTCGCGCGTGCTTCATGCCGGCCGGCACCTTCCAGGGCGTCGGCCTGTGGGCGACCCCCTGGGAGCCGTCGATCGAGTCGAACCACAGCGTGCTGCCGGGCCTGGACAGGCTGGACGTGGCGTCCTCGTCGCTGCCGGCGGGGATGGCGAAGGAGTCACCGTCCCGGCAGGAGGGGAGGGCGGCCACCTCGCGCAGGGACGCGCAGTCGGCGATGGTGACCGGGGCGCTGTTCTCGGGGGACTCGCGCCGGTCGGCGATGTAGCCCTCGTCGAACGCGTAGACCTTCGCGACGCCCTTGGTCGTCTTGAAGCCGGCCGCCGCCCGGGCGAGGGGGACCTGGTCCCACATGTCCGCGTGCATCTGGGCCCGGGCGGGGTCGTTGGCGGTCTGCTTGGTGTACTGGTCCTGCACGCCGGTGAACAGCATCTGCAGGGCGATGGCGCCCGCCACCGCGACGGCGATGCCGTTCACCATGCGGGCGGCCGTTCCGCTGCTCAACTGAAGTCTGCGGATGGCCAGTTGCCAGGCGACCCCGCCGGAGCCGAGCCGGTTCACGACTCTCTCCACGACCCAGGGCAGCAGCGCGGTCACCCCGACGAGCAGCAGCAGGACGCCGCCGGTGACCTGGTACTGGTTGAAGTCCTTGCCGTACCGGTCCTTGCCGATCATCGGGTAGAGCAGTCCGAGGCCGCCCGCGGGCAGCAGTATCCGCCACCACAGCCGGCGCCGCGGGGGGGTCGCGGCGCGCACCACGCCGAGCGGCTCGATCACCACGCCGCGCAGCGCGAACAGGGTGACCAGCACGGCGGCCGCCGGGACCGCGGCCGCGACGAGCAGGGCGAGCAGCGGGGAGGGGATCAGATAGCTGGGGAACACGCTCACGTCGAACAGGTCCACGGACCCGGAGAGTTCCCGCACGAGGAGGAAGAAGACGGTGCCGACGGCGAGGCCGGCCACGGAGCCGGCGAGGGCTTCGCCGGCGGCGATCCGCCGGGTCATCCGGCTGTCCGAGCCCACCAGCCGCAGGGCCGCCAGTCGCCGGTCACGGCGCTCGCCGCCGAACCGCACGGCCGCGGCGATGAACACGCCGACCGGCAGCAGCAGCACCAGGAACACGACGAGGGTGAGCAGGACGAGGACCGGGTCCTTCTTCTCCGGGGTCTTGAACCCTGTGCCGAATCGGTCGATGCGTTCGACCAGGCCGTAGCCCTCCCTGACCGTGAGGTGGTCGGCGCCGCGGTAGAAGGCGAGTTCCTGGGCCCCGATCAGTCCGGGTTCGGCGATGGTGCCGACGATCCGCTCCGGCAGCCGTTCGCGCAGCATTCTCCCTTCGCCGGACTGCAGCAGCTTCTTCAGTGCGGGAGAGACCACCATCTCGCCCGCCCTGGGAAACTTCGACACCCCTGGCGGCAGGGGCGCCCTGGGACCCTCGGGCCGCAACTCCCTTCCGCGGACCTCCTTGTCACGGAAGGTCGTCCCGGCGTCGCCGACGACCAGGGTGTCGTCCGCCTTCTTCAGCGGCGACTTGGCGGCGTAACTGAGGTCACTGCGCGCGCTCTCGCGGTCGTGCCGGACGGCCAGCGCGTTGGGGATCGCGGTGAACAGCAGCAGCAGCGCCACGCCGAGCCCCACGCCGACGGCGGTGAGGAGCAGCCGCGCCCACCCCTCCCGCCCGCCGGTGAAGGCGAACCGGGCCCCCATGGCCAGATCTCTGGTTCTCCCCCACCGGCGGCTTCGCTCGAGCGGGGGGCGCTTCTTGCGTGCACTCATATGGCGTGCTCCATGTCCCGGGACCTGCCGTCGCGTACGACGACCTCGCGGTCGGAGTAGGCGGCGACCCGCGCCTCGTGCGTGACGAGGACGACGGCGGCGTTGGCGGAGCGGGCGGCCTCGGTGAACAGTCCCATCACGCGCTCGCCGTTGAGGGAGTCCAGCGCGCCGGTCGGCTCGTCGGCGAACAGCACCCGGGGTCCGGTGACCAGCGCCCGGGCCACGGCGACCCGCTGGCCCTGGCCGCCGGAGACCTCGCCGGGCCGCTTCTTGCGCAGGTCGTCGACCTCGAGCCGTTCCATCCAGGACAGGGCGCTCTTCTCGGCCTCCTTGCGGGAGGCGCCGTTCAGCCTGAGCGGAAGGGCGACGTTCTCGACGCAGGTCAGCTCGGGCACCAGCTGACCGAACTGGAAGACGAACCCGAACTCGGAGCGGCGCAGGGCGCTGCGCTGGGCGTCGTTCATGGCGGCCAGCTCACGCCCGTCGTAGGTGATGGACCCGGAGTCGGGTGGCACGATCCCGGCGAGGCAGTGCAGCAGCGTCGACTTGCCGGATCCGGAGGGGCCCATCACGGCGACGACCTCGCCGGGGTGGATGGAGAAGTCGGCGCCGTCGAGCGCGGTGGTCGGCCCGTACGTCTTGCGCAGGTCCTGGGCGGCGAGCAGGGAACCGGAGGGAGGAACACGGGTCATGCGGTCACCGCCTCGGCGAGGTTGTCCAGACGCGCGGCGGTCAGCTCCAGCCAGCGCAGGTCCGCCTCGAGGTGGAACAGGGCGTGGTCGCAGATCAGCTGGTCCGCGAAATCGCCCTGGCGCTTGCGGTCGGTCAGGATCCGCATCATGCGCAGGTGCTCGGAGCGCTGGGCGTCCAGGATGTCGGCGGCGTCCCGCTGCGTCAGCAGCGCGAGGACGACCTTGCTGTACAGCAACGACTGCAGGTACGGCTCGGGCTTCTCCGGGGTGGCGAGCCAGCGCTGCACGTCGGTGATCCCGGCGTCGGTGATCGCGTACCGCTTGCGCTCGGGCCCGCCGCCGGGCTCGATCCCGTCGACCTGGACGAGCCCGTTCTTCAGCAGGCGGGACATCGTCGAGTAGACCTGGCCGTAGTGCAGCGGCCGGTCGTGACCGAACTTCTCGTCGAACGCCCGCTTCAGGTCGTAGCCGTGGCGGGGGCCGGACTCCAGGAGCCCGAGGAGGGTGTGACCGATGGACATGCGGAGCACTCTACACACGGTGTATACGTGCGATGTATACGCGGAGTGTGTAGATCATGGCGGGTTGTGTGTCCATGCAGGTGGCGGCCCTGCCATGATTCAGTAAAGAGGAATCATCCCGTCCGGCGCCTGAGGGCGAGGCCGCTCAGCGCGACGGGGTCCCGGGGGCGGAGTCCCGGCACGCCGACGGTTCGGCGAGAGAGCGCCCCCTGCCCCCGTCCCGGCCGACCGGACCCGAGGGCCGCCGGGCCGCAACGCGCCGCTCACGCGGCGGGCCTGAGGCGGAGCGCCGGACCGGGGACGCTCTCGACGTCCTCCGCCCGTACGGCGTGCCCCTCCTCGCGGCAGAGCCGGACGCCGACGGGTGCGCCGCATCCGCGGTGTCGCGTCCGTGCGTGGTGCGGGAAGCTCCGCCCCGTCATCGACAGCGTCTTTCGACCTGGGAATCGCCTCGCCGGCCGCGATCACCCCGGCGCCCGGACGCTCGAGGCGATGGCGCACCTCGAGCACGGCCGCCCAGGGCCGGCAAAGTCCGGCAAGGTCCGGCAAGGTCGTGGTCCCGATGGCACCCGACCACGGCTGAGCGCGTGTTCCCGGCCTCTCGGCGACCGCCCTTTGCGCCTCTCGCCGGACCCGGGCCGCGACCGCGCTCTCCCGCCGCGGGTCACGCTCCCGTGCCCACGCGCTGCCCTGAGCGTGGGCCTGCGGGGCGCTGCGCCGGGGCCCGCAGCCCGAAGTCGTCGAAGGACTGGATGTGCCCGTCGCTGTTGCGTGCCGGTGTGCGGCGCATGATGTCGAGCAGCTCGCGCGGTGTCTGTTGGGACAGGGCACGGAAGACGCCCGCACCCGCTGCGCGGGCCAGGCGGCGCGGACGCGCGCGAGCGCACTGCCGGGCGCGCCGGCCTTCCGGCCCGCGCGCCCGGCTCCGGCCTGCGAGCCGGGGCTCGCGACGCCGCCTCGTCAAAAAGGCGCCGTCAGCCGTCTGTCCGGTGCGTCATGCGAGCATCGCGTCCCGGCGGACGTCCCGGTCAGCCCGCCCACCGGGAGTCGAGGGCGATGGCCTGCAGGCGGTTGAGCGTGAGCGGGGGCTGCGGTCGCGTCACCGGACCGCTTTCGGCGTAGGAGTTCACTTCCTGGACGATGACCCTGCGGCCGTCGCGGTGGAGGGTGTCGACCAGCCACACCACAGCCGAGCCGCCCTTCTCCGATGCCCGCTTGACCCGCTTCACCTGGGTGCCGTCGGCGAGGGTCAGGGCCTGGCACTCGATGTACGTGCCCTCGCAGCCCATATGTCCTTCGAGGACGTCGCCCATGTCGTGCTGGGAGTTCACCCCGATCATGCTCTTTCCGCGGCCGTCGTCCCAGACCAGCGCGCCGTAGCCTTCCTGGCCCTGCTGGTCGGAGATCTTCGCGCCCTTGGGCAGCAGGGACTTCAGCACCCGGATCATCTGACGGCCCGACAGCGGCGCGCCCGAGTCGGAGTGCGCGAGGGACGAGGACGAGGCCCTGACCTCCGCGTCGGCGATCCGCGGTGCGGCGGAGGCCTGCGCCGCCGTACCGAGCCCGAGAGCCAGGACGAGGCCGGCGGCGGCCACGCGGCGGCCCGGACGGCGGCGTGCGGGAGTGCTGCTGTTCATGCGGTGACTTCCTTCTCTGTCCAAAAGTGAGTGACCCCTGCGTCGCGGGACGGCGCAGGGTGCGAGGCGTCGAACACCGCCCCGGCACACTGGCGTCCCGGTGCACAGGCGCAAGGCGGTGGTTCTCGTGCTGCCGGCCGGCGGTCGTGCCGCCTCGGCCGGTGCGACATCCACAGATTCCACGACAGCGGTCACCGCCGACAACGGTCACCGCCGCACCCGGGACGACGGAACCATCCCACCCCTGTTGACCTGGGGAAACAGGAGTCCCTGGGATGCTTTTCCGGGACGCGTGCGGCCGACCGGGTGCGAGTCCGCGCCCTGCTGCGGTTGTTCGGCGGCCGGCGACCGGAGTCGTAGGCCGCCGGCAGGACGCGACGTCCTGCGGTGTCGCGGACGGGCGCCCCCCTCGGCGTGCTCCGCCTCGTCCCGCTTCGCTCGGGAAACGGGCTGCGGCGGTCGGTCCCCAGGGGGCCGTGGCACTGCATCGCGCTCGTCATGGGGATCGTCGCTTCCCCTCCCCCGCCGGCTCCGAGGGGCTTTGTCCGGGCTTAAGGGCGGGGGCGGAGGCTGCTGTTCATGTCTGATCCCGTGATCATCGTCGGTGGGGGCGCGGCCGGTCTGATGCTCGCCTGCGAGCTGGGGCTGGCCGAGGTTCCCGTCGTTGTCCTGGAGCGCCGCGTGGAGTTGCCGGAGCGTTCGGGCGGCATGCTGCTCAACGCGCACATCGCGGACTTTCTGCGGATGCGGGGGCTGGCGGGCCGCTTCTTCGGCCCGGACACCCCTACCTGGGGCCGGTCGCACTTCGGTCTCGTCTACCGGGACATCGACGGCGAACTCGCCAAGACCGACTACGACTTGATCGTGCCCCAGTGGCGCAGTGAGCAGCTCCTGCGGGAGCGGGCGGCCGAGTTGGGCGTGGAGGTGCGGCTGGGCGCGGAGGTGGTGGGCGTCGAGCAGGACGCGGACGGGGTGACGCTCACGGTGGGCGGGCCGCAGGGCGCGCAGCGGATGCGGGCGCGGTATGCCGTCGGGTGCGACGGGCCGCGCAGCGCGGTGGCGCAGGCCGCCGGGTTCGACTTCGACGTGCTGGCTCCCTCCTATTACGGCGTCATCGCCGACGTCGTCGTGGACGACGAGTCCCAGGCGCTGTTCAGGGCCGGCTCGTATCCGTGCGGCCAGTTCGGGGTGCTGCCGGTGAATCCGGCCGATCCGTCCGAAGTGCGGTTGATGACGGTCGAGTTCGACCGTGAGCCGCCGCCCGACGCCGAGCCGCTCACCGTCCGCGAGATCCGCTCCACCATCGAGCGGATCACCGGGCGGGCTCCGGATCTTCGGGCCGTGCGGTGGATGACGCGGTACGGCAGTCCCACCCGGCTGGCGCGGCGTTATCGGGTCGGCCGGGTCTTCCTCGCCGGGGACGCGGCTCATCCGCATCCGCCGTCGTCCGGGCACGGGATGAACACCGCCGTGCACGACGCGGTGAACCTCGGCTGGAAGCTGGCCGGCGCCGTGCGCGGCTGGGCCCCCGACGGGCTGCTGGACACGTACCACGACGAGCGCCGGCCGGTGGGCGAGCGGGCGTGCCGCCGGGCGCTCGCGCAGATCCCGCTGCAGACGCCGCTGGAGCGGGCGGCCCCGCTGCGTGAGATCTTCGCCGAGCTGATGCGGTCCGACGACGTCAACGCGTTCCTCGTGCAGTACGTGACCCGGGTCCGCTACCCGTTCGCCGAGGAGGGTGCGCCGGCTCACCCGCTGCTCGGGGCGGTGTTGCCCGACGTGTCCCTGCGGACGCCGGACGGGGTGGTGGCGGCCGGGTCGCTGCTGTCGTCGGGGCGTGGTCTGGTCCTGGGTCCCGCGTCGCCGGGCGGGGGCCCTCTGCCGGATCTGTCGGCGTGGGCGGACCGGTTGGACGTGGTGGCGGCCGAGCCGTCCGTGGAGCTGGGCGCGGAGGCTGTGCTCGTGCGTCCGGACGGGCACGTCGCCTGGGCGGGGCCGGCCGGCGCCCATGACGGGTTGCTGCTCGCCGTGAAGACCTGGTTCGGCTGACCGGGTCCGGCGCCTCGGCGGTGCGGCGCGGGATGCGAGGCGGAGCATCGCAGCCGCGCCGGTCGTGCGGGCCGGTCGTGCGGGCGGGGCGGGCCGGCGGGTCTGTGGCGCACCACGGTGGGGTCAGGCACGGCGTCGTGCCTGACCCCGCCGTGGTGCGGGGGCCTTCGGGTCAGCCGGCGACCGTCCAGGTGTCGTTGCCGGCGAGGAGCGCGGCGAGGTCGCCCTTGCCGCGCTGTTCGACGGCGTCGTCGAGCTGGCGGGCCATCTCGGTGTCGTAGACGGCGCGTTCGGTGGCGCGGAAGACTCCGATGGGGGTGTGGTGCAGGGTGTCGGGGTCGGCGAGGCGGGAGAGGGCGAAGGCGGTGGTCGGGGACGCGGCGTGGGCGTCGTGGACGAGGACGCCGGCCCTGTTGTCCTCGGTGACCGCGACGACCTTCAGGTCGCCGGTGGCCGGGTCGCGGACGACTGCCTTGGAGGCGTCGGCGCCGAAGGTGATCGGCCGGCCGTGTTCCAGGCGGATCACCGCTTCCTGCGCCTGCTGTCTGTCCCGGAGGGCTTCGAACGCGCCGTCGTTGAAGATGTTGCAGTTCTGGTAGATCTCGACCAGTGCGGTGCCGGGGTGGGCGGCCGCCTGCCGCAGCACGTCGGTGAGGTGCTTGCGGTCGGAGTCGACGGTGCGGGCGACGAAGGAGGCCTCCGCGCCGATGGCGAGGGACACCGGGTTGAAGGGCGCGTCGAGGGAGCCCATCGGCGTCGACTTGGTGATCTTGCCGATTTCGGAGGTCGGGGAGTACTGGCCCTTGGTGAGGCCGTAGATCCGGTTGTTGAAGAGCAGGATCTTGAGGTTGACGTTGCGGCGCAGGGCGTGGA
>NZ_JBIRUL010000058.1:0-16422 GCF_044335095.1 Streptomyces sp. NPDC020597 | reverse complement strand
TCGCCCCCGCGTTCTGCGCGCTGTCCGCCGTGCCGCCCGCCCCACACGCAGCGAGCGCGAAGGCCAGGGCCGACGCGACGATCGGAACGCTCAAGCTTCTGCTGACCTGCATGGCGGCGGCCACTGCGCCTGCGGTGCCGAGTACGGTTCTGCGGCCTGTCGGGTTGTTTTCCATGGCGGTGCCTCCTGAAGAACGCTGGGGATACGGGAATTCCGTGATGCGGGGACGACGTACGGGTTCCGATGTGGGGCGTCGTCGGTAGGCGCCCGGAAAGGCGCCGGGCTCATGGGCGGCCACGCGAGACCGGGCGCCTGTCGGGAAGAGGGGTGCTGTGTGAGCGGGTGCGCGTGGCGCGTCAGATGCCCAGCATCTGGTTGAGCTCGTCGAGGGACTTGACGGTCACGTAGTCGTAGCCGTGGGTGACCGGGTCGTAGCCGCGGTCCAGGAGGACGAGGTTGCGGAAGCCCATGTCGTGCATCGGCATCAGGTCGTAGCGGGTGTGCGAGGAGACGTGCACGAAGTCCTCGGGTGACGCGCCGAGCTGCTCGAGCATGTACTCGAACGCCGCGTACCGGGGCTTGTAGTAGCCGGCCTGTTCCGCGGTGAAGACCGCGTGGAAGTCCGCCCCGAGCCTGGGCACGCTCTCCTCGAGGAAGGCGTCGCCGGCGTTGGAGAGGATCACCAGCTTGTAGTTCTCACCCATCTTCTTCAGCGGTTCCGGCACATCCGCGTGCGGGCCCCAGCCGCGCACGCCGTCGGCGAACCGCTTGCCGGCGTCCGGGGCCGCCTTGATGCCCCACTTGCGGCAGACCCCGTCGAAGGCGTCCTGCAGAGTCTGCTCGTAGGGGTAGTACTTGCCGAGGATCGAGTCGTAGCGGTAGCCGCGGAACTCCTTGACGAACTGGTCCCAGTGCTCGGCCGGGATCTGGTCGCCGACGAGCTCACGCGTGATGGGGGTCATCTGCCACTCGATCAACGTGCCGTAGCAGTCGAACGAGACGTACTTCGGGCGGAACTGGAACGAGGGAATGGGCATGGGAGTCCTCTGCTTTCTTGCTCGGGGAACTGGTCAGAGCCGGTATGAGCTCTCCGACATGTGCATGACATGAAGGGCGGGAGTCAGGACGCGGATGGCTGAGTGAGGGGTGGTGACGTCGACGACCGCCGGGATTCAGGCGGCGCCGACTCCTGCCGGAGCGAGGAAGGCGACGGGATGCCGCGTGGTGCCGTCGAGCGCCAGGTCGGCGGCGATCTCTCCCATCGCCGGGGAGATCTTGAAGCCGCTGCCGGAGAACCCGGCCAAGACGATGATGTCGTCCTCGCCGGGGAGATGACCGACGAGCGGGTTGCCGGATCGCGTATAGCCCTCCATGTAGGCCGACATTCTGATGGGGTCGGGGTTCAGGTCGGGCATGAGTTCGGCGATGAGCTCGCGGAAGGTGCCGAGTTCCTCGGGGCGGACCGTACGGTCGAGCCGTTCGGGCTCGGGCACCGGCGCGTGGTACTTCAAGGAGAGGCCCAGCTTGACGGAGATGCCGTCGGGCGACGGGATCCCGAAGCAGTCGTGCGGTGCGGCGCGCACGAACGGAGGTGCACCGCCCGCGAACCAGTCGTGGCGAGTGGGCAGGTGCCAGGAGCAGACCACCCGCCGGACGTCGACGGCCCGGGGAAGGT
The DNA here is from genome assembly GCF_044335095.1 of Streptomyces sp. NPDC020597. Taxonomy (NCBI): domain Bacteria; kingdom Bacillati; phylum Actinomycetota; class Actinomycetes; order Kitasatosporales; family Streptomycetaceae; genus Streptomyces; species Streptomyces sp. NPDC020597. The sequence continues at coordinate 14,747 of NZ_JBIRUL010000058.1, read as the reverse complement.
CCGGGAGCAGGGTGTTGATCCACGGGCCCACCGTCACCACGGCGGCGTCCACGTGGTCCGTGCCCCGGTCGGTGACGACCCGCACCCCGCCGCCCGCCGCGGGGGCGACCTCGCGCACCGTGGTGTAGCGGTGCAGCCGGGCGCCCAACTGCTCGGCTCGGGCGGCGGCGGCCTGGATGGACGCCTCCGGCCTGATGACGGCGCCCAACCGGTCGAGGACGGCGATGTGCCCGTCCGGGAGCCGGTGCTGCGGGTAGCGGCCGGCGAGTTCCTCCCGGTCCAGCACCTCGTGATCCAGTCCCTGAGCGACGTTGGTGGAGAGGAGCAGACGCATGGACGGTGAAGAGGCCTCCCCCATCACCAGGCTGCCGCTGCGGCGTCGCAGCGAGCGGCCCGTCTCCGTCTGGAGCTGCCCCCACATCCGGTCCGCGAGCCGCAGGAGCGGAATGTACCCGGGGTCGCCGAGGTGGGCGGCTCGGTAGATGCGGCTCTCGCCCCCGGCCGCACCGCGGTCGTGACCCGGTGCGTACCGGTCGTAGCCGACGACATCGGCTCCGCGGGCGGCCAGTCGCCACATGGCCTGGCTGCCCATGCTGCCGGCACCGATCACGGCGACGCGCTTCGGGATGCGCATGAGGTCGCTCCTCTCGATGGTGTGGTGGGTGGCAGTCGGGCCCCGGCACGGTGCGGACACCGTGGCGACCCTTCCGGTTCGGAACCTGCGGGGGATGGCGTTCACTTTCCGCCCGGCGGAACCTGCAGGTCAACCCACACTGTGTTCCGCCAAGGGGCCTTCTTGAGACGGTCTGTCACAGCGGACGGCCGGGCTGTACAAAACCCGGCCCCCCTCTTGTCACGATGAGTGGCCGGTGCGAGGGTGAGCCCGATTCCCCCGGAAGAAAGCACCCTCTATGCCGCCCAGACGTCACGCAGCAGGGCACTTCCCCACGGTCAGGGAGGTACTGCGCCTGCCCGTGCTCGCCGAGGGGATGCCCCGCGTGCTCGCCGGCGAGTCACAGCTGGACGGCCCGGTGCGCTGGGTGCATGTCACCGAGCTGCTCAATCCCGCCGATTTCCTGGAGGGCGGCGAGCTGGTGCTGACGACCGGCATGCCGCATCCCGAGGACGCCTCCGAGCTGCGCGGTTACGTCGACCAGCTCGCCGACGTCGGCGCGGCCGGCCTCGTCGTCGAGCTCGGTTACCGGTACCAGAAGGTGCCCCACGAGCTGGTGGCGGCGTGCCGCGCCCGTGACGTGCCGCTGGTCGAGCTGGCTCGTGGCGTCCGGTTCATCGACGTCACGCAGACGGTGCACGCGCTCATCCTCGACGCCCAGGGGGCGCTGCTGCGCCGCGGCAGGGACATCCAGGACATCTTCACCGCTCTGACGCTGCGGGGCGCGGACCCCGAAGAACTGGTGCACACCGCCGCGGAACTCACCGCAGCCCCCGTCGTGCTGGAGGACCTCACCCACCGGGTGCTGATGTGCGAGCTGCTGGGCCGGCCGTACGAGCCGGTGGTGTCGGCCTGGTCGCGGCGTTCGCGGGCGACCCCGACACCGGAGAGCATCACGCCGAGCGGCCCGGAGGGGTGGCTGATCGCACCGGTGCAGGACCACTGCGGCCCGTGGGGGCGGCTGATCCTGCTGGAGGACCGGCTGCACGCCGAGCCCGACCCGGAACACGTCCTCGTGCTGGAGCGCGCCGCGGTCGCGCTGACCATGGCGCGGCTGGCCGGGCAGGCCTGGTGGGAGCGCCGGGCCCACCGCTCCGTACTGAGGGACCTGTACGAACGGCGCTTCCGGTCCCCGGCGGACGCCCGCGCCCGAGCGGAGGCACTGGGGCTCCCGGCCTTCGGGCACCGGCTCTTCGCCGTGGTCATCCGCCACCCGTACACCGGCGCCGCGGATGAACACCTCGACGAACGGATCGCGAAGGCGCTGACGCACACGGGCGTGCGCGCCCTGGTCGGCGAGACGGCCCCGGGCCGGATCGGCGTGCTCATGGCCCTGGCCCAGGCGAGCGCCTGGCAGCCGGTCGCCGAGCGGATCGGCCGTCTGACCCGGGAGGAGCTCGGGCCGGGAGCCGTCGTCGCCGTCGGCCCGGGGGTGACCGACCTGGGCGGGATCGCCCGGTCGTGGCAGGAGGCGGAGCAGACGGCCGAGGCCATCACGGCGGCCTCACCCGAGCGGTGGTTCTACGTCCCCGCCGACGTCCGGCTGCCGGAGTTGCTGGGTGTCCTTCGGGACGACACCCGTCTGCAGCGGTACGCGGAACGGCAGCTGACCCGCCTCATCGAGCACGACGGCCGCAACGGCGGCGACCTGCTCCCCGCCCTGCGCGCCTATCTGGCGGCGGCCGGGAACAAGTCGGTCGCGGCGAAACTCGCCGGCATGTCCCGGCAGGCGTACTACCAGCGCCTGCACACCATCGAGAGGCTCCTCGGCTGCGATCTGGAGTCAGGTCTGCAGCGCACGTCCCTGCACGTCGCGGTGCTGGTCCTGGACGGGGGAGAAGCAGCCGCTCCCGGCGCGTGAGGGGGCACGTCGGCCGTCACGCGCGTCGCCGTCCGACCGGTAAGCAGGGCCCGTCAGCCGTCAGCCGTCAGCCGTCAGCCGTCAGCCGTCAGCCGTCGGCGGCCGAAGTGGCGGCCTTCACGAACGCTGCGGCCGCCGGCGACAGACTGCCGCGGCGGCTGACGAGGGCGATGTCCAAGGTGGTCTCCGGCTCGATGTCCAGGACGCGGGCGCCCAGCCGCCGGGCGAAGTCCCGCCAGGCATCCGTCACCACCGCGAGCCCGACCCCGGCCAGGACCAGGGGCATGAGCGACACACGGTGCTCGGTCTCGGCGGCGACGGCGAACTCGATGCCCTGCTCTCGCAGCGCGTCGACATAGGCGCGCATCCCCGTCCCCGGCTGCCCGACGATCAGCCGCTGTCCCGCCAGGTCCCGGCATTCCACCGCCGTCCTGTCGGCGAACGGGCCGTCGGCCGGCACCATCAGCACAAAACGCTGCCGCCCCAGGGCATGGGAGACGACCTCCTTGTCGGAGAAGGGACCGGCAGACGCCAACAGCCCCAGCTCCACGGCGCCCGTGCGCACCATGGTGATCACATCACGCGAGGTGAACGCGGCTTTGATGGCCACGGAGACGCCGGGATACCGGTGGCTGAAGGCGCTCACCAAGGTAGTCAGCGGCTCCACCGCCTGCGACGGCACCGATGCCACATCCAGGCGCCCCTCACGCAGCTCGTGCACCGCCGCGACACTCGCCCGCGCCGTCTCCAGACTCCGCACGGCCTCCCGGGCCGGCTCGATCAGGGCTCTTCCGGCCTCCGTCAGCACCGCCCTGCGACCGATGCGATGGAACAGCTCCGAGCCCAGATCGCGCTCCAGCGCCCGCACGGCCTGTGACAGCGACGGCTGCGACACGTACAGGGCCGAGGCCGCGCGGCTGAACCCCCCGCGATCAACGATCGCAAGGAAGTACTCCAGCTGCCGGACGTCCATCACGCGCCCACCGCCCCTCAAGGAGATCAACCGACGACCCGACCGGTCCCGACCATGGTCGCGCGACGGACCGCCTGACGACGTGCGGACCACCCATGCCGTGACCGTCACCGAAGCGCGGTCACTGCTGGTGGAAACCCGGCCGAGACCAGGGGCCGCACCGGCTCAGCCGGGGAAACGTCCCGTCGAGCGCAGTTGCCAGCGCCTTTCGGCGTAGGCCAGGTCGTCACGCCACAGTCGTCCTGCGGCGGCCCGCACGAGGGGACGCATCAGCGGCGACAACGCGCGCGCCACGCCGAAGCCGGGCCGGTCCGACGTGGCCACGACGGCCTCCACCACCGCCGTACGCGGCCTGCCCCGGTCGTCGTGCCCGAGCGGCGTCGCGTGGGTCTCCACCACCGACCCGCGCCCCTCGCCCTCGGCGATGTGCATGACGACCGTCCGCGGTTCGGGCGCGGTGAACACCGCACGGACGGGCACCACCAGCCGGCCGGCGAGCTTGAAGGAGACGTCGACGCTGAATCCGTCCTCGGCCGCGCCCCGTGCCTCCGTCGAGGGAGCCCCGACGACGGTCAGGTCGACGAAGGAGTACGGGTGGAACCAGGCGCCGTGCCACGGATCCAGCCGGTTGGCCACGACGTCCTCCGGCTCGCACGTGCCGACGCCGACGTAGACCGCCGAGACCGCGCCCGCCGGTGCGGGCCTGATCGGCACCACCGGTGCTTCGAGAGGAGGCTCGCCGCCCACGTCGTCCAGGCGCACCCACACCAGCACGCCGTCGTCGTGTGCGGGCAGGGGGTCCCAGCCCGCGAACGGCCCGCCGTGCAGGGCGAGTCCATGCCAGTGGCAGACGAGGGTGCCGCACCGCACGGGGCTGTCGCGCAGCGGCGCACCCAGATGAGGGCAGATTCCCGGCCCGGCGACGAGCCGCCCGGAGGCGTCGCGCCAGACGACGACCTCCCGCCCGGCGACGGTGCGGGCCAGGGGCCGGTCGTCGCCGACGTCCCGGCTCGCGCCCACGACGTACCAGTTGCCCGAAGGTCGGGCCTGCGCACGCTTGAGCGCCTGGGCGATCACCGCCGGACGGGCCTCGCGCCAGGTCGGGCGCTGTCGCTCCCAGGCGACCGGGCGCCTGCGCAGCGACAGCGGAAAGCGTCCGCGGCGAAGGGAACGGTCAGGGCTCACACGACCTCCTCGTGAAGCGGCTCCGCCGCGGCGGTCCCGGACGCCGTGGGGCGGCCTCCGGCGGGCGCGGACGTGGGGGGAAGCACCGTCCGGCGGCCCGCGCGGGCCGAGGCGCGGGCGACCAGCAGGCGCACCAGCCCGTCGGCGGCGACCGCGGCGCGCCGTCGCCGCGGGACCACGGCACGGCGGTGCAGCACCGTGTAGCCCTCGTCGGCGACGGCGTCCAGGATCCCGCCGTACAGCACGAAGGCGGTGCGGATGCAGGGACGCGACACCGGGTCGAGCATGGCGATTCCCGGCGCCGCCTCGCGGTAGACGCCGCGGGTGAGGTGCGCGAAGGCTTCCAGCGCCGCGCGGATGCGGGGTTCGTGGCGGCCGGTGCTGCGGCTCCAGTGCAGCAGCTCGCGGTCCACGCCGTGCGCGGACAGCAGGTCGGCGGGCAGGTAGACGCGTCCGCGGTCGAGGTCCTCGCCCGCGTCTCGCAGGAAGTTGCTCAGCTGGAAGGCGACCCCCAGGGCGGCGGCGTGCGGGGCCGCTTCCTCGCGGGGGACCACCGTGCCCAGGATCGGCAGCATCTGCAGCCCGATCACCGCGGCCGAACCGTGCATGTAGGCGCGCAGGTCGGCGTAGGTCGGGTAGTCGGTGACCTCCAGGTCGCTGCGCATGGACGCCATGAAGTCGTGGAAGTGGCGGTGGTCGATGGCGTAGCGCCGGGCGGTGTCGGCGAGCGCCAGGACCACCGGCTCGGTGCTGTGGCCGTCCCGGAGCCCGCGGTGCAGTCGCTCCTGGAGCCGGGTGAGGTCGGCCGCGCGGCGATGGACGGGGACGTCCGGCTCCAGGGAGTCGACGATGTCGTCCGCCCAGCGGGCGAAGCCGTAAAGGGCGTGGACGGCGGGACGGCGTTCCACCGGCAGCAGCCGGGTGGCGAGGAAGTACGTCCTTCCGTGCCGGGCGTTGAGCCGACGGCACTGGGCGTAGGCCGCGCGCAGCGCCGGTTCGGTGATGCCTGCCGCGTCGAGTTCCCGGGCGGTCACGGCTGCGTTCCTTCCTGCAGGGGCGTCACGTGCGACGCGGGCGTCGCGATCGTGGGTGTGACGGGCGACGGAGCCGTCACCGGCGTCGCGGCCGTCGCCGTCGACGGGGGGCGCCGGCGCCGCGGTACGGCGGGCGCGTGCCGGCCGGTGATCCGTGCCGCGGCGAGCTTGCCGGACAGCAGCACGGTCGGGACGCCGACGCCGGGTGTGGTGCCGCAGCCCGCCAGCACGGCGTTGTCGGTGCCGCGGACAAGATTGCGCGGCCGGAACGGGCCGGTCTGCGCGAAGGTGTGGGCGGCCGAGAACGGCGTGCCGGCCGCGTGCCCCTGGGCCGTCCAGTCGGCGGGGGTGACGAGCACCTCCTCCTCCACGGCGTCGGCGATGCCGTGCAGTCCGCGGCGGTCGAGTTCCCGCAGGACGCTGTCGCGGTACCGAGGTGCGAGGTCGCTCCAGGCGGCGGCGTCCGGCCCGATGTCGGTGTTGGGGCAGGGGGCCAGGATGTAGTGGAGGTGGCGGCCGGGCGGGGCGAGCGTCGGGTCGGTGGCGGTGGGGCGGGTGACGAGCAGCGACGGGTCGCTCATCAGGCGTCCCGCGCGGGTGAGTTCGTCGAAGGTGCCGTGCCATCGCGCCCCGAACGACAGGGTGTGATGAGCCAGTCCGGGCCAGGTGCGGTCGGTCCCGGCGTGCAGGACGACGGCCGACGGCGCGTGCCGGATCCCGAGGGGGCGGTGCGGTGTGCGGCCGAGGAGCGCGTAGGAGACCGGCAGGTCCGGGGTCAGGACCACGGCGTCGCAGGCGATGCGGTCCTGACCGGTGACGACGGCGGTGATCCGGCCCGCGGAGCGTTCCAGCCGGGTGACGTCCTGGCCGAACCGCAGATCGGCGCCGGCCTTCGCGGCGGCGTCCGCCATGGCCTGCGGCAGTGCGTGCATGCCCCCGCGGGGGAAGTACACGCCGGCGACGGTGTCCATGTAGGCGATCACGGCGTACGCGGCGAGCGCCCGCGCCGGGGTGACTCCTGCGTACAGCGCCTGGAACGAGAAGACGCGGCGCAGCCGTTCGTCGCGCAGATGGCGGCCGATCCTCGCGTCCAGCCGCCCGAAGCCGCCGAGGACGGCGAGCCGGGCCAGGTCCGGCGTCAGCAACTGGAAGGGGGAGTCGAAGTTCGCGTCGATGAAGCGGCGCATCTGGGCCCGGTACAACCGCTCCAGCCACGTCCGCAGCCGCCGGTAGCCCGCGGCTTCCGCGACGCCCGCGAAGCGCTCGACCTCCGCCTCCATCGCCTGCGGATCGGTGTGCACGTCGAGGCCGCTGCCGTCGGCGAACAGGGCCCGGTAGGCGGGATGCAGGGGGACGAGGTCGACACGGTCGCGCAGGCTCTCGCCGACCGCCGCGAACGCCTCGTCGGCGAGATCGGGCATGGTCAGCACGGTGGGACCGGTGTCGATGCGGTAGCCGCCGCGCTCCAGGCGTCCGGCGCGGCCTCCCGGCAGCCTGTCGCGTTCGAGCAGGGTGACCCGGCGGCCCGCGCCGAGCAGGTGCAGCGTCGCCGCCAGGCCGGAGAGCCCCGCGCCGACCACCACGACGTGATCCGTGGGCCCGGAAACGGTTCTGGTCATCGCAGGACTCCGTCGGCGCCGGCGGGGAGGAGGAGGGAGAGCGGCAGGCCGCCGTCCTCCGCTCCGCATGCCGTGGATGTGGATGTGGGTGTGGCGGCGGCGGGGGCGGGGGTCGTGCCGGCCGAGGCGTGCAGCAGCTGTCGGAGGCGCCTTCGGGCCTGCGGCTCCAGGACGGCGGAGTCCAGGTGTCGCATCCCCTGCGCGACCAGCCGGTCGATCTTCGCCTCCGCGAGGTCACGGGCCCCGGTGGCCACCAGCACGTCACGGACCTCGGCGAGACGGCTCTCGGACAGGTCGGCGCGGCCGAGGGAGCGCCGCAGCACGGCGGCGCCGTGGCGGTCGCCCGTCGACTCCGCGCGGGCCTGCGCCACCGCCACGAGGTAGGTGGGTTTGCCCGCCCGGATGTCGCCGCCCGCGGGTTTGCCGGTGCGCCGGGGATCGCCGAAGACGTCGGCGAGGTCGTCGCGCAGCTGGAACGCGATGCCGACGCACCTGCCCGCCGAGCACAGGGCCGCGCTCTGGGCGCCGTCCGCTTCCGCCAGGGCGGCTCCGAGCGCCAGCGGGCGTTCGACCGAGTAGAGCGCGCTCTTGAGGCAGGCGGCGCGGACGGCCCGGGCCAGGGACCGCGAGGAGGTCGCCTGGCCCTGCATGTCCAGGTACTGTCCGGCCACCATCTCCGTGCGCATGGCGCTCCACAGATCGCGCACGGCGCGGATCGCGTCCGGGTCCGCCTCGACTGCCGCGACGGTGTCGTCGGCCCAGGCCAGGGCGAGGTCCCCGGCGAGGATCGCGGCGGCTTCGCCGAAGCGTCCGGCGCGGTCGGCGGGGACGGCCGGGACGGCGCCGGTGTACTGGGCGCTCACGTCCGCGTGCAGGGCGAGCCGTCCGCGGCGCATCCGGGAGCCGTCCATGACGTCGTCGTGGACGAGGGCGCACGTCTGGATCAGCTCGAGGGCGGCGCCGACGCGCAGGGCGGCCTCCGCTTGCGCGGAGGTGCCGCCGCAGGCGCGCAGTGCCCACCACACGAACTGGGAGCGCATGCGCTTGCCCCCTTCGAGGGTGCACCGCGCGACGCGTTCGGCGACGTCACGGCCGAACACCGGGTCGAGGCCGGCGGCGTGCTCCACCCGTTCGTCCAGGAGGGCGTCGAGGACGCGCCCCACGGCCGCGGGCACGTCGCCGTCGACGGCATCGAGGCGGTGCGCGTCCGTCCGCTCGCGCGGTTCCGCCCGCTCGTGCGGTTCCGCCCGCCCGCGCGGTTCGGGCGGGTCGTGCGGCACCGGCGGGTCCTGTACGCGGCCGCCGGGGGATCCGCGGCCGTCCGCGAGCCGGGGTCGGCCGCTCGGCGGGTGCTCGGTCCGAGGATCGGGTGCCTTCTCGGGCACGGGAAGATCCTTCGCCTCGGTGGGACGCATCCCGGTTCCTCTCGCCACGGTCGCTTCGGGGTCTGACGTAATGCCTTCCGCGGCCGGGGCCGTCACGGATGCGCCATCGGGGGAGAACGTGCGATCGGTTCTCGCCCGAAAGGGCGACCGTCGACCCCGCACACCCGAAAACACGGGCACAAAGCGATGCACAGACGATGCGAGTTGTGGTGCCGGTCACGCGCTTCGCAAGGTGAGGGGACCCCGACAGCCGTCCGTGACGGACGCGTCGGCACGGGGGCCCTGCCAGGGGGACCCGGTCCCGCGTCCGCACGAGAGGGCATGGTCACCGCCCGCACGAGGAGCAGCGTCATGACTGCACGCCCAGTCACCGAGCAGACAGTCGGCAGTGCCCCGCTGCGGGCTCCGACGGAGGACTCCCTGGCCGACGAGGAACTCGCGGCGGGCTTCGCCGCCGGTGACGAAGCCTGTCTGGCCGCCGTCTACCACCGGTGGGGCGCGCTGGTGCACACCCTCGCGCTGCGCTCCCTCGCGGACGCACGGGAGGCGGAGGACGTCACCCAGACGGTGTTCCTGGCCGCGTGGCGGGGACGTGCCGGGTTCGCGCCGGAGCGGGGCGCGTTGGGGGCGTGGCTGGTCGGGATCTCCCGCCGCAAGATCGCCGACGCGCTGTCGGCCCGCACGCGACGCGCCGAGCTGGTCGCCGCGGCCGGGGCGCGCATGTCGGTCGGGTCCGTGGACCGCGACGCACAGCCCGAGGCCGTGCTCGACCGGGTCCTCGTCGGCAGCGAGCTCGCCAGGCTGCCCGCCGCCCAGCGACGCGTGCTCACGCTGGCCTTCTACGACGACCTGACGCAGCCGCAGATCGCCGCACTCACCGGCTGGCCCCTGGGCACGGTCAAGAGCCACGCCAGGCGCGGTCTGCACCGGCTCAGCCGCTGCCTGCGGGAGGGCGGCGTCCACGACCACGCCGAGTGATACGACGCAGAAGCGACGCGACCGGGCGGCGGTCCCTGTCTCCCCCAGGGGAGCACATCTGTGGCCCGGCGGCCACCGCACCGCGCGGGCGCCGGCGCTGCATCCGCCGTGCCCACTCCTCCGGTAGAGGTGGCGAGGCGACCGGAGAGCGGCCGCAGGAAGGAGGCGCAGGCGTGGCCGAGTGGCGGGCACTGCCCCACATCCCCTCCGCCGAACTGGCCGCCCACGCCCTGGACGGCGGTCGGGCGGCCTGGGACGCCGACGTCGTGCGGCACCTGAGTCTGTGCCCGACCTGCCGCGAACGGCTCACCGCCTACGAACGCGCTGCCGCGGCCGGCCGCCGCCACCGCCCGGGCGAGACGCTCCACCCGCCGCCCGCCCGGGTGTGGGCGACCGTGCGGGCCCACCTGGACGCGGATCGCCGACGCACTCGCCCACCGCCCCTGCCGCCGGTCCCGCCGCCCGCCCGCCCCCTCCGTGGCGCATGCCGGCGCGCGTGGCGGGCCCTGCTCGGTGCGGCCGAGGCCGTGGGCCTGCGTCTCACCCGCCCACGGCCGGGTCGGCGGGGCAGGCCGGGCTCCTGAGCAGCCGGTTGCCCGCGCCGCGCCCTGCCCCGGCCTTGTCCGCCGTTCTGCCCCTGCCCCTGCCCCTACCCCCGTCTCCCGTGTTCGGTGTCACGTCACCGATGTCCCGTGTCCGAGGCCCGTGGCCCGTGTTCCGTGTTCCGTGGCACGTCGTCGGGCGGGGCGGGCGGGTCCACACGGCCGACAACCCGGCGGGGCCTGCATCCGCCGGGGCCCCTGAAGGTGAATGCTTCGGACAGCCACCGGCCGCGGACGCGCCGCGGTGGGAGCGCCGGACGGAGGGAGCGACTCGTGCCGCACGCGGAGGTGGCCATCCTGGGCGCGGGAGCAGCCGGACTCTCCCTCGCCCACCGCCTCTCGCATCCGGACCCGGGAGGGCGGCGGCTGCCCACCGTGCTGCTCGAGGCTCCGCCCGGCCCCCTCCGGCCGCCGCACCGCACCTGGTGCTTCTGGGAAGCGGGGGACGGGCGCTACGACGACGCCGTGTCCGCCGAATGGCGCCGACTGCGCGTGCACGGCCCCACCGGCCGGTCGTCCGAGGACGACATCGCCCCGCTCCGCTACAAGATGCTCCGCTCCGACGACTTCGAACGTCACGTCGGCCACGCCCTGGCCCGCAGCGACGACGTCCGACGGCTGGAGGCGGCCGTCGAGACGGTGCGCGGCGGCGCCGACGGAGCCGAGATCCTGGCGCGCACGTCCGACGGCCGCCGCGTCACCGTCGACGCCCGCTGGGTGTTCGACTCCCGGCCGCTCGACCGCCTCCCGGCTGCCCGCACCACGCTGCTGCAGCACTTCCGCGGCTGGTTCGTGCGCACCGACCGGCCCGCGTTCGACCCCGGCACGGCGATGCTCATGGACTTCAGGGTGCCGCAGCCCCCGCAGGGACTCGCCTTCGGCTATCTGCTGCCCATGGACCGTCATCGGGCACTCGTCGAGTACACCCGGTTCTCGTCCGCCGTCCTCCCACGACACGCCTACGACGAGGCGCTGCGCCACTACACCGACGACGTGCTGCGCCTCGGCGGCTTCGACGTCACCGCGACCGAGACCGGCGTCATCCCCATGACGGACGCCCGCTTCGCCCGCCGGGCCGCGCCGTCGGTGTTCCGCATCGGCGCGGCGGGCGGCGCCACCCGGCCGTCCACGGGATACACGTTCTCCGCCGTCCAGCGTCAGACCCGGGCCGTTGCCGCCGCCCTGCACGCCGGGCGCCACCCGCTGCCCCCGCCCGCCCACTCGGCCCGCTCGCGCGCCATGGACGCGGTGATGCTGCGGGCCCTGGACAGCGGCCGCGTCGACGGCGCAGCGTTCTTCGCCCGGCTCTTCGCCCAGGTGCCGATGCGACGGCTGCTGCGCTTCCTCGACGGGCAGACCGGTCTCCACGAGGACCTCTTTGTCGGCATTCGCACGCCCGTCCTGCCGATGCTGCGCAGCGCCGCCGAGCTCCCCTGGCTTCCCCGCACGCCCCGTCGCACACCGTGACCCTGGCCCGAAGCAGTTCCGCGCACCCACCGAGGAGACCGTATGACCCTGCTGCGCGACGAGGAGCTGGCCGCCGCGTTCGACCACGCTTCCCGCAGCTACGACGCCCTGGTCGCCGCCAACCCCGGCTACCACGGCCACCTGCGTCGCTCGGCACGCCGCCTCGGCCTGCCCCACGGCGGCGCCGGGCTCCGCGTACTGGACCTCGGCTGCGGCACGGGCGCCTCGACGGCCGCCCTGGCCGCCGTGCTGCCCGGAGCCGGGATCACCGCCGTGGACGCGTCTGCCGGCATGCTGGAGCGCGCCGCCGGAAAACCGTGGCGCAGTGGGGTGACGTTCGTGCGGGCTCCCGCCGAGCGGCTGGCCGAGGCAGGCGTGCACGGTCCCTTCGACGCGGTCTTCGCCGCCTATCTCTTCCGCAACGTCACCGATCCCGACGCCGTCCTCTCGGCGGTGCACGACGTGCTCGCGCCGGGGGGTCGGCTGGCGGTCCACGAGTACGCCCTGAGCGGCCGGACCGCTCACCGCGCGGTGTGGACGGCGGTGTGCCGCGGCCTCGTCCTGCCGGTCGCCACCGTGCTCGGCGACGGCGACCTCTACCGTCATCTGTGGCGCAGCGTCGTGGAGTTCGACACCGTGGACCGTTTCGCCGCCCGGGTCCGGGCGGCGGGCCTGCGCGATGTGCGGGTGCTGCCCCTGCCGGGCTGGCAGACCGGCGTCACCCACACCGTCGTCGCCCGCCGGCCGCACGCCGCCGCGGAGAGCGCCCGATGACCCGCTCCCCGCGGTCGGTCGCAGCCCCACGCGGCAGGGACCGGCGGGCCCGCACCCTGCTGCCCGCGCCGGGTGCACCCCGCGTCAGCGGCGACCGTCCCGTGACGACCGCTGTCGTGGGCGGCGGCATCGCCGGACTGGCCGCCGCGACGGCCCTGGCCGAACGGGGGGTGCGGGTCACGCTCTACGAACGGGACGAGGCCCTCGGAGGGCGGCTCGCCGGCGGGCCGACCGTCCTCGCCGACGGCAGTGAAGTCACCATGAGCCGGGGCTTCCACGCCTTCTTCCGGCAGTACTACAACCTGCGCGGACTGCTGCGCCGCACCGATCCCGGGCTGCAGCGACTGCGCGGGCTGCCCGACTACCCCCTGCGGCACGGCAGCGGCATGCACGACAGCTTCCGGCACGTCCCGCGCACCCCGCCGTGGAGCGCTCTCGGATTCGTGGCGCTCAGCCCGACGTTCGGACTGCGCGACCTGGCCCGCATGAACCCCGTCGCCGCACTGCCCCTCCTGGACGTGCGCGTCCCCGAGGTCTACGCGCGGCTCGACGACGTCAGCGCGCACGACTTCCTCCGGTCGATCCGCTTTCCCGAGGCCGCCCACCACCTGGCGTTCGAGGTCTTCTCCCGGAGCTTCTTCGCCGACCCCCGGCATCTCTCGGCCGCGGAGATGGTGCTGATGTTCCACATCTACTTCCTCGGCTCGTCCGAGGGGCTGCTGTTCGACGTGCCGGACGAGCCCTTCCCGGCGGCCCTCTGGGATCCCCTCGCCGGCTATCTGCGCGGCCACGGCGTCGACCTGCGCACCGGCACCCCCGTCGAGGCCGTCGAGCCGACCGCCGACGGCGGCTTCCTCGTCGCCGCCGACGCCTCGCAGCGGCGCTACGACGCCACGGTGCTCGCCCTGGACGCGGCGGGCCTGCGGTCCCTCGTCGCACGCTCCCCGCGACTGGCGGACGCCGCCTGGCGTGAGCGGACCGCCAGGCTGCGCAACGCGCCGCCCTTCCTTGTCTCACGCCTGTGGCTGGACCGCCCGGTCGCCGCCGACCGCCCGGGTTTCCTCGGGACCAGCGGCTACGGGAGCCTCGACAACGTCAGCGTGCTGGAACGCTGGGAGGGCGAGGCCGCCCGCTGGAGCTCCCGCACCGGCGGCTCGGTCGTCGAACTGCACGCCTACGCGCTGCCCGACCGCCCGGCCCACGACGTGGAGCAGAAGCGGCTGGTGGAGCAACTGCACCTGGTGTATCCGGAGACGCGGGCGGCGAGGGTGGTCGACGAACGCCACGAGTGGCGGTCCGACTGCCCGCTGTTCCCGGTGGGCGGCTACGACGACCGGCCCACCGTGCGCACCTGCGATGCGGGTCTGGTGGTGGCAGGAGACCTCGTGCGCACGGAACTGCCGGTGGCGCTGATGGAGCGCGCCGCCACGAGCGGCTTCCTCGCCGCCAACGCGCTGCTGGAGCGCTGGGGAGTCCGCGGCCAGACCCTGTGGACGGTGCCGGACCGGGGCCGCGGCGCACTGCTGCGCCGGCTCGCCCGACTGGGCTGAGGCCCGACTTGGGTCACGCCCGACTTGGGTCAGGCCTGACAGGGCCGGGGCCGGGGTCGTGGCGGGCGCCGTTCCCGATGACCCGTCACGGTCGGCCTCGTCACGTGTGCGTTCTGCCGATCGGGGCCGCCGATCGGCAGACGCCGCAACGGTCTTCCGCCCCCGCGGGAATGCCTGCGGGGCGTCGACCGTCGGCTCAACGCCGGGTGTAGACGAATCCGAGCTTGTCGATCTCGTTCCCGGACCGTCCGTGGAACCCGGCTATCTGCCATCCCGTCGGGGCGGTGCGCGTCACGCAGTCGGACGTGGTGGTCCCGCCGGACAGGCTGCGGCCGAGGTTGGTGGTGAACCTGGTGTAGAAGATCCGGGTGTGGCCGTCCTTCTGGGCCTGGCACAGATAGGCGGTGGTGAGGTACTCGTCGCCGCCCAGCGTCAGGGAGGCGGCGGTGCCGCCGTTGCCGCCGTGGGTGAGGCCGGCGCCGCCCGCGACGGTGAGGCTCACCTGGTCGACGCGGGCGCCGGCCCGCAGGGCGACGGTGGTGACGCGGGCCCCGGCCGGTACGGCGTCGATGTCGTTGTAGTAGTCGCCGTGGGGTCCGCCGAACTGGTCGCTGAGCTGGAAGTCGGGGTTGCGCGACCAGGAGAA
>NZ_JBIRUL010000057.1:0-17955 GCF_044335095.1 Streptomyces sp. NPDC020597 | reverse complement strand
CCCCGTGGAGCGCAACACCCGCTACGAGATCATCCGGGAGTACGACGGCCCCGACCCGGCACTGCGCGAGTCGCCGCAGCCCATGCGGGTGTGACGTCGGGCATGGGTCGCGGGGGGCCGGTCGCCCGGCTCCCCGCGCCCGCACTCCTCGGCGGGCGCTCCCGCCCGATCAGGGCACACGAGCGCGGTGACCCGAAAACGGCCGCGCGCCTCCTGCGGTAAGGGTTAAGATCCTGTCGTGTCCCTTACTTTCACTCTCGATCCCGCAGTCACCCCGGCCCTGCGCGACGGCGTGCTCGATCTGTGGACGGACGTCTCCAACGCGGGCGGGGCCGTCGGCTTCGTCGCGCCCGTGTCGCGCGACGAGATCCGGCCGGATCTGGTCCGGCACCTCGCGGCCATGGCCGAGGGCCGAAACCGCCTGCTCGTCGGCCAGGACGCGTCGGGTCGGGTGGCGGCGACCGCGTTCTTCGCCTTCAACAGCCATCGCCTCCAGACCCACTGGGTGATGCTGTACACGGTGATGGTCCACCCCCGTCACCAGGGCAAGGGGTACGGTCGCGACCTGCTGGCCGCCGCCGCCGACGCGGCCCGCGGCTTCGACGGCATCGAGGCGATCCGGCTCGGCTGCCGCGGCGGACTCGGCCTGGAGCACTTCTACGGCTCCTGCGGCTACAAGGAGGTCGGCCGGGTGCCCGGTGCGATCCGCGTCGCGCCGGGCGACTACCGCGACGACATCACCATGCTGTTGCCGCTCACGTGACGCCGCGGCCCGTCCACCCCGCTGCGGGAACGGCAGCCCGGCGTGCTTCACTGGACGGAGGCCTCCATGGGAATCGGAAGAGTGGTTTGAGATGCTCCGCTACACGCTGATGCGCCTCGGTGTCTTCGCCGGCTGCCTCATGGCCGTCTGGGGACTCGTCTACTCGGGCGTCGTCCCGCGCGGCCTCGGTGACTCCAACGGCATGTGGATCGTCCTGCTGGCCCTGGTGATCTCCGCGCCGATCAGCTTCGTCGTGCTGCGCAAGGAGCGCGACCGCGCCTCGGTCACGGTCGTCGAGCGGGTGGACCGCATGAAGGCCAACCTCGAGGCCAACCGGACCCAGGAGGACGAGGCGGTCGACTCCGCCCGCGCCCAGGGCCGGACGCAGGAGCAGGCGTCCTGAACGGAGCTGCCGACCACGGGGCCCAACTAGTCTTGCCCCATGGGTGCCGTGAAGACCAAGCGGATGCCGCGTGCGGTCCGTGAGCAGCAGATGCTGGACGCCGCCGTGGAGACCTTCGGTCGCCGCGGCTACATGGCCGCGTCGATGGACGAGATCGCGGAACTCGCCGGCGTGTCCAAGCCGTTGGTGTACCTGTACCTGAACTCCAAGGAAGACCTCTTCACCGCCTGCATCCGGCGTGAGGCCACGTCGCTCGTCGAGGCGGTGCGCACCGGTGTCCGCACGGATCTGCCCGCCGACCGCCAGCTCTGGGACGGACTGCGGGCGTTCTTCGCGCACACCGGGCGGCATCCGCACGCCTGGTCCGTCCTGCACCTCCAGGCCCGCACGCACGGCGAGCCCTTCGCCGCCGAGGTCGCGGCGATGCGCGAGGAGATCGTCGCGTTCGTGACGCAGCTGATCGCGATAGCGGCCCGGGAGGCACGCCCCCACCCCCGGCTCTGCTCGGGCGGGGCGACCCCCATCGACCCCGACCTGCCCGAACGCGAGGTCGCCGGGCTCGCCGAGGCGCTGGTCGGGGCCGCCGAGTCGCTCGCCGCCTGGGCCAACACCGACGACGCCGTCTCCTCCCACCAGGCGGCGGCCACCCTGATGAACTTCGCCTGGGCGGGCCTGGGCAACCTCATGGACGGCCGCCCCTGGTCCCCGCCGCCCGCCTGACCGGCCGGACGACCCGAAGCGCCGAGCCGAGCCCTCACCGCCGCCGCCGTCACCGGTGGACGTCCGACCGGCGCGGGCCCGTCGGCGGCCGCGCCGCCGCTCACGGCGCGGGCGCGGGACCCGGGTGCGGGAGCGGGCCGGGCAGGGGGTCCACGCGTCCCGTCACATGGGTCCGAGCCGGGTCCCCGGTACCGCACAGGGCGAAGCGCGCGCCGTCCGACGCGAACGAGACCGTGCCGGGAAGCAGGACCGGAGCCCGGAAGTCGGCCCGGACCCGGACCCGCTGCGGGACGCCGTGGGCGGCGAGGCAGCGGGCGACGGTCCACATGCCGTGTGCGATGGCCCGGGGGAAGCCGAAGAGCCGCGCGGTGAGCGGGTGGAGGTGGATGGGGTTGCGGTCGCCGGAGGCCGCGCCGTAGCGCCGGCCGACGTCGGCGGCGAGCCGCCACTCGTCGAGCACCGGCAGCGGCCCGGGCTCCGGCTCCCCGGCGGCGGGGACGGCCCCGGGGGTGGGATGCCGGGCGAGGTATCTGCTCGTCGACTCCCACACGGTCTCGCCGCCCTGCCGCAGTGCGGTGACCACGACGGCCTCCGTCCCGCGCCGGTGCGGGGCCAGCTCCTCGACGTGCACCGAGAGTTCGTACGTCCCGGCGGACGCGAGCGCGGTGCGGCGGGTGATCTCGATCGACGTGTGGACGAGGCCGAGCAGCGGGAGCGGGAAGTGACGGCCGCTCATGACGCTCATGGCCAGCGGGAAGCCCAGGACGTGCGGGTAGGTGAGCGGCAGCGAGTCCTCGCCGGTCGGGAAGCCGCAGACGCGTTCGTAGGCGGCGAGCCGGGTCGGGTCCACGCGCAGACCGGGCAGCACGAGGCGTTCGCCGGCGCCGGCGAAGGAGACGCCCGGCCCGGGGCGCCTGAAGGGGGAGCGCAGCACCCCGCGGGCGAGCAGCGGGCCGAGGGACGGGAGCGCGGTCAGGGTCCTCGGCGGGGTCGGCGTGCGCACTACGCCCCCAGCAGGCTCTGGCCGCACACCCGCACGACCTGGCCGTTGACCGCGCCGGAGGCGGGGTGCGCGAGCCACGCCGTCGTCTCGGCGACGTCGACGGGCAGCCCGCCCTGCGCCAGCGAGTTCATGCGCCGGCCCGCCTCGCGGATGAGGAGCGGCACCGCGGCGGTCATCTTCGTCTCGATGAAGCCCGGCGCCACCGCGTTCACCGTGACCCCGTGCTCCGCGAGCGCGTGGGGCGCCAGGGTGCGCACGAGTCCCGCGATCCCCGCCTTGCTCGCGCCGTAGTTCGTCTGGCCCGCGTTGCCCGCGAGTCCGGCGATGGAGGCGGTGGCGACGATCCGCCCGCCCGGCCGCAGCACCCCCTTGGCGAGCAGCGCGTCCGTGGTGCGCAGCACGCTCGCCAGGTTCACCTCGAGCACCGAACTCCAGCGGTCGGCGGGCATGTTGACCAGCCGCCGGTCCCGGGTGATGCCGGCGTTGTGGATCAGCACGTCCAGTCCGCCGGGCAGTTCGGCGGCGATCCGCTCGCCGGCGTCGGCCGCCGTGACGTCGAGCGCGAGGGCGTCGCCCCCGAGCCGTTCGGCGAGCCGGCGGGCGTCCTCCTCGGCCTGCGGCACGTCGAGGACGACGACCCGGGCGCCGTCCTGGGCCAGCCGCTCGGCGACGGCCGCGCCGATGCCCCGGGCGCCGCCGGTGACGAGCGCGGTGCGCCCGGCGAGGGGGAGCGCCCGGTCGTCGGGGCCCTCGGAGCCGGCGGAGCCGGCGGTTCCCACGCCGATCACCTGCCCGCTGACGTAGGCCGACCTGGGGGAGAGGAGGAAGCGCAGGGTGGACTCGGCGGCCCGGGCGTCGGTCAGCCGGACCAGGTTGACG
Organism: Streptomyces sp. NPDC020597; assembly: GCF_044335095.1. Classification (NCBI taxonomy): domain Bacteria; kingdom Bacillati; phylum Actinomycetota; class Actinomycetes; order Kitasatosporales; family Streptomycetaceae; genus Streptomyces; species Streptomyces sp. NPDC020597. Next base: position 14,187 of record NZ_JBIRUL010000057.1, on the reverse strand, counting down.
GTCCTGCCGCGTCCGATCTCCTTGCCGAGGGAGCGCACGAACCCTTCCAGGGCCTGCTGCGCGGCCGCCTGGCAGTGGTCGTCGGGGTCGAGGGGCGCGCCGAGGACGACGATCCGGCCGCTCGCCGTGACCGACCGCACCACCGGGTGCAGGGCCGCGTGCACCTCGGCGAGCGCGTCGACGTCCCGGACGCCGGTCGCGTCGAGGACGACGGCGCAGGGGTCGGGGACGCCGGCCGCGCCGACGCCCTCGGGGCCGTGGAGCGGCAGACCTGCGAGAACCGGCACCGGCGCGGGTCCGAGCGTGGACCTCCCGGCCGTAAGGTGGATCAAGGAGCCGGTGAGAGAGGGGCGTTCGGCCGACCAGCGCAGCAGCGCCGCCGGTTGCGGCAGACCCAGTCTCCGGGTGAGGAAGCGGCCCGGTGCGGTGGCGGTGAAGCTCAGATAGCGGTCGGCCACGTTCTCTCCCACAGGCTCGGCGCACATGCTTACTCTGGAGTAAGGTTACCCGGGGTAAGTCTAGGTCAAGGGTGAGGAGCAGGTCGAGATGAGTCCCTCGGAGCCGTCACGGCTGAAGCTGGTGGAGCCCTCGCTGATGAGTCCTTCCGAGCCCCCGCGCGCCCGTCGGGTCGCGATCGTCGGCGGCTCGCGCATCCCCTTCGCCCGCTCCGACGGCCCCTACGCCACCGCCTCCAACCAGGAGATGCTGACGGCGGCGGTGAACGGGCTGGTGGGCCGGTACGCCCTCGACGTCCCCGGCGTGGTGGGCGAGGTGGTCGCCGGGGCCGTCCTCAAGCACAGCCGTGACTTCAACCTGGCCCGTGAGACCGTCCTCGGCTCGAAGCTCGACGCCCGCACCCCCGCCTACGACATCCAGCAGGCCTGCGGCACCGGCCTGCAGGCCGTGATCGCCGCCGCCAACAAGATCGCCCTCGGCCAGACCGACTCGGCGATCGCGGGTGGCGCGGACACCGCGAGCGACGCGCCCCTGGGCGTCAACGACCGGCTGCGGCGCATCCTCCTGGAGGCCCGCCGGGCGAAGACGACCGGAGCCCGCCTCAAGGTGCTCGCGCAGATCCGCCCCGCCCATTTCGTCCCCGAGATCCCGCGCAACGCCGAACCGCGCACCGGTCTGTCCATGGGCGAGCACGCCGCCGTCACCGCCCGCGTCTGGGGCGTCGAGCGCGAGGCCCAGGACGCGCTGGCGGCCGCCAGCCACCAGCGCCTCGCGGCCGCCTACGAGCGCGGCTTCTTCGACGACCTCGTCGTCCCCTTCCGCGACCTGGCCCGCGACCAGAACCTGCGGCCGGACTCCACCGTCGAGAAACTGGCCCGCCTCAAGCCGGTGTTCGGCGTCGACGGCCCCGAACCGACCATGACGGCGGGCAACTCGACGCCGCTGACGGACGGCGCGGCGGTCGTCCTCCTCGCCTCCGAGGAGTGGGCCGAGGCGCGCGGTCTGGAACCGCTCGCCTACCTGACGGCCTACGAGACGGCGGCCGTTGACTTCGTGCGCGGCGACGCGGCGAACGGCGGCGGCGGGACCGGCGACGGCCTGCTGATGGCCCCCGCGTACGCCGTCCCGCGCATGCTGGAACGGGCCGGCCTGGGCATGGAGGACTTCGACCTGGTCGAGGTCCACGAGGCCTTCGCCTCCCAGGTGCTGGCGACGCTCGCGGCCTGGGAGAAGCAGGGGCTCGCCCCGGTCGACCGGGACCGGCTGAACGTCGCCGGCTCCTCGCTCGCCACCGGCCATCCCTTCGCGGCCACCGGCGCCCGCATCGTGGCGACCCTCGCCAAGCTGCTCACCGAGCAGCACGGACCCTCGCGCGGCCTGATCTCCGTCTGCGCGGCGGGCGGCCAGGGAGTGACCGCGATCCTGGAGCGGGCGTGAGTGAACGGCAGGGCGCGAGTGAACGGCAGCCTCCGCTGAGGCCGCGACAAACCTGAAGATCCCTCACATAACCGCCGAGATTGCACAGCCCCGACCCCGGAACATCCCGGAACACGCACAAGCCCCACATGTGAGCGCCGTACGATCCCCTACCTAACTGGCGGTAACCCCTTTCATAGGGGGCATCCCGGTTGAACGCGTCGGTGCGCGAAGCACGTACGTCATGCAGCAAGCAGTTTCTTCGCTGCACGCCCAGGGAGCCGCCCGTGTCCACCCCGTACTCAACCGCCGGCCCGGCCTACGCCGACCCTGACGCTCCTCCCGCCCTCGTGGAACCCGAGACACGACGACTGGACGGCGCCGTGCGGGAGGCGTCCCTGCCGGCCCTCGCCCGCCCCGTCACATACGGCTCGCTCGCCGACCTGCCCTACGACAACGCGGCGGCCGTCCCCGAGTCGGTGGTCCTCAGCCGCCGGGGACCGGACGGGCACTGGACCGACATCACGGCGGAACGCTTCGCCGCCCAGGTGCACGCCGTGGCCCGCGGGCTGATCGCGGAGGGGCTGGCGCCCGGCGACCGGATCGCCATCATGTCCCGCACCACCTACGAGTGGACCCTGCTCGACTTCGCGGCCTGGGCGGCCGGTCTGGTCACCGTGCCCGTCTACCCGACCTCCTCCGTCTTCCAGACCCGCTGGATCCTCCAGGACTCCGGCGCGGTCGCCCTCGTCACCGAGACCGCGGGCCAGGCGGCGGCCCTCGGCCCCGAACGCGACCGGCTGCCCGACCTCCAGCACATGTGGGTCATGGAGAAGGGGCACGTGGACCGGCTGATCGAGGCGGGCGAGCGGGTGCCGGACGCCGAGGTCGAGATCCGCCGCGGCATGCTCGTCCCCGACACGCTCGCCACCCTCATCTACACCTCCGGCACCACCGGCCGGCCCAAGGGCTGCGCGCTCACCCACGGCAACTTCTTCGCCGAGGTCGACAACGCGATCGAACTCCTCTACCCGGTCTTCAAGGCCAAGAACGACGACGAGCTCTCCGTCCTCCTCTTCCTGCCCATGTCGCACGTCTTCGGCCGGATGGTCGCCATCGCCTGCATCCGCGCCCGCGTCCGCCTCGGTCACGCCCCGAGCCTCAAGGCGGACCAGCTCCTGCCGGACCTGGCGGCCTTCAGACCCACCTGCCTGCTGGCCATCCCCTACATGCTGGAGAAGATCTTCAACACCGCCCGCGCGAAGGCCGAGGCGGGCGGCAAGCTGTCCTCCTTCGACCGGGCCGTGAGCACGGCCCGCCGCTACGGCGAGGCCGTCGAGGCGCAGAAGACCGGCGAGGGATCCGGCCCGGCGGCCACCCTGCGCGCCGCCCGCGCCTTCTACGACCCGCTCGTCTACCGCCGCATCCGCAACGCCATGGGCGGCAGGGTCCGCCACGCCATCTGCGGCGGCTCCCCCCTCGGCCGGCGCCTCTCCGCCTTCTACCTCGGCGCGGGCATCGAGATCTACGAGGGTTACGGCCTCACCGAGACCACGGGCGCGTCCACGGTGACCCCGCCGATGAAACCCCGGCTGGGCACGGTCGGCTGGCCGCTTCCCGGCACGAGGATCCGCATCGCCGCGGACGGCGAGATCCTCATCGGCGGCGACCACGTGCTGCGCGGCTACTGGGACCCGGCGGCCGGCGGAGTGGTCCCCGCCGCCCCCGACGGCTGGCTCGCCACCGGCGACCTCGGCGAACTCGACGACGAGGGCTATCTGACCATCACCGGCCGCAAGAAGGAGATGATCATCACGGCCGGCGGCAAGAGCGTCGCCCCCGCGCCCCTGGAGAACTGGCTGCGCTCGCACCCTCTGATCTCCCAGGCCATGGTCCTAGGCGACGGCCGCCCCTACGTCTCCGCCCTGCTCACCCTCGACCCCGACGGCCTCACCCACTGGCGGCACATGAACGGCAAGCACCCGGTGCCGGCGGAGCTGCTCATCGACGACGCGGAACTCAACGCGGTGCTCCAGCGGGCCGTCGACGAAGCCAACAAACTGGTCTCGCGCCCCGAGTCGATCCGCCGCTTCGTCATCCTGCCGACCGACTTCACCGAACAGGACGGCCACCTCACCCCGTCGATGAAACTCCGCCGGGAGGCGGTCCTGCGGGACTTCGCCGAACAGGTGGAGGGACTCTACGAGAAGTGACCCCGGCCGGACCGCGCAGGACCGGCCGACCGCAGGACCGGCAGGACCGCGCCGCGGGACCGCCGCCCGCTCAGCGGCGCACACGCTCCGAGGGGACCCGCTGCTCAGGGGGCGTCGTCGCGCAGCACGCTGTAGGACAGGCTGTCGCGCCAGCGCCCGTCGCGGAACACGACGCTGCGCAACACGCCCTCGCGGGTGAAACCGGCCTTCTCCAGCGCGCGTTGCTCGGCGATGTTCTCCACATCGGTGTGCGCCTCGATCCGCACGGCGGGCGTGTGCGCGAACAGATAGCGGGCCAGGAGGCGTTGGGCCTGGGTGCCCACGCCGCGCCCCTGCGCCCCCGGCAGCAGCTGGATGCCTATGTTCCAGTAGGAGGAGTGCGCCACGGTGACGATCCTGCGCCAGGCCACGAAGCCGAGCGGTTCCGTGCCGGACGTCACCATCAACTGGCCCCCGTCGACGGAGAGCATGCCGTTCTCGGCCCAGCGCCGCCGCATGCGCCCGGGATCCGTCCAGCCGAACCAGGAGAACGTCCCGGCCGCCTCGGGGTCGAGCATGAACTGTTCCAGCATCGGCAGATCGTCCTCGCGGACGGGGCGCAGTCGCACGGTGTCATCGATCACCCGGCCACGCTAGCCGCCCCCGGCAGGGCGTGTCTGCGGGTAAAACCGACGCGCCCGTACCGGCACGTACGACGTCGTCGACGAAACTCCGCCGGGAGGCGGTCCGGCGTCACTTCGCGGCCGACATCGAATGGCCGTACGGAAGGCGAACGTGTGGTTTCCTGCGTCCTGACGGGTCACAGACGACGGAAAGCGGTTGAGCAGTGGGCGAGTTGGGGCGTGAGGACGGGCTCGACGAGCTGCTGCGAATGGTCCAGCGCGGCGCGTCCCCGGCAGACGTACTGGACTGGCTCGGGCGGCGGACGGCGACCGCCGTGGCCTGGGTCTGCCCCGGCGACCGGATCGAGGCGGCCACCGACGGTTTCCCCCACGAGGCCGTCGAGGTGCTGGGAGAGCAGCTGGAGCGGCTCGCCGACGGCCGGCTCGGTGCGGCCACCGCTCGCCACGGCGACCTGGAGGTACACCTCGAAGCCTGCGGCCGGCAGGCTCCGCGTCCGGTCCTCGTCACCGTCGGCGCGGCCGGACGGTCCCGCGAGGCGGCTGCTCTGGTCTCCCGGGCCGGCGGCCTGCTGCGTCTGCTCGGCGAGGCGCGCAGGGCCGACCACAGCGCTCGCGGCTATGAGGAGAAGGCACGCGCCCTGCGCTTCGCCGTGCTGACCGCCCTCATGACCGGGGACGTCACCCTGGCCCGTCGCATGACCCACCGGGACGTCCCGCCGCTCCTTGACGCCCCACGTGTCCGCGTCCATCTGCTGCACTGCCCGCCCGCCGACCGGGACCGGCTGGCCAGTGCCTTCCAGGACGCCTCCGGCTATCACGGCGCCGGCCTCATGGTGCACTGCCCGGCCTTCCTGGACCACCTGATCTGCCCGATCGCCGAGCGGGAGGGGGACGGCGAAGGCAGCGGGGGCCCGGACGACCGGCTGGCGGGCGTGCTGCGCAGGCTGGTGTGCGAGAACCGCGGCTACGCGCTCGGTGTCAGCAGGCCCCATCCGATCGCCGCCACGGCTGCGGCGTACGGGGAGGCGGTGAACGCCCTCGCCGTCGCCCGCAACTCCCCCGAACGTCTGGCCGTCTACCACGGCAGCCCGTCGCTGCTGCCCCTGCTGCCCAGACCGGCGGCCCTGTCCTGGGCCCGTGCACACGTCGAGCCGCTGCTCGGCGAAGCGAAGATCACCCAGGACGTCACCCGTCTCGCCGTGACCTTTCCCCGCTCCGCCGTGGCCCGTCTTCTGGGCATCAGCCGCACCACCGTCACCGCGCACTGCGGCCGGGCCGAGCGGGCCCTGCGGGCCGACCTCGGCGACGTCCGCGTCCGCGCCGCGCTGGACCTGGCCCTGGCCCTCGACGCGCTTCCCCCGGAGCCGGGCGCCGAGGCGGCAGCCCCGGGTGCGCCGTCCCTCGCGCACCTCTTGAGCAGCGAGCCCGCCGTCGACTGGGCGACGGGGTTCCTCGAACCCCTTGATGAGGCCGCTCACCGCGACCTCCACACCACCTTACGTACCTGGGTCTGCCACAACACCGACGCCCAACGGGCCGCCGAAGCCCTGTCCGTGAGCCGCAACACGGTACGGGCCCGGCTCCGCACCGCCGAACGCCTCCTCAACCGCGACCTGCTGACGACCGGGTCCGGCCTCCACGACATCGTGCACGCGCTCATCGCGACTGATCACCGTGCACACTCCCGGGACCGAAGTGGCCACTGTGCACCGTGGTCCCGCGGGGGCAGCGCGCCCTAGCGTGATCCACGCGGGTCGACCAACCCGTTCCGTATCGCTTCCCTCGGGGGTATCTCATGAACAAGTTCCGTGCCGGCGGCATCGTGGTCGCGGCCGCGGCGCTGGTCGCGCTGACCAACTCGCCTGCCATGGCCGGCACGAACGCCACCTCCTGGGGCCAGAGCATGAAGGACGTCTGCTCCGCCAGTTCGGTCGGCACCTTCGAGGCCGAGGGCGAATGGTTCCACATCAAGGACGTGTGCGCCGACAACATGTCTGCGGTCCTCAAGGTGGACGTGGCCCCGTTCAAGCCCAACGGCGGTTACGACTTCACCATCTGGAACCCGGGCAAGAGCGGCTCCACGAAGTCGGTGAACAAGAAGTACGACGAAGGCACGGGCGTGTGCATCCAGGCGGGCCTGGGCGAGTACAACTCCGGTGAATGGGGCCTGTGGGGCGAATGGTCCTGCGGCGTGGCCTGACCCTCCCCGCAGTGATCAGCCCACGCCGTGAGCGAGGAAGGGCGCCCAAGGCGTGGGCGTGAGGGACGTAGTGGCCCTTGACTTCCCAAGACCCCCGCGCGACATTCCCGGTTCTCGCGCGTTCCGTCTGGGCTGGAGTCGACATGACCGGATCCCCTTCCCGAAGACATCTGCTGGCCGGGGCCGCCGGTGCCGGGCTCGCTGTCGCCGCGGGGGTGCAACAGGGCGCCCGGGCCGCCGACCTGCCCCTGCTCGGCACGTACGACGTCGTGGTCGTCGGCTCCGGCGCGGCCGGGATGACCGCCGCGCTGACCGCGGCCCGGCAGGGGCTCAGCTGTGTGGTGGTCGAGAAGGCGGCGACCTTCGGGGGCTCGGCCGCCCGGTCCGGCGCCGGGATCTGGATCCCGAACAACCCGGTGATCCTCGCGGCGGGCGTCCCCGACACCCCCGCGAAGGCCGCGGTCTACCTCGCCGCGGTCGTCGGCCCCGAGGTCCCCGCCGACCGGCAGCGCGCCTTCCTCGCGCACGGCCCGGCGATGCTCGCCTCCGTGATGGCCCACAGCCCGCTGCGCTTCCGCTGGATGGAGGGCTACAGCGACTACTACCCCGAGCTTCCCGGCGGCCTCCCGAACGGCCGCTCCGTGGAGCCCGACCAGCTCGACGGCAACCTCCTCGGCGCGGACCTGGCCCGCCTCAACCCCTCGTACCTCCAGGTGCCGGCCGGGATGGTGGTCTTCAGCGCCGACTACAAGTGGCTCAACCTGACCGCCGTCAGCGTGCGGGGCGCCGCCGTCGCCGCCGAGTGCCTGGCCCGGGGCACGAAGGCCGCGCTCCTCGGCCAGAAGCCGCTCACCATGGGCCAGTCCCTGGCGGGCGGGCTGCGGCTCGGGCTGCGCGCCGCCGGAGTGCCGGTCTGGCTCTCCAGCCCGCTCACCGACCTGCACGTCGAGGGCGGAGCCGTCGTCGGCGCGGTGATCACCCGTGACGGGGCGCCCGGCCTGGTCCGGGCCCGGCGCGGGGTCGTCGTCGGCTCCGGCGGCTTCGAGCACGACGCGGCCATGCGGGCCCGCTACCAGCGCCAGCCGATCGGCACCGAGTGGAGCGTCGGCGCGAAGGAGAACACCGGGGACGGCATCCGGGCGGGACAGCGGCTCGGCGCCGACCTCGCCCTCATGGACGACGCCTGGTGGGGCCCGGCGATCCCGCTCCCCGGCCAGCCCTGGTTCTGCCTCGCCGAACGCACCCTCCCCGGCGGACTCCTCGTCAACGCGGCCGGCCGCCGCTTCGTCAACGAGGCCGCCCCCTACGGCGACGTCGTCCACACCATGTACGACCAGAACCCGACCGACCGAGCGATCCCGGCCTGGCTGATCACCGACCAGAACTACCGCAACCGCTACCTGTTCAAGGACGTGGCCCCGACCCTGCCGTTCCCGGCCGACTGGTACAGCTCGGGGGCCGCGCACAAGGCCTGGTCCCTGGACGCCCTCGCCGCCGCCATCGGCGTCCCCGGGCCCGCCCTGCGCGCCACCGTCGACCGCTTCAACTCGCTCGCGCTGCGGGGCGACGACACCGACTTCGGGCGGGGCGACAGCGCGTACGACCACTACTACACGGACCCGGGCGTCCTCCCGAACTCCTGCCTCGCACCCCTGTGGCTGCCTCCCTTCCACGCCTTCCGCATCGTCCCCGGCGACCTCGGCACCAAGGGCGGCCTGCGCACCGACGCCCGCGCACGCGTGCTGCGACCCGACGGATCGGTCATCCCGGGGCTGTACGCCGCCGGCAACGCCAGCGCGGCGGTCATGGGCCACAGCTACGCCGGCGCCGGTTCGACGATCGGACCCGCGATGACCTTCGGGTACATCGCGGCCCTCGACCTCGCCGGGGCTCTCTAGGAATCCGCGCCGGGCCCGGGGGCGGCGGATCCCGCCCCCGCCCCCGCCCCCGCCGCCGTCTCCGTCTCCGTCTCCGGGGGCCTGCGCGCGATGAGGAGGGCCTGGGGGGTGGGCTCGTCCAGGCTCGCGTCCGGTTCCCGCACCGTGCGCGACAGCACGGTGAAGCCGGCCTCGGCCAGCAGCGCGGCCATCGTCTCCGGGCGCCGCCGCTCGAAGCCGAGGGAGACCGGGTGGCCCCAGGGGCGGTGGTGGTGCCGCGGCTCGTCGCCGACCTGGAAGGCCAGCAGGAGATGGCCGCCCGGGGCCAGAACGCGGTGGAGTTCGGCGAAGAGTGCGGGCAGTTCGGCCAGCGGGGTGTGGATGGTCGAGTAGAAGGAGACGACCCCGGCCAGGGCCCCGTCGGGGAAGTCCAGCTCCAGCATCGAGCCCTGTGCGAACCGGATTTCCGGGTTCTCGCGCCGGGCGATCGCCAGCATCGACTCCGACAGGTCGAGCCCGGACACGTCGAGCCCGAGCGAGGCGAGCCGTGCGGTGGTACGGCCGGGACCGCAGCCGAGGTCGGCCACCCGGCCGCCGGGCCCGACGAGCTCGGCGTAGGCGGCGAGGACGGCCCGCTCGAGCGGCCTCGCGGCGAGCTCGTCGACGAACAGCTCGGCGTAGTCCTCGGCGACGGCGTCGTAGAACGCGCGCGTGGTGGTGACGAAGTCGGGTGAGGTCATGGGTGGGGATCCTAGGAGGCCCGACCGACAACGGGGCGGTTCCAGGCGATCTCACCGAAAGCCGGGAGCCGGGAGCCGGAAGCCCGGAGTCGGGAGCCAGGGGCCGGGGGCGTCGGCAAAGGCAGGAGCCCCGTGCCGAACGGCACAGGGCTCCTTGGGTACTGCTCTCAGACTTGCGATCTCAGGGTGTGGAAGATCAGACGGGGGTGACGTTCTCCGCCTGGGGACCCTTCGGGCCCTGCGTCACGTCGAAGGAGACCTGCTGGTTCTCCTCGAGCGAGCGGAAGCCCTGCGCGTTGATCGCGGAGTAGTGGACGAAGACGTCGGGGCCGCCGCCTTCCTGGGCGATGAAGCCAAAGCCCTTTTCGGCGTTGAACCACTTCACGGTTCCGGTAGCCATAAGCCCTCCTTGGGCCCAAAGGGTTGCCCTGCTCCAGAACCCTGCAAGCGTGAAAGCAAGTGCCGCACAACTGCATACGTCTGAAAACGACGAGAGCCCGCGGTTACATGCTCCGCAGGCTCTGTACTGCAAGGGAAACCAAACTGCAACTTGCGGCGAGCCTAGCATGTGGGCAGCCGAAAGCAATAGAGGTCAAGATCACGTCACTCGGACGTTTGAAGATCCATGAAAGGGGTTGACTCGGGGGTCGGAGTCCGCAGCGTACCCGACGGGGTCTAGCCTCGCGATGTGGACAATTCTCGCACCCGGCCGCGCGTCGGCCACATCCAGTTCCTCAACTGCCTGCCCCTCTACTGGGGGCTCGCGAGAACCGGCACGCTCCTCGACTTCGACCTGACCAAGGACACCCCGGAGAAGCTCAGCGAGCAGCTGGTGCGGGGCGATCTCGACATCGGGCCCGTGACCCTCGTCGAGTTCCTCAAGAACGCCGACGACCTGGTCGCCTTCCCCGACATCGCCGTGGGCTGCGACGGTCCGGTGATGTCCTGCGTGATCGTCTCGCAGGTCCCGCTGGACCGGCTCGACGGCGCCCGGGTCGCCCTCGGCTCGACCTCCCGGACCTCGGTGCGCCTCGCGCAACTGCTCCTGGCCGACCGCTTCGGCGTCCGGCCCGACTACTACACCTGCCCGCCGGACCTCAGCCTGATGATGCAGGAGGCCGAGGCCGCCGTCCTCATCGGCGACGCGGCGCTGCGGGCCAACCTGCTGGACGGACCGCGGTTCGGCCTGGAGGTGCACGACCTCGGCCGGCTGTGGAAGGAGTGGACCGGACTGCCCTTCGTCTTCGCGGTGTGGGCGGCCCGGCGCGACTACCTCGAGCGTGAGCCCGTCCTGACCCGCCAGGTCCACCAGGCCTTCCTCGACTCCCGCAACCTCTCCCTGGAGGAGGTCGGCAAGGTCGCCGAGCAGGCGGCCCGCTGGGAGGAGTTCGACGAAGCCGTCCTCGAGCGGTACTTCACCACCCTCGACTTCCGTTTCGGCGCGCCCCAGCTCGAGGCCCTGACGGAGTTCGCCCGCCGCGTCGGTCCCACCACGGGCTTCCCGGCGGACGTCAGAGTGGAACTGCTGCGGCCACGATCTGCGTAGTCTCCTACGGAGTCCCGACGGGGGAGGGGGAGAGCGCCCATGCAGCCGCTCGGAGAAGGCGAACCCACGACCGTGGGGCCCTACCGGCTGCTCGGCCGGCTGGGCTCCGGCGGCATGGGCCGGGTCTACCTCGGCCGCAGCGCCGGCGGCCGCACCGTGGCCGTGAAGATCGTGCATCCGCACCTCGCGCTCGACGAGGAGTTCCGCGCCCGCTTCCGGCGCGAGGTGGAGGCCGCGAGACGGGTGGGCGGGGCGTGGACCGCGCCGGTCCTCGATGCCGACCCGGAGGCGGCGGTGCCCTGGGTGGCCACCGGTTACGCGGCCGGACCGTCCCTGGCCGCGGCCGTCGTGTCCCACGGAGCGCTGCCCGAGCACTCCGTGCGCGTGCTGGGCGCCGGCCTCGCGGAGGCCCTCGGCACGGTGCACGAACTGGGCCTGGTCCACCGGGACGTCAAGCCGTCCAACGTGCTGCTGACCGTCGACGGTCCGCTGCTGATCGACTTCGGCATCGCCCGTGCGACCGACGGCACCGCCTCGCTCACCTCGACCGGCGTCTCGGTCGGCTCGCCCGGCTACATGGCCCCGGAACAGATCCTCGGCCGGGGCGCGTCCGGCGCGGCCGACGTCTTCTCCCTCGGCGCGGTGCTGGTGTACGCGGCCACCGGACGGTCCCCGTTCCCCGGCGACTCGTCGGCCGCGCTCCTCTACAAGGTGGTCCACGAGGAACCGGAGCTCGGCTCGCCGCAGGACGGACTGCGCGGTGAACTGCGGGCGGTCGCCGCGGCGTGCCTCGCCAAGGACCCGGCGGCGCGGCCGTCCCCCGGGGACGTGGCCCGGCGCCTCGCGCCCGAGGGCGCGGCCCGGATGGTGGCGGGCGGCTGGCTGCCGGGAGCGCTGGTGGAACAGCTGGGCCGCAGCGCCGTCCAGTTGCTGAATCTGGAGGGCACGCAGGCCGGCGCGGAACCGTCCGCGTCCGGCCCGGTCGGGTTCAGCAGCGCGGCGATGACGTCCGGGCAGTCCGCGGGAGCGGCCTCGGGCAGCGCCCCGGCGGGCGCGCCGCAGGTCTCGCCGGGGGTGTTCGGGCCGCCACCGGTGATGGACGCGATGCCGGCGACCCCGGCGGACCGGGCCGGCCGCTCCGCCGCCGGGCCCTCGGTCCTGCCCGTGCCGACGCCGAGGGACGCCGCGGCCGCGTCGGCCGGGGCGGCCTCCGGCGGGGTGGAAGACGCGGGCCGTGCCGAAGACGCGGGCCGTGCCGACGGCCGCGGCCGTCTCTCGGTCACCGTGGCGGGCAGCGCGACGCCCGGCGAGGGCGGTCGCGGGCGGCGGCTGAGCTGCACCGTCGCGCTGGCGGTCGCGGGTGCGATGGCGGCGGTGACGGTCGGCTCGGTGCTGCTGTTCCGGCTGCTGCCGGGCGACGGCGGCCAGGACACCGAGGCCGGCAGCGACGCGAGCTCCACGGTGCCGACGGCTGCGGCGAGCCCCGGCGCCACGGGAGGAGGCACGCCGAGCCCCGGCACCACCGCGGGGCAGTCGCCCGCGCCGAGTCCCCGGACCACCGACGGCTCGTCGGCCGCCAAGCTGCCCGCACGGTACGTCGGCACCTGGGAAGGGCAGGGCAGCGGCCTCGACGGCGCCCTGCCGATGGGCACGTTCCGGGTGACGGTCCAACAGGCGGTCGTGGGCGGGAAGCTGGGGGAGCTGCGGCAGACGGACGCGCTCGGCGGCGTCTGCGTCGACATCCTGACGCTGAAGCAGGTGACGGCGAAGGAGGTCGTCGCCACGTCGGTGGGCGCCGCGAGCAACCACGGCGGCTGCAACCCGAAGCCGCACCCGATCCGGCTCACCCCGACCGGCGACGACCTGACGTACACCTCCGAGAGCGCGGCGGAGGGCAACCCGGTCGCAAGGATGTCGAAGGTCGACTAGCGGGCCCGGAGGCGGACGGTGCCGTACCGACGGTTTCTCCCTCCCGCGTCCTCCCTTTGTCCCTACGATCTCTGACGATGACCACACCTCCCGGCGAACTGACGCTGGCCGCCGTCGCCGCGCTCTGGGGCGCCGCGAGCGGCGCGCTGCTGCCGCGGGCCGCGTACCGCTTCTCCGTGCCCCCGGAGGAGGAACGGGACGAAGAGCAGGCGGAGCCGGCCGGGCCAGCCGAGCAGTCGGCACCGGAAGCAGCGGCAGTCCCGGAAGCAGCGGCAGCCCCGGAAGCACCGGTGGTGCGGGAGGGCCACGACGGCCAGGACGGGCCGGGAGGCCAGGAAGCCCGGGGAGGCCAGGAAGGCGAGGAGGCGGTCGGGGGCTGGCGGGAGACCTGCCCTGCCGGGCACCCGTTCCGGGGCTGGCTCGGACGCGCACGCTGTCGCCGCTGCGCCGGCGTCGTCGCCCCCGGCGCCCTGCTTCTCCCCGTCCTCACCGCGTTCGTGTGCGCCGCGCTCGCCGCGGCGACCGGTGTGCGGCCCGAGTCGGCCGTGTGGCTGGCGCTCGCGCCGGTCGGGGTGCTGCTGGCCGTCGTCGACGTCCGCGTGCGGCGGCTGCCCGACCCGCTCACCCTCCCGTTCGCGGTCGCCGCCCTCGCCCTGCTGGGCCTGGCCGCGCTGCTCCCCGAGCACGCCGGGGACTGGACGACGGCCCTGCTGGGCGCGCTCGCCCTCGGCGCCGGCCACCTCGTGCTGCACCTCGTCAACCCTGCCGGCATGGCCTTCGGCGACGTGAAGCTCGCGCTCGGCATGGGCGCCGTCCTCGGCTGGTACGGCTGGCCGACCGTCATGCTGGGCGCCTTCGCAGCGTTCCTGTTCGGTGCGCTGTACGGCGGCGCGCTGTACGTCGTGGGGCGGGCGGGACGCGGGACGATGATCGCCTTCGGGCCGTTCATGCTCGTGGGGACGCTCGCCGGGGTGCTGGTCGGCGCGTACGCGGCCTGAGGTCGGGACGCCGAGAGGGCTGGCGTAGGCTGGATCGGTCTGTCCACAACCCTTGACGAAAGGGACGCCCCCGGTGACCGAGAAGGCCGAACTTCAGTCCGTCCTCGACCGTGCCGCCGCCGGTGGGCGGATCACCCCCGAAGAGGCTCTGGACCTCTACCGCGAGGCCCCGCTGCACGCGCTGGGCGC
>NZ_JBIRUL010000056.1:0-19182 GCF_044335095.1 Streptomyces sp. NPDC020597 | reverse complement strand
TGTTGTAGAAGTCCTCCGCCCCCTAAGGGGGGGGGGGGGGGGGCGGGGGTCCTGCACCCGGCCCGCCCCCGGCCGTTCACCGGACGGGCCGAACCGGCCCGTCGGTCACTGCTCCTGCCAGTGCTACTGCTGCTCCTGCTCCTGCTCCTGCTGCGCCGCCACCAGTTCCCGGCAGCGCTTCACGTCCTGCGCCATCTGCTCCAACAGCCCGTCCAGGGAGTCGAACTTGGCCTGGCCGCGCACGAAGGCCAGGAAGTCGACGGCGACGTGCAGTCCGTAGAGGTCGAGGCCGACGCGGTCGATGGCGTACGCCTCCACCGTGCGTTCGGTGCCGTCGAACTGCGGGTTGGTGCCGACGGAGATCGCGGCGGGCATCGCCTCGCCGTCCACGTGCAGCCAGCCCGCGTAGACGCCGTCCGCCGGGATCGCCGTGTGGGGCAGGGTCTCGACGTTGGCGGTCGGGAAGCCGAGCTCGCGCCCACGCTGGGCCCCGCGCACCACGACGCCCTCCACGCGGTGCGGACGACCGAGGATCTCCGCCGCGCCCGCGAGGTCGCCCTCGGCCACCAGACGCCGGGTCAGCGTCGAGGAGAACGGTTCGCCGCCGCCGGCCTCGCCGCGCACGTAGAGGTCGACGACCTCCACCTCGAAGTCGTACACCTTGCCCTGCTCGGTGAGGAACTCGACGTTGCCCGCCGCCTTGTGGCCGAAACGGAAGTTCGGTCCCTCGACGACCGCCTTGGCGTGCAGCCGGTCGACCAGGACCTTCACCACGAACTCGGCAGGCGACAGCTTCGAGAACTCGGTGGTGAACGGCAGGATGAGGACCGCGTCGACACCGAGGTCCGCCATCAGTTCCGCGCGGCGGTGGTGCGGGGCGAGCAGGGGCGGATGGCTGCCGGGACGGACGACCTCGCTGGGGTGCGGGTCGAAGGTGACGACGACGGCCGGAACGCCCAGCTCGCGGGCCCGGTCCACGGCATGCCGGATGATCAGCTGGTGTCCCCGGTGGACACCGTCGTAGGAGCCGATGGTGACGACGCTGCGTCCCCAGTCCTCGGGGATGTCTGCCAAGCCACGCCAGCGCTGCACTGTGACCGCTCCTCGAACCCTTGTCCGTGTCTGCTCTTGCCTCTTACGCAGGTCTAAGGGTGCCATGCCGGGTGCTTCCGGCCCGCATCGGCATGGAGGCTGTGACCCGGCCCACGTGAGACGGCCCACATGAGACGGCCCACATGAGACGGCTCGCCGTGGCCTGCCCGCGCGCGCCACGGCGTCACACCGTCACACGCGGCCCCGCCCCCGCCGTCTCACTCCCTGCCCCGCTCGCCGTCTCGCTCCCCGCCCCCGCCGCCGCGTCCGCCCCCGCCCCGGCCCCGGTCCCGGTCCCGGCCGCTGCCAGGTTCTCCACCGTGCGGCGGGCGCTCGGGCCGACCACGGCGGCCCACTCCCCCGGCCGCTCCGTGATCCACTCCACCACCCGCGCGGCGAAGCCCGGCACGTGGCGGCCCAGGTCGACCAGACCGCGGTCGAAGCAGGTCGCGCCTTCCGGGGTGCGGACGAGGAGGCTGCCGGTGAGGTGGACGAGGGCGCGCAGGTCGTCGCCGTCCCGGCCGGCGGCCGCGTACAGGACGGCGGCCAGGACGGCGGGGGCCTCTTCGCGGACGAGGAGGTGTTCCAGGAGCTCGTCCCGCAGGGGGCGGGAGCCGGGCGCGCCGGGGGTGGCCAGCACCCCGGCCAGCGCAGCCCGGACCGGCTCCGGGCTCCCGTCGGCCAGCAGGCCGGTGATCAAGGGGAGAAGCACCGGACGAGCGTCGGGGCCGTGATCGAGACGGCGGTCGACGTACGCGGCCACGTGCCCCGCGTACTCCGGCCGGCGCTCGGCGGTCTCCTGCACCAGGGCGGCGATCCGGCGGGCCGCAGCGGGTGGGGCGGCGACCTCGGCGAGCGTCCGCAGGATCCTGCCCGCGTCCGCGCGTTCGGCGCCGAGCAGACGCGCCCGGAACACGTCGAGCACCGGCCCGGGGTCGGTGGACAGGGCGGGCAGCAGCGCACTCGGCGGGAGATGCGGGTCGTCGCCCGCCGCGAACCGCTCCAGGGCCCGCGGCAGGTAGCCGCGCCGGGTCTCGGGGTCGCGGACGAGAAGGGCGAGCGCGCCGCCGTGCAGGCGGCCGTCGCCGGGACGGGCGAGCAGGGCGAGGGCGGCGTGACGCAGCAGGCGGCGGTCCGCCTCGGCGCCGGCGTGCGGCGCGGCGCTCAGGGCGTGGGCGGCCGCCGCGGCCCGCCGGGCCGGACGCCCGTCGCGCGCCCAGCGGTCGACGGCCCGGCACAGCGCCGACGGCTCCTCCTCGGCCAGCACGGCGAGCAGTTCGGCGGCGCGACGGTGGGCGCAGTCGACGAGCACGTCGGTGAGATCGTCGAGGGCGCCTCGCCGATGGGTGTGCAACAGGGCCTGCGCGGCCGTCGCCACCGTGGCGTGCGGGGTCGCGGGCAGCGGCCGCTCGTCGTCGAACCAGTGGGTGAGGTGCGGCTGCACGGCGGCCGGATCGGCGGCGAGGAGACCGGCCACGACGTCCAGGTAGCGGGGCGCGTCCGCGTCGTGGGGGGCGCCGTCGGCGAGGACGAGACGGCGCAGGAGGTCGAGGCGGGCGTCGCAGGGCAGGGCCAGGGCCGTCCAGAATCCGGGGCCGAAGTCGGCGAGGGGCGCGCCGGTCTCCGCGGCGCCGGCGGCGATGCGGTCCGCCAGCAGGCGCAGGACGCCCGTGTACGGCGTCGCGTCCGGTACGCGCAGCAGGGTCCGGGCGAGCAGCCGGGCGGCCCACCAGGAGCCGGGGTCGGCCTCCAGGGAGTGGATCAGCTCACGCAGCCGGGCGGCGAGCCGGTGCGGGCCCTGGTGCCGGCCCAGGTGCAGCATGGCCTCGACCACGGGGCCGATGCGGTGATGCGGCACGGGCAGTGGGCGGTCGTCGCCGGGCACTTCGGGACGGTGGACCAGGGCGCGCAGGGCCTCGTCCAGGTCGAGGTGGAGGCCCTGGAGCCAGTCGGCGAGTTCCTCGTGGGCGAAGCGGTAGCCGCTGCCCGCGGGCACGAGAAGGCCCTCGGTGAGGACGGCGGACGCCCATCCGCTGTCGGCGCCGAGCCGGGAGGGCGCCGCCGCCCAGGGGAACACCGCTTCGAACGATGCCCGGTCCAGCTGGCCCTGCCCCGGTCCCAGACTGCGGCGGGCGGCCTCGTGGACCTGTCCTGCGACCTTCGCCGCGAGGCGGCGCACGCTTGCGCCCCGCAGGCCGTTCTCGACGGCGATGCGGACGGCGATGCGCAGGCACATCAGGTCGAGATGGGCGGCGAAGACGTCGTCCCGGTCGACGGGTGTCCGCTCGTCAGGTGTCCGGTCGACGAGGGACCGGTCGGCCGGGGACCGGTCGGAGGGGCCGGGCAGGGCGGCCCGGACCTCGGAGAGGAGGCGGAGGGTGAGGGGGTGACGGTCGTCGGGGGCGGCGAGCGCGGTGTCGGGGACGGCGTAGCGGGCGCGTGCCTCGCGCGCCTCGTCGGGGGTGAGGTCGCCGAGGAGGACGCACGGCGGGAGCGGGCCCGACGCCGTCGCGGTTCCGTACAGGGTCTCCGGCGGGAAGTGCGCGCCCGCCCGCTCCCAGTACTCCGCCCGGCACGCGATCACCAGTCGGGCGCCCGTCTCCCGCAGCCAGGCGGCGGTGCCCTCGCTCCAGTCGGCGAGCCGGTGGGCGAGGACCGGGGGCATCTCCTCAGGGCCGTCGAGGAGCAGCAGCAGGGGGCGTCCCGCGGCCGCGGCGAGACGGGCCAGCCGCTCGGGGGTGACGCCGCCCGGACCGGCGGCGGCCGCAGCGGCTCCGCCCGAAGCGCCGGACGCGCCCGCCGGGCCCGGCACGGCCTCCGTGCCCGGGGCTCCTGCCGCCCCCGTGCCCCGCGAGGCCCCCACCCCCGGTGAGGTCCGCGGCGTGTGCGAGGAGCCGGTGAAGGCCGTGCCCGGCGTGCTCCGCCCCGCGGCCACGATGCGTGCCGCCCTGGCCAGGGTGCGGCGTACCGCGTCGGCGAGCGAGTCGTCGTCCGCCCGCAGGTCGGCGCCGCGCAGCCACAGGGTGGGGGCCTGTTCGGCCGCCCGGTGGCGGCGGGCGGCGAACGCCGCGAGTTCCGTCGTACGGCCGCTGCCCGGTGCGCCGACGAGGCCGAGGACGGCCGCCGGGCCCCCTGCGAAGGCGGCGAACTCCCTTGCGGGGTGGGCCCGTTCGACCGGGGCGGTCGCGGCGGGACGGGAACCGTCGGCGGCGCCGAAGCCGCCGGACAGCGCGCCGGGCGGGCCGTCCGAGGCGACGGAGGTGGCCGTCAGTTCCAGGACGCCCGCCAGATTGAGGTCCGCGCCGTAGGCGGGCACGGTCACCGCGTTGCGGGCGAGCAGCTCGGCCAGGGGCCCGGCGGCCTGGGCCGGCGCGGCCCGCACTCCGTCCGCCCCGGACGGGGAACCGGCGCCCGCGGCCCCGGGCGCCGGCGCATGGCCCGCCCCGCCGCCCGCTGCCCCGTCCCCACCGGGGTACGCGTACCCGGACCCGAACCCGATTCCGTACCCGTGCCGGGTCTCGCGCGACGACACGGCCGCCCCGGCGGTCGCCGTCCCACCGCCCGCCGCGCCGCGTTCGCCGTCCCGGCCCGCGCTTTCCGCCGGAGCGTCACCGGGCGGCGACGGTGGTGAGGGGCGGGAGGGCCGCAGGGCGACGGCGAAGCCCGTGTCGCGGGGGCCCGAGCGCAGTGCCGTGCCGAGGACGGCGACGACCGCACCGGTGGCGGCGTCGAGGACCGGCCCTCCGGCCGCGCCGCCGCCCAGCCGCAGCGCGTCCCGGCCCGCGGTGCCGATCGCCAGCTCGAGGGCCCCGTCGACCAGGTGGAAACGGTCCGTGGCCGTGTACGTCACGCACGCCTCGGCCAGCACCCGCGCCTCGCGCCAGCAGCCGGCGGCCAGCCGGACGTACCGGCCGGGCTCGACGCCCTGCCGTACGGTCACCGGCAGCGGGTCCGCGCCGAGGCCTTCGGTGCGGACGAGCGCCAGGCCGAGCTCGGGCAGCGCGGTGACGGCGTCGGCGCTCACCAGGCAGCTGCGGTCGCCCGCGGCGTGCACGACGAGCCGGGAGAGGCCGTCGACCGTCTCGTGGCTGGTGAGGACCGTGCCGTGGTGGTCGGCGACGAAGCCGGCGCCGCGCGGCCGGCCGGCCAGGTCGCGGATGCGGACCAGCGAGGCTTCGGCGCCGAAGGGAGCGCCGGGATCATCGTCGCGAGTGCCGGGAGGATCCGTCCGGTCGTCCCGTGACGTGCCCCGCAAGGAGTCGTGCCGCGGTGTCCGCGGGCCCCCTCCCGCCATCGCCGTACCTCCCACCGCGCCCGCGTGCCCTCCGGTCGACGGTAGGCGCGAATGATCAGTGGAACGGGTCGCGGGACGAAAGCGCCCCCCTGCACTCCCTCGGTTCACTCCGAGCGCCTGCCCGGACGGGTGAATGAACACCCGCCGCCGGACACAGCCTAGGAGTGGGGGAACCGAGGGGGGACCGTGGAGCGGCGGGGCAGCACCCCGTGCTCGCCGCTCCACGGGCAGTCCGTAGGGGAGAAGGCTCAGCCGAGCACGGCGAGGCTCTTGGCCTTGCCCTTCTGCTCCTCCACCAGGGCCAGGAAGCGGCCCTCGGGATCGAACACGCCGACCGCGCCCGCGCCCGCGTACTCGTCGGGCATCTCCAGGCGCACGCCGTTCAGGAGCAGCCGGGCGCGTCGCGCGTCCACGTTCCAGCGGGGGAACGCGGCGGCGGCCGCGTCGCCGATCGGCAGCACGCTCAGCTCCTGCTGCAGCTGGTCGAGCGTCTTCGCCGAGTCCAGCTTGTACGGGCCGACGCGGGTGCGGCGCAGGGCGGTGAGATGGCCGCCGACGCCGAGGCCGGCTCCCAGGTCGCGGGCGAGGGCCCGGATGTAGGTGCCGGAGGAGCAGACGACGGACACCACCAGGTCCGTCACCGGGGTGCCGTCCTCGGCGACGGCGTCACGGACGTCGTAGACGGAGAAGGCGGAGACGGTGACCGGGCGGGCCGGGATCTCGAAGTCCTCGCCGTCCCGGGCGCGCTTGTAGGAGCGCACGCCGTCGATCTTGATGGCGCTGACCTTGGACGGCACCTGCATGATGTCGCCGCTCAGCTTGGCGATGCCCGCGTCGATCGCGTCCCGGGTGACCTTCGAGGCGTCCGTGGACCCCGTGATCTCGCCCTCGGCGTCGTCCGTCAGGGTCGTCTGGCCGAGCCGGATCGTGCCCAGGTACTCCTTCTCGGTCAGCGCCAGGTGCCCGAGGAGCTTCGTCGCCTTCTCGACGCCGAGGACGAGGACGCCCGTCGCCATCGGGTCGAGCGTGCCGGCGTGCCCGACACGGCGGGTCCGGGCGATCCCCCGCATCTTGGCCACGACGTCGTGCGAGGTGAAGCCCGGCGGCTTGTCGACGATGACAAGTCCGTCGGGCGTGTTCTGCTTGCCGTTCATCAGGCGGAGTCGTCCGTCTCGTCCTCGTCGCCGGGCTTGCGGTACGGGTCGGCCTCGCCCGCGTACCCGGCGCCCGCGGACACCTCGCGGACCTTCTCGTCGGCGGCGCGCGCCCTGTCGAGGAGGTCGTCGATGGTGCGGGCGTTGTCCGGCAGGGCGTCGGCGACGAAGGCGAGCGTCGGCGTGAACTTCACGCCGGCCGCACGGCCCACCTCGGAGCGCAGGACGCCCTTGGCGCTCTCCAGGCCCGCGGCGGCGGCCGCCCGCTCCTCGTCGTCGCCGTACACGGTGTAGAAGACGGTCGCTTCCCTGAGGTCGCCGGTCACCCGGGTGTCCGTGATGGTGACGTGGGAACCGAGCCGCGGGTCCTTGATCCCGCGCTGCAGCTTCTGGGCCACCACCTCTCGGATGAGGTCCGCCAGCCTCTTGGCGCGCGCGTTGTCGGCCACTGGTCCGTCTCCCGTTCTTTCCTTGTTGCGTTCTTCACGTGGTCGGTCGTGTCAGTCGTCTTCGCCGTGGAAACGGCGTCTGACCGACAGCAGCTCCACTTCGGGGCGGGCGGCCACCAGCCGTTCGCACCGGTCCAGGACGTCGGTCAGGTGCTCCGCGTCACCGGAGACCACGGCGAGGCCGATGGAGGCCCTGCGGTGGAGGTTCTGATTGTCCACCTCGGCCGCGCTCACCGCGTACTTGCGCTGGAGCTCGGCGACGATCGGACGGATGACGGAGCGCTTCTCCTTCAGCGAATGCACGTCGCCGAGGAGGAGGTCGAAGGACAGTGTCCCCACGTACATGTATAGCCGGTTAACCCGCCGGTACGGGATCGACGGCCCTGCCGCCAGGGGGCAGGGACATCATGAACGGTACAACGTTCCGGTCGGCGGCTCGACGGGGTTTTCCCGGCCGGGCCGGCCCCGTCCGGCCTGGCGGACGAGGCCCGCCCGTTCGGGGCCGAAGCCGGGTCCGGAGGGGTGAGCCCCCAGACGAAGCGCCGGCCGACGGGAACGTCTCCCGTCGGCCGGCGGCATCCATCGACTTACGCGCGGGGCTTCTCCCGCATCTCGTACGTCGCGATGACGTCGTCGATCTTGATGTCGTTGAAGTTTCCGAGGTTGATACCGCCCTCGTAGCCTTCGCGGATCTCGGTGACGTCGTCCTTGAAGCGGCGCAGACCCTCGATGTTGAGGTTCTCCGCGATGACCTTGCCGTCGCGGATGAGGCGCGCCTTGGTGTTGCGCTTGACCTCGCCCGAGCGGACCAGGACACCGGCGATGTTGCCCAGCTTGGACGACTTGAAGATCTCGCGGATCTCCGCCGTGCCGAGCTCGACCTCCTCGTACTCCGGCTTCAGCATGCCCTTCAGGGCCGCCTCGATCTCCTCGATCGCCTGGTAGATGACCGAGTAGTACCGGACGTCGACGCCTTCGCGCTCGGCCATCTGCGCCGCGCGGCCCGCCGCGCGGACGTTGAAGCCGATGACGATGGCGTCCGAGCCCATGGCCAGGTCGATGTCCGACTCCGTGACCGCACCGACGCCGCGGTGCAGGACGCGGATGTCGACCTCTTCGCCGACGTCCAGCTGGAGCAGCGAGGACTCGAGGGCCTCCACCGAACCGGAAGCGTCACCCTTGATGATCAGGTTCAGCTGCTGGACCTCGCCGGCCTTCAGGGCGGCGTCCAGGTTCTCCAGGGAGAACCTGCGCGTGCGCTTGGCGAAGGCGGCGTTCCGCTCGCGGGCGGCACGCTTCTCGGCGATCTGGCGGGCGGTGCGGTCCTCGTCGACGACGAGGAAGTTGTCGCCCGCACCCGGGACGTTGGTCAGGCCCAGGACCTGGACCGGCGTCGACGGGCCGGCCTCGGCGACGTTGTTGCCGTTGTCGTCGAGCATGGCGCGCACCCGGCCGTAGGCGTCGCCCACAACCATCGTGTCGCCGACCCGCAGGGTGCCTCGCTGCACGAGGACCGTCGCCACGGCGCCGCGGCCGCGGTCGAGACGGGACTCGATCGAGATGCCCTGCGCGTCCTGGCTGGGGTTGGCCCGCAGGTCGAGCGAGGCGTCGGCCGTGAGGATCACGGCCTCGAGCAGCGAGTCGATGTGCAGACCCTGCTTGGCGGAGATGTCGACGAACATCGTGTCGCCGCCGTACTCCTCGGCCACCAGACCGAACTCGGTGAGCTGACCGCGCACCTTGGTCGGGTCGGCGCCCTCGACGTCGATCTTGTTGACCGCGACGACGATCGGGACCTCGGCCGCCTTGGCGTGGTTGAGCGCCTCGACCGTCTGCGGCATGACGCCGTCGTTGGCCGCGACGACCAGGATCGCGATGTCCGTCGACCGGGCACCACGGGCACGCATGGCGGTGAACGCCTCGTGACCCGGGGTGTCGATGAAGGTGATCGCGCGGTCCTCTTCGTTGACCTGGGTCGAGACCTGGTAGGCACCGATGTGCTGGGTGATGCCGCCGGCCTCGCCCGCGATGACGTTCGTCTTGCGGATGGCGTCGAGCAGTCGGGTCTTTCCGTGGTCGACGTGACCCATGACGGTGACGACCGGCGGGCGGACCACCAGGTCCTCCTCGTCGCCCTCGTCCTCGCCGAACTCGATGTCGAAGGACTCGAGCAGCTCGCGGTCCTCCTCCTCGGGGCTGACGATCTGGATCGTGTAGTTCATCTCGCCGGCGAGGACCTCGAGGGTCGCGTCGGAGACGGACTGCGTGGCCGTGACCATCTCGCCGAGGTTCATCATCACCGCGACGAGCGACGCCGGGTTGGCGTTGATCTTCTCGGCGAAGTCGGTGAGGGACGCACCGCGCGACAGGCGAATGGTCTCGCCGTTGCCGCGAGGCAGCATCACGCCGCCGACCGACGGGGCCTGCATGGCCTCGTACTCCTGGCGCCTCTGCCTCTTCGACTTGCGACCGCGGCGCGCGGGACCGCCGGGACGACCGAAGGCGCCCTGCGTGCCACCACGGCCACCGGGACCGCCGGGACGTCCGCCGAAGCCGGGACGACCGCCGCCGAAGCCGCCGCCGCCACCGGGACCGCCGCCGCCGGGACGACCGGCGAAACCGCCGCCGCCCGGACGGGCGCCGCCGCCGGGACCGGCCGGACGACCCGCGAAGCCGCCGCCACCGGGACGACCGCCGCCGCCGGGACGACCCGCACCGCCGCCGCCCGGACCGCGGCCGCCGGGGCCGCCGCCGGGACGCGGGCCGGCAGCGGGACGCTGCGGCATCATGCCGGGGTTGGGACGGGGACCGCCGCCGGGACGCGGACCGCCGGGACCCGCACCCTGCGGGCGAGGCATGCCGCCCGGGCTCGGACGGGCGCCGCCCGGGGACTGCGGACGAGGACCGCCGCCCTGGCCGCCGGGGGCCTGGGGACGGGGACCGGCGCCGGGAGCACCCGGGCCGCCGGGACGCGGGGCGCCCTGCGGACGGGGCGCCTGCGGACGCGCCATGCCGGCGTTGCCGCCGGACGTGAAGGGGTTGTTGCCCGGACGCGGACCGGCCGGACGGGCGCCGCCCGGACGGGGCGCGCCACCGGGACGCGGACCCTGCGCGGCGGCCGGACGCTGACCGCGGTCGCCGCGGTCCTGGCCCTGACCGGCGCCGGGGCGGCCGGCGGGACGGGGCGCGCCGGGGCGCGGCGCCTGCGAGGCCGGACGCGGGGCGGACTGTGCCGGACCCGCGGGCTGGGCCGGTGCGGCCGGGGCCGACGGCGGAGCGGTGAACTCCGGAGCGGCGGGGGCCGGACGCGGGGCGGGCCGGGGGCCCGGACGCGGGCCGGGGGTCGTCGGCGCGGGGGCCGACGGGGCCGACGAGGCGGCAGGGGCGGCGGGAGCCGCGGGCTGCTGCGCCGTCGGAGGCTTGGGGGCGGCCGGCCGCGGAGCAGCCGGGCCCGGACGGGCCGCCTGCGCCGGAGAGGGCGCACCGGGCCTGGGGGCAGCCTTGCGCGGGGCGGGCTTGGCGGACTTGCCGCCGCCGCCCTGGAAGGCGTCTGTCAACTTGCGGACAACGGGCGCCTCGATCGTCGAGGACGCCGAACGGACGAATTCACCGAGTTCTTGGAGCTTGGCCATGACGACCTTGCTCTCCACCCCGAACTCCTTGGCGAGTTCGTATACCCGGACCTTAGCCACTTCGCTCCTTTTAGGTCCGGGTGTGTCCGGACCGTCGCTACTTCATGGGCGTACTCATCGCGTGCTCATCGAGTGCTCATCGCAATCTCGACCTACTTCCAACTCGCGGGGTACCAGAGCCGCACGGAGGTTCCGTGCGACGCCTTCTTACGGTGTTGCCTGCTCGGCAACGGTCGTCTGCTCGACGTACTGGCGCAACACCTTTGTGTCGAGCGCTCCCGGGGCTCGCAACGCCCTCGTGAACGCCCGCCGGCGTACCGCCTGATCGAGACAGAACAGGGCGGGATGCAGATACGCACCCCGGCCGGGCAGCGTACCGCGTGGATCAGGGACGCACGCGTCCTTGATCGCCACGATGCGCAGCAGCTCCGTCTTGGCCGCTCGCTCCCGGCACCCCACACAGGTGCGTTCAGGGCATGCTCCGGCGTGCGTCCGGCCAGACACAGCTAAGTCTACCTCCCCGTGCCGACCTCACCCCTTCGGGGCGTGAGTCGAACACTTGCCGCACAGAACTCTGACGTGATCTCAGCCCACTCAGGCCGAGATCTATTCCTCCGTCTGTTCGGTGTCCGGACGGATGTCGATCCGCCAGCCGGTCAGACGGGCGGCCAGACGGGCGTTCTGCCCTTCCTTGCCGATCGCCAGGGACAGCTGGTAGTCCGGCACGGTGACGCGCGCGGAGCGGGCTCCGAGGTCCACGACCTCCACCTTGGAGACGCGGGCCGGGGACAGGGCGTTCGCCACCATCTCGGCCGGGTCGTCCGACCAGTCCACGATGTCGATCTTCTCGCCGTTGAGCTCGCCCATCACGTTGCGCACCCGGCCGCCCATGGGGCCGATGCAGGCGCCCTTGGCGTTCAGGCCCGAACGGGTGGACCTGACGGCGATCTTCGTGCGGTGACCGGCCTCGCGGGCGATGGCGGCGATCTCCACGGACCCGTCGGCGATCTCCGGGACCTCCAGCGCGAAGAGCTTCTTCACCAGGTTGGGGTGCGTCCGGGAGAGGGTGACGGACGGGCCGCGCACGCCCTTCGCCACCCGGACGACGTACGACCGCAGCCGCAGGCCGTGCGGGTAGGTCTCGCCGGGCACCTGCTCCTGCACCGGCAGGATGGCCTCCAGCTTGCCGATGTCCACGAGCACGTTCTTCGGGTCGCGGCCCTGCTGGACCACGCCGGTGACGATGTCGCCCTCGCGGCCGGCGTACTCGCCGAGCGTCGCGTCGTCCTCGGCGTCGCGCAGGCGCTGCAGGATGACCTGCTTGGCCGTGGTGGCGGCGATACGGCCGAAGTCGGACGGGGTGTCGTCGAACGTACGGGGCTCCTGCCCCTCCTCGAGGTCCTCGGGGTCCTCCTTCGCCCACACGGTCACGTGCCCCGATTGCCGGTCGAGCTCCACGCGCGCGTGACGGCGGCTTCCCTCGGTGCGGTGGTAGGCGATGAGGAGGGCCGACTCGATCGCCTCGACCAGCAGGTCGAAGGAGATCTCCTTCTCCCGCACCAAGCCCCGCAGGGCGCTCATGTCGATGTCCACGGCTACGCCTCCTCTTCCTTCTCGTTGCTGTCGCTCTGGCCGGCCGGGTCGTCCTTGCGGTTGAACTCGACCTGTACGCGTGCCTTGCCGACGTCGCCGAAGGCGAGTCGGCGGGCGGTGGCCTTGCGGCCCTTCACGCCGGGCACCTCGACGTCGAGCCCTTCGTCGTCGACCCGCAGGATCCGGGCGACCAGCTCGCCGCCCTCGGCGAGCTGGAAACGGACCAGCCGGCCGGCGGCGCGCATGTAGTGCCGGTGCTCGGTGAGGGTGCGCTCCGCGCCCGGGGTCCCGACCTCGAGGGTGTACTCGCCCTCGCCCATCGCGTCCGTCTCGTCGAGCTTCGCCGAGAGCGCGCGGCTCACATCGGCGATCCGGTCCAGGTCCGCTCCGGTGTCGGAGTCGACGACGACGCTCAGCACTCTTCTGCGGCCTACCGAATCCACGGTGATCTCTTCGAGATCCAGACCCTGGGAGGCGACGAGCGGTTCCAGGAGCTCTCGCAGCCTCTCGCTCTGGGTGGTGCTCATCCGGGTGACTCCTCGGCCGCGTGTGCTGTTGTGGGTGGGGGCTCGTGTCTGATCAAAGGGTATCCGGTCGCAGGGAGTGTTGCCGTCCACCTGTGCACGGAGGGTGGCGGGGCCCCGCGCGCGGTGCCGCTGAGTGGTGCGCGGCGGGCGCGCGGGTACGGTGATCACGGGTTCGCCGCCCGCCAGGACAGGTCCCGGTGCCGTCCTGGTTTCCGTACGAGTTCGCCGAGGACGTCTGCCGTGCCGCTCCCCCACCCCTCGCGCACCCCCTCGGGGCCGCGAAGAAGAACCCTGCTCGCCTCGGCCGCCGGGGCCGCTCTGCTGGCGGGCTGCTCCGCCGGGCCCGGGGAGACCGCGAAGAGCGCGAGCAGCGCCCCGTCGGTCGCCGAGCGGGCACGCGCGCGTGCGGCCCGGGAGAGCAGCGGTCTGCTCGCACGGTACGACGCCGCGCTCGCCGTCCATCCGGCGCTGGCGGCACGGCTGGCTCCGCTGCGGGCGGAGGTCGTCCGGCATGTGGCGGCGTTCGGGGGCGTCGGCACGGCGTCCCCCTCCCCCACGGCCACCGCCACCGCCACCGCCACCGCCGGTGGTACCGGTACCGGTACCGGCAATCCTTCGGCCTCGGCCGCCGCGACCGCCCCGGCGGGCGTCTCGGTCCCGCCGTCGGTGACCCCGCCGGCGGCCGCCCCGCCTTCCGCCGCCGCGCCGGCGACCGAGCGGGACGCCCTCGTGGGGCTCGCGGCCGCCGAGCGGACGCTCGCCGACAGCAGGGCCGCGCAGCTGCTGGAGGTTCCGGGCGAGCTGGCCCGGCTGCTCGCCTCGGTGGCGGCGGCCGGCGCGGTGCACGCCTATCTGCTGACGGAGGGGACGCGATGAGCGGGGAGACCGGCGCGGAGCTGACGGCGCTGCAGGCGGTGCTGGCCGCCGAGCACGCCGCGGTGTACGGGTACGGGGTGGTCGGCGGCCGCGTCGGCGAGGACCGGAGCTCCGAGGCGCGGGCGGCCTACGACGCGCACCGGGCGCGGCGGGACGCGCTGGCCCGGGACGTGCGCGGCCTGGGCGCGGAGCCGGTCGCCGCGAGCGCCGGGTACGCGTTGCCGTTCCCGGTGGCGGACTCCGCGACGGCGGTCCGGCTCGCCGCCGACCTGGAGGACCGTGTGGCCGGGGTGTACTCCGACCTGGTGCGGGCAGCCTCCGGCGCACGGCGGCGGGACGCCGCGGCCGCGCTGCGCGAGGCGGCGGTCCGCGCGGCGCGCTGGCGGGGCGGGAGCGTAGCCTTCCCTGGGCTCGCCGAGCGGGGCGGCACGGATTCGGCCACGGGCTCGGCGTCCGCGGCGGCTCCGGACGCGGCGGCGGGGGTGCCCGCGCGCTAGGCGGGAGGCGGACGACGGCCCGGGCGGCGACGGGTTCGGCGATTCGACGGCAGCGGCTGCGGCTGCGGGGACAGCGGCTGCGGGGACGCCCACTGCTTGACCGGGAGACGGAAGGGAACGACTCGCGCATGGCTTTCGAACCGCCGCAGCGTCTGGTCCGGGCACTCGGTGAGACGGCACCGGACGGTGACGGCTGGCTGGAGACGCTGCCGGAGGCGGCCCGGCAGGCCGTCGCGCTGCGCGGGTTGACCGTGGACCGGGTGCAGGCGCCGGGCGGCCGGACCAGCCTCGTCGTGCTCGTGCGGCGGGCGGACGGGTCGCCTGCCGTGCTGAAGCTGGCTCCGCCCCGGTTCCGGCCGGAGGCCGAGCGGGCCGCGCTGACGCACTGGGAAGGCCTGGGCGCCGTCCAGCTGCTGGACGGGCCGACGACGCCCGGCGCGCTGCTTCTCGAGCGGCTGCACCCCGATGTGTCCGTGCGGTCCCTGCCGGAGGCGAAGGCGCTGCTGGAGGCGGCCGGGACGCTGCGGCGGCTGTGGGTGCAGCCCCCGGCCGGCCATCCCTTCGAGAGCGTCGCCGAACGCACCGGGCGGCAGGCGGTGGCCATGCGGGCGAGCGCCTCGGCGCAACCCGACGTGGCCGCCCTGGTCGACGCGGCGCTCGCCGCGCGCGAGGGGCTGCTGGCCGCGCCGCCGGAGCACCTGCTGCTGCACGGCACGTTCCGGCAGAGCAAGGTGCTGGCGGGTGAGCGGATGCCGTGGCTCGCGGTGGGGCCCGACCCGGTGGCCGGTGAGCGCGCGTTCGATCTCGCCCGGCTGGTGCGGGACCGGGTGGAGGATCTGATCGCCTCGCCGTCCGGCGCGACGACGACCCGCCGACGGGTGAAGCGGCTCGCGGAGTCACTGGAACTGGACCAGGAGCGGGTGCGGGGCTGGACCCTGTTCCGGGCGGTGGAGTCGGGCGTGCGCGCGCTGCGGGTGGGGCGCCTCAAGGACGCGGAACTGCTGCTGGAGTTCGCCGGCTGGCTCTAGGCGTGCCTCGAGAGGGATCGCCGGGGGCGACGCCCGGTGCAGTGGTCCGTGCCGCTGACGGCCCGGCCGCCGCCGCGAAGGTGACGGTGTCCGTCGCGCCCGGGCGGACCACCGCCGGCCCCCGTCCATGTCCCTGACCGTCAGGG
Organism: Streptomyces sp. NPDC020597; assembly: GCF_044335095.1. Lineage (NCBI taxonomy): Bacteria > Bacillati > Actinomycetota > Actinomycetes > Kitasatosporales > Streptomycetaceae > Streptomyces > Streptomyces sp. NPDC020597. The sequence goes on along the minus strand of NZ_JBIRUL010000056.1, from coordinate 3,894 downwards.
CCGCTCCGGCCGTTCCCCTCCGTGGTGACGTGCTGTCACGCCCACGGTCGGGGAACGGCCTGCGGGAATCCCGTCTCACCTCACGCGGACCCCTGATCGGTTCAGGTCACGCGGTGAGGCGGGCGATCGCCTCGTCCACCGTGAGCTCCTCGCGCTCGCCGGTCCTGCGGTCCTTCAGCTCCAGGACGCCCTCGGCGGAGCGGCGGCCCGCCACCAGGATCTGCGGCACGCCCATCAGCTCGGAGTCGGTGAACTTCACGCCCGGGGAGACGCCGGCCCGGTCGTCGACGAGGACGCGCAGACCGGCCTCGCGCAGCTTCTCCGACACCTCGAGCGCCAGCTCGGTCTGCAGGGCCTTGCCCGCGGCGACGACGTGCACGTCGGCCGGGGCGACCTCGGCGGGCCAGCACAGTCCCTTGTCGTCGGCGGTCTGCTCGGCGAGGGCGGCGACCGCGCGGGACACGCCGATGCCGTACGAGCCCATGGTCACCCGGACCGGCTTGCCGTTCTGCCCGAGGACGTCGAGCTTGAGGGCGTCGGCGTACTTGCGGCCCAGCTGGAAGATGTGGCCGATCTCGATGGCACGGTCCAGGTGGAGGCCGGTGCCGCACTTGGGGCAGGGGTCGCCCTCCTGGACGACGACGACGTCGACGTACTCGCCGACCTCGAAGTCGCGGCCCGCGACGACGTTCTTCGCGTGCGTGTGCTCCTTGTTGGCGCCGGTGATCCAGGAGGTGCCGGGGGCCACCCGCGGGTCGGCGATGTACGTGACCTTCTCGCCCAGGCCCTGGGGACCGACGTACCCGCGGACCAGGTCGGGGCGGCCCACGAAGTCCTCGGCGGTGACGAGTTCGACGGCGGCCGGGGCGAAGTGCGCCTCGACCTTGCCGAGGTCGACCTCGCGGTCGCCGGGCACGCCGACGGCGACGATCTCGCCGTCCACCTTCACCAGAAGGTTCTTCAGGGTCGCGGAGGCCGGCACGCCGAGGTGGGCGGCGAGGGTCTCGATGGTGGGGGTGTCCGGGGTGGGGATCTCCTCGAGCGCGGGCACGCCGTCGGCGTCCACCGTCTTCAGCTCGTAGGCGATCGCCTCGGTGTTGGCCGCGAAGTCGCAGTTCGGACAGTCGGCGAAGGTGTCCTCGCCGGCACCGGCCGGGGCCAGGAACTCCTCCGACTTCGAGCCGCCCATGGCGCCCGCGGTGGCGGCGCAGATGCGGTAGTCGAGGCCGAGACGCTCGAACACCTTCTGATAGGCCTGGCGGTGCAGGGCGTAGGACCGGGCCAGGCCCTCGTCCTCGGTGTCGAAGGAGTACGAGTCCTTCATGAGGAACTCACGGCCGCGCAGGATGCCGGCGCGGGGGCGGGCCTCGTCGCGGAACTTCGTCTGGATCTGGTAGAGGATGACCGGCAGGTCCTTGTAGGAGGACGCCTGGTCCTTCACGATCAGCGTGAAGATCTCCTCGTGGGTCGGGCCGAGGAGGTAGTCGCCGCCCTTGCGGTCCTGAAGACGGAACAGCTCGGGACCGTACTCGTCCCAGCGGCCGGTCGCCTCGTAGGGCTCGCGGGGCAGCAGCGCGGGAAGGCTCACCTCCTGGGCGCCGATGGCGTCCATCTCCTCGCGGACGATGCGCTCCACGTTCGCGAGGACCTTCTTGCCGAGCGGCAGCCAGGACCAGATGCCGGCGGCGGTGCGGCGGACGTAGCCCGCCCGGACGAGGAGCTTGTGGCTGAGGACTTCGGCGTCCGCCGGGTCGTCGCGCAGCGTCTTCGCCATCAACTGGGACATGCGCTGGACCGGTGCGTTGGCCATGGTTCTCGTACTCCTGCCGATGGGGGTCCGCCGTCCCCGGGCGAGACCGGGGGCGGGGGAAGGTGGTGGCTAGGAGGTTAGCCGGGAGCGCGGGGTGGCCGGAAATCCGTTTCAGCGGCGCAGGAGGGGCAGCGGGGCGCCCATCACCACGTACGGGCGGGGGGCGCTCGGGAACAGGACGCGGCGGGCCAGGTCTTGGTACCCGAGGGAGCGGTAGAGGGCGCGGGCCGGGCTCTCCGTGTCGATCGCGGAGAGGATCGAGCGGGGCTCGGTCGCGGTGTCGGTGATCGTGGTGATCAGGGCCCGGCCAACACCTCGGTTCTGGTGGGCGGGGTGGACGTGGAGCTCCGTGATCACGAAGGAGTCGTCCAGCCAGTACTCGTTGTCCTGGGCCCGCAGGTAGGGCTGGACGACGGTGGACCACCAGTGGGTGCGGTCGTTCGGCATGCCGTAGACGAACCCGGTCAGGCGGCCCTCGGGGGTCGTCGCGCCGAAGGCCCGTGCGCCCGGGCTCGTCATGTGGCGCAGGACGATCTGCCGTCTGACGGCCACTTCGTCCGGACCCAACCCGAAGGCGACGGCCTGGACGGCCAGGGCCTCGTCCACGTGGGCGGAAAGGTCCAGGGGGCCGATGGCGAGGTCCATGGCGGGGAGCCTACAGGGGCGTCAGAAGAGCACGCTCGTGAAGGCTCCGACCTCCTGGAAGCCCACCCTCTTGTAGGTGCGCCGCGCCGCCGTGTTGAAGTCGTTGACATAGAGGCTCGCCACCGGTGCGACGTCCGCCAGGGCGTAGCGCAGGATCGCGGCCATGCCGGGGGCGGCCAGTCCGCGGCCGCGGTACTCGGGGGCCACCCACACGCCCTGGATCTGGCAGGCCTGGGAGGTCGCCGCGCCGATCTCGGCCTTGAAGACGACGTTGCCCCGGTCGTCGAGCCGGGCGAACGAGCGGCCGGCGCCGACGAGTTCGGCGACCCGGGCCTGGTAGAGCAGACCGCCGTCGCCGGCCATCGGCGAGATGCCGACCTCCTCGGTGAACATCGCCACACACGCCGGGATGATCGTGTCCATCTCGTCCTTGCGGACGCGGCGGACGTGGGGGTCCGGGGCGACGTCGGCGGGCATGCGGTCGGTGACCATGAGGGGCTGGCGGGCGCGGACCTCGCGGGCCGGGCCCCAGTGGGGTTCGAGGAGGCGCCACAGGCCGGTAGTCGACTCGGTGGGGCCGACGATCGAGGAGCAGCGTCGGCCCGCCCGCCGGGCGCGCTCGGCGAAGGCGCGCACGGCGCGGGGGGTGGCGCAGATCGGGACGAGGTTGGCGCCCGCGTAGCACAGGGACGTGAGCATGCCGTCCTCGTACCAGCCCCACATCTCGCCGCCGAGCCGCCACGGGTCGAGGCCCGCGATCTGAACGCGGGACGTCACGAAGGCGTTGGCGACCGGCTCGCGGTCGAGGACGGCGAGCGCGGCGTCCAGGTCGCTCGGTTCGAGGACCCGGGAGGTCGTCTGGGTCAACACGCGCGGGGGCCTCACACTCGGGTCTGGCTGGTCCCCGCACTGTACCTGCGGAAGCTTTGCCGTGCCGCCCTGCGTTCAGCGGGCGTTCGTCCGCCGTGACCGCGGGCTTGTCGTGCCGTCCCCCGGGGGCTGCGCCCCCGGACCCCCGATCGGCCCTGGACGGGCCTCGTCCTCAAACGCCGGACGGGCTGAAAATACCGGCCGACGCCATCCCGGACGGAACCGGACGGGCCGCGAACACCCGCCCACGCCCCCGGAACCGGACGAGCCGGACGGGCTGAGAATGCCGGTCGGCGTCATCCCGGACGGAACCGGACGAGCCGGACGGGCTGAAATACCGGCCGACGCCATCCCGGACGGAACCGGACGGGCCGCGAACACCTGCCGGCGCTGCTCCGGGACAACTCCGGGAGTGGACGTCGGTGTCAGCCTGCTACCGACACCGACGGTTCGCCGGAGGCGATGCCCGCGGCTTCCATCTGCTCGGCCAGCTTCATGGCCTCCTCGATGAGGGTCTCGACGATCTTCGACTCCGGGACGGTCTTGATGACCTCGCCCTTCACGAAGAT
>NZ_JBIRUL010000055.1:0-19444 GCF_044335095.1 Streptomyces sp. NPDC020597 | reverse complement strand
CCGTCTTCCTCGCCTCCGACGCCGCCGCCTACATCCACGGCATCACCCTCCCCGTCGACGGCGGATGGCTCGGCCGATGACCACCACCGACGCCATGCAGCGACGGCGGATCACGAACACGTCGGTCTCCCTCACCGAACTCGGCTTCGGAGCCTCGGTCATCGGCAACCTGTACCGGGTCACTCCCGACGAGGTCGCGGCCGGCGCGGTCGACGCCGCCTGGCAGGCAGGCATCCGGTACTTCGACACGGCGCCCCATTACGGGCTCGGCCTCTCGGAGAGCCGCCTCGGAGCCGCTCTGCGGGATCGTCCACGCGAGGAGTACGTCATCTCCTCGAAGGTCGGACGGCTGCTCGTCCCGAACGAGCATCCGCGAGGCGCCGACACCGAGGGCTTCGCCGTGCCCGACGACCTGCGCCGCCAATGGGACTTCAGCCGCGACGGCGTCCTGCGGTCGCTCGAGGACACCCTGCGCCGCACCGGGCTGGACCGCCTCGACGTCGTCTACCTGCACGACCCCGACGATCACTGGCGTCAGGCCGCCGACGAGGCCATGCCCGCCCTCGCCGAGCTGCGCGACCAGGGCGTCATCGGCGCGATCGGCGCCGGCATGAACCAGTCGGCCATGCTCGCCCGCTTCCTGCGCGAGACCGCCGCCGACGTCGTCATGCTCGCCGGCCGCTACACCCTCCTCGACCAGTCCGCCCTCGACGACGTCCTGCCCGCCGCCGAGGAACACGGCAAGAGCGTCGTCGCCGTCGGCGTCTTCAACTCCGGCCTCCTCTCCCGCGACCGCCCCGCCGAAGGCATGAAGTACGACTACCAGGACGCCCCACCCGACCTTGTCGCCCGCGCCCGCGCCATCGCCGACCTCTGCACCGCACACGGCACCACCCTCCCCGCCGCCGCCATCGCCTTCCCCTGCACACACCCCAGCGTCGTCAACGTCACCCTCGGCATGCGGGACCGGGACCAGGTGACAAGGAACGCGGCACTCCACCGGGAGACCGTCCCCGAGTCACTCTGGGACGAACTCCGGTCGGAGGGACTGATCAGGTGACGGAAACGTATGCCGACGACGCAGCGGGCGCCCGCCACCGCCCGCCCCACCGATTACGTCCACCGCTCCCCCGTCACGGGTGAAACCGCGCCCTGGCCGACGGTGCGCGCCGACCCGCCCCCAGCCTCCGCCTTCAAGCCTGAAGAAGATCCGCTCAACCGCCTCGCGAACATGTACGGAGCCGCCGTATGAACGCTTGCCCGACCGTACGAACCAGCAGGAGGGGCAGACGATGACGAGACACACCTCTCCCGTCCGCAGGACGTCCGTCGCGCTCGCGGTGGGAATCACCGTCGCGCTGCTGACAGCCCTCCCGGCGCCGACGCCGGCCTCGGCCGCGACCCAGGCGACCTACTACGTCGCCCCCGACGGCAACGACTCCAACGCCGGCACGATCACGGCGCCGTTCAAGACCCTGCAGCACGCACGGGACGTCGTGCGCACGGTCAACGACGCCATGACCGGAGACATCAACGTCTATCTGCGCGGCGGCACCTACCCGGTGAGCAGCACCATCGGCTTCACCTCGGCCGACTCCGGCACGAACGGGCACCGCGTCGTCTACGCCGCCTACCCGGGCGAGAAGCCGGTCCTCGACGGAGGCGTCCAGGTGACCGGCTGGACCCAGCACAGCGGGAACATCTGGAAGGCCCCGCTGAACCGCGACGACAAGCTCCGCGCGCTGTACGTCAACGACAAGCGCGCCACGATGGCTTCGAAGACGATCACCTCGGCCGGGTGTTACGGGACCTACACCGTCACGGCCGGCCAGGCCCCCTGGGCCTGGGAGTCGGGTTCCCAGTGCGACGGGGCCAAGTACGGCCTCTCCGACCTGCCCGCCGTCGCGTCCGACCAGGACGACGTCGAGATCAAGTCGGCGACGACCTGGACCACGGCCATCGTGGGCGTCCGCCAGATCACCACCAGCTCGGACGGCGCCAACCGCGTGGCCCTGTTCCAGCAGCCGGGCGCGGCCATCGCCCAGGGACCACCGAACGGCAACTTCAACCCCAACGGCGCCCACACGTTCATGAACGCTTACGAATTCCTGGACCAGCCAGGCGAGTTCTTCTTCGACAAGACGAATCACGAGCTGTACTACTACAAGTCCGACTCGGAGAACCTGGCGACGGCGAAGGTCTTCGCGCCGAACCACCTGCCCACCCTCCTCAAGATCGCCGGCACGTCGACGACCGACCACGCGCGGAACATCACGTTCTCCGGGCTGACCGTCGAGCACTCCGACTGGAACCTGTTCAACGTCGCGGGCTCCGTCTTCCGGCAGGGCCAGCAGGGCAACGCCGGCTCGACCGTGTACACGAGGAAGAACTTCCACGCCTACACCTACCGCAACGTCGACCTGCCGCCGGCGATCATCCAGATCGAGAACGCCGACGGGATCGTCCTGCAGCGCAACACGGTGCAGCACACCGGCGCCGACGGGATCACCCTGGCCAACGACGTGACGGACTCACAGCTGACCGGCAACTACGTCAATGACACAGCCGGATCCGCCCTCACCGTGGGGCACCCCCAGCACGTGTACATCGGGGACTACACCTCGGCCAACCACGAGAAGTACCCGGTGAACGTCGAGGGCGTCTGCAAGAACATCACCGTCACGGACAACTACCTCTACGACAGCGCGGTCCTGTTCCAGGGGTCGAGCCCCGTGTCGGCGTACTTCGCGGACTCCCTGTCCGTACAGCACAACCGCATCCAGAAGTCCCCGTGGGCGGGCATCACACTCGGCTGGGGATGGTGGAACTTCGACGGTTCGACGGGCTCGATCAATCCCGGGAACCCGACCACCACGGCGAAGAACAACACCGTCAAGTACAACGAGCTCATCGACACCATGCAGGTGCTCGGCGACTCCGCTCCCATCTACACACTGGGCAACCAGCCCGGCACCGAGATCGGCGACAACTTCCTCCAGGGTGTGCCGGCCGGCCACAAGTACGGCATCCACCCCGACGAAGGCTCCGCCCACATCAACGAACACGACAACGTCCTCGACGTCGACCCGAACGTCGCCTACGCCATCAACTCCGGCACCTGGGGCAAGCAGCACGACCTGACCATCACCAACACCTACGGCCCCGTCAACACGATCTTCAGCAAGAGCGTCCCGAACAGCACCATCGACGACGTGCGCGTGTACGCCGACCGCGTGTGGCCGTCGCAGGCGTACGGCATCGCGGTGAACGCGGGCCTGGAGGACGCCTACAAGGACATCGTCCCCGCCGGCAACACGACCCTGCAGGACTACGCACTGCCCGCCGGCACCTTCACCGGCAAGGGTGTCGTGAGCATCGCGGTGCGAAGCCCGAAGGACGCGACCAAGACACTCTGGCTGGCCCCCGCCGGTACGACGACGTTCACCGCCGGCCCCACCATGACCAGCGCGAGCGGCACCTCGACGGCCATCAACGTCCCGCAGGCCCCAGGTGACTACCGCCTGTACGTCGTCGACGCCCAGGGGAACGCCTCCGCCGCGTCGAAGGCGCTCGTGCGGCAGCGCTGGAACCACGTCGACGACAAGGCGGCCGGCGTTACCTACTCCGGCACGTGGTCGAACTGGAACGACACGAAGGACATGAACGGGTCGGAGAAGTACACGAACACCGCGGGCAACTACGCCGAGTTCTCGTTCACCGGCTCGGGCGTCCGCTACCTGAGCATGACGCAGCCGAACATGGGCAAGGTGGACGTCTACGTCGACGGCGCCCTCGCCCAGGCGGGCGTCGACGCCTACGCCTCGACGGTGACGAAGCAGGTGCCGCTGTTCGAGAGGACGGATCTCCCGGCGGGCCCGCACACGATCAGGGTGGTGTGCACCGGCACGAAGAACGCCGCCGCCTCCAACACCGTCTGTGCGTTGGACGCGTTCGCATCCATGGCGTTCCCCGCGACCGACGCCAACTACAAGATCGTCAACAAGGGCAGCTCCAAGGCGGTCGACGTCTCGGGCGCATCGAGGGCCGCGGGAGCCAACGTCATCCAGTGGACCGACGGCGGAGCCCTGAACCAGAACTGGCGCTTCGTCCCGGTGGGTGACGGCAGTTACGAGATCGTCGGCCGGAACAGCGCCCTGTTGATGGACGTCAGCGGCGGCGTCACCACGGACGGCGCGAACATCGTGCAGTCGTCCGACACCAACGCCCCGAGCCAGCGGTGGACGCTGGTCGCCGCCGGAAACGGCTACTACAAGGTCAAGAACGTGAACAGCAACGACCTGCTCACCGTGTCCTCGGGAGGCACTCAGCTGGTCCAGTCGACGGACACGAGCGCCGACAGCCAGCTGTGGAAGATGGTGAACGTGGACTGATCCGGCTCCGGCCGACCGCCGGAAAGGCGGCCGGCGGAAGGAGACAGCGAACCTGCGGGACGGGCCGCCGGCGTCAGCCGGCACCGTCCCGCGTTCTCCGAGCCCTACACACCCGGCGAAGCCGTCCGCGCCATGGCCGTGTTCGGCCAGGAGGCCCTCGACCACCTCGCCCGGTCCGACGCCGCCGTGAGGACTCTGTTCGACGAGCGGGAAGCCCCACCGTCGATGGCTCCAGGCCGAGTGGACGCTGCGTCAGCACGGCGAGCGCCCTGGATGGTGAGCGCCGACTCCGGGCGACACGGCGGCGGGCCGGTCCGCCGCCGTCAGTCGAGGGCGGCGCTGCGGTTGATCCGGTCGACGATCCGTGCGGCGTCCGCCGGGTGCGCGACCAGCCAGGCGCCGACATGGTCCCGGGCGGCCTCACGGACGCAGTCGCGCACCTCCGGGCCGCCCAGGAGGGTACGCGTGGCGCCGAGGAACTCGGGGTGGTCGAGCTTCACCGACACGACGGCGGTGACGCCCTCCAGGATCCCGTCGGCTACGGCTCCGGCTCCCGCTTCGGCTTCGGCTTCGGCTTCGGCGGCAGCCGTCAGCAGCCCGCGCTCACGTCCGTACGCCATGACCGCGGTCGCCAGCCCGTCCCGGAAGCCGTCCAGATGCGCGCCGCCCTCGAACGTGGGGCGGCTGTTGGCGAAGCCGCGCACCCGGCCGCGGCCGTGCCACAGCAGCGCCACCTCCATCGTCCCCGCCATCCGGGGGTCCTCCCGCTCGAAGGCGATGACGTCCGCGTCGAAGACCCCGCCGGCCTCCGCATCGAGGGCGGCCACGAAGTCCCGTACGCCGTCGGGGAATCGGAATCTCACATGGCGCGCCCCTGCGGCCGGACGGTGGTCGGTCAGCGACATCTCCAGGCCGCGGTGGAGAAAGGCCACTTGCCGCAGGCGCTCCGCCAGGACGGCGAACGAGCACCGGGTCGTCACGAAGACCTCGGGATCGGGCCGGAAGGCGAGGGTCGTGCCTGTCGTCGTCGTGGATCCCACGACGGCTGGTGGGGCGAGAGCCACACCGCGGGCGTACTCCTGGGCCCGGCGCACGCCCTCGCGCCGGACCTCGGCCGTGAGCCGGCTCGACAGGGCGTTGACGACGATCAGGCCCACATGGAAATGCCCCACGTGGGCGAAGTGGCGGCCGGCGGGCTCCGGTGCGGCCCGGACTCCGGTCAGCAGCGTTTCGAGGCCCGGCCCTTCGGCGCCCACGTCGCCATCGGCCCCCTCGTCGCCATCGGCCCCCTCGTCGCCGTCGTCGCCCTCGTCACCGTCGAAGGGGACGCCCGGCCCGTCGTCCTCCACGATCACACCGCCGTCGGGGGTGAGGGTGACGTCGACGCGGCCGCCGCCGACGGCCAGGACCGCGTTCACCGCCCCGCCCACCGCCTCGAACACCAGCTGGTGCAGACCGCGTTCGGCGGTCGAGCCGACCCACATCCCGGGCCGCCTTCGCACGGCCTCCACACCCTCGAGCACCTCGATATGGGCAGCGTCGTACCTCAGGTCTTCCGCACTCATCGAAACCCCTCCCGTGACGGTCCGACAGACGGCCCCCAGCCTACGAGGATTCCCCCAAAACACCAGGTCAGAGCCATTTCCGCAAAGCCGTGGACAGCCGGACGGAGCCCTGCGCCAAGATGACCGGCCCGTACAGTGGGCAGCGGGCCCGCATCGTGTCCCGGAGCCCGTGGAAGGCCTCCGCGCCCCCTTCCCGAGCCCGGCCGAGGGCATTTGTTTCGCCAATGGCCGGCCCTGGTCGACCGGCGTTGGGGGCGGTGGGAGCGCGTCGTCGAGGCGCCTGCCGTTCTCGGTGAGCGAGTGTCCCAGGCCCGGAGCAAAATGGCTGTTCACCGGCCCTCCCCCTGCGTGACAATCAGGGACCAGCAAGGGGAGGAACAACCATGAGCCAGGTCAACCTGACTCTTCATGAGCTGCTGCCGCCGCAGGAGTTGGCGGCCGCGCTCGACGCGGGGCACGTCACGCGCAAGCCGCACCCGGAACTGCCGCTGTCCATATACACGTACACACGGGTCTGCCAGTACGAACGGCTGTGGAACCGTGTGACCACCCGCTGCCGGGGCCTGGTCGCCGACGACGTCACCGGTGAGATCGTCGCGCTGCCGCTGCCCAAGTTCTTCAACGTCGGTGAGCACACCGCCCGTCAGCCCTACGCGCCCGAGCTCCCGGACGAACCGTTCGAGGTGTACGAGAAGGTCGACGGCAGTCTTGCGGTGGTCTTCCACTACGCGGGCCGGTGGCGGGTCGCGTCCAAGGGCTCGTTCATCAGCACCCAGGCCACCTGGGCGCAGCGCCTGCTCGACGGCAAGGACACCTCCCGCCTGGTTCCCGGGCTCACCTATCTGGCCGAGGTCCTGTACCCGCAGAACCGGATCGTCGTCGACTACGGCGAGCGTCGTGACCTGGTGCTGCTGGCCGCGTTCGCCAAGGACGGCACGGAAGTCGCTTTGGCCGAGGCCGGGACGCACTGGGGCGACATCGGGTCGGTCGTCACCGTGTGGCCCGCCATGCCGCTCGGCGAGCTGCTGGCCCTGGCCGAGGACAACCGGCTGCCCGGTGGCCGGGCGGCCACCGGCACCGAGGCCGAGGGGTTCGTGCTGCGCTTCGCCTCGGGGGTGCGGGCCAAGGCCAAGCTGGCCGAGTACGTCCGGCTCCACAAGGTCCTCACGGGCGTGACCGAGCGGGACGTCTGGCGCGGTCACGGCATCCAGAGGTTCGCTGGGCTGCCCGCCAAGCAGGTCGCCCAGGCGCTCGGCTGCTCGGCCGAGGACGTCGCCGCGTCCGGGGGACGGCCGCTGGACGCGCTGCTGGAGCAGGTGCCCGACGAGTTCGACGGCTGGGTGCGCGGTGTCATCGCGGGGATCGACAAGCAGGTGGACGACCGCGAGCGGGCGATCGACGAGGCGTTCCGGTCCCTCGCCCCGCTCGCCGGCGACCGGGGGGCCTTCGCCCGCGCCGTGAGGGCGCTGCCCGACGCGGCGCTGCGCCCCGCGATGTTCCTGCGCCTGGACGGGCGCCCGACCGAGCTCGTGACGTACCGTTCCACCCGGCCGGAGGCGTCCGACCCGTTCAAGACCGACGAGGAGAACTGACCGTGCCCGTAGTACACGTCATGACGGGGCTTCCGGCCTCGGGGAAGACGACCGCCGCGCGCAGGATGCAGGCGGAGTCCGAGGGCCGGATGCGTCGTGTCAACCTCGACGACCTGCGGGCGATGCTCGACGTCCCGGCACCCGAGCGCGGCCGGTCGCACGCGCACGAGCAGACCGTGCTGGCGATCCAGGACGCGGCGGTGCGCGCGGCCGTAGACGGCGGTTTCGACGTCGTGGTGGACAACACGCACATGACTCCGCACATCCCCAAGCGGCTGAAGGCCGCCGTGGCGGGACAGGCCGTCTTCGTCGTGCACGACTTCACCGACGTGCCGGTGGAGGAGTGCGTCCGACGCGACGCCGAGCGGGAGCGGACGGTCGGCGAGGAGATCATCCGCCTCCTCGCCCACAAGCACGGCGTGGCGAGGCGGGGCGGCTGGCGGCTCACCGCGGAGTGGCTCAACGACGAGCCGTCCGTCGAGCCGTATGTCGCGGACCCGGCCCTCCCCTCGGCCGTCATGTGCGACATCGACGGCACGCTCGCCCTGCGGGGCGCCCGGGGCCCGTTCGACTTCACCCGGTGCGGGGAGGACCTGCTCAACGTGTCGGTGCGCGGTGCGCTGCGCTCGTTCCGGGGCGCCGACGGCGATGTCATCGTCCTGCTCTCGGGCCGCGGTGAGGAGCACCGCGAGCGGACGGAGGCGTGGCTGCGCGCGCACGAGGTCCCGTACGACGAGCTGTGGATGCGTGCCGCGGGCGACGGCCGCCGCGACGACGTGGTGAAGGCGGAGCTGTTCGACCGGCATGTGCGTCACCGGTTCGCGGTGCGGGTCTCCCTCGACGACCGGGATCGCGTCGTCGCGGTGTGGCGCCGGATGGGCCTGCCGACCTGGCAGGTCAACTACGGCGCGTTCTGACCGGCGCGTCCGCTCCGCCGAGCGGCGTGCGTGGCACTCGGCGGCCTCCGGCCCGGATCAGCCGCCCCGGCGTGTGTGGGGGCGGCTGATCGTCGTTGCGGCGGCGGGAGCCGGGCCGGTGAGCCGGCTCCGCTGCGGGGAATGCGTGAGGTCCGTGCCTCGTGGGCGTCAGGCGTACGGGGCGAAGGGGATCCCGGACGGTTTGGCCTTGTCGAGGGTGTCGTTGAACTTGCTGTCCTGGAGGGGGAGGTTGGCGTCGCCCCAGTCGGAACCGTTGAGCACGTTGCGCACGTTGGGCGCCAGGTTGTCCCAGGTGAGCAAATTCTCCTGGTGCCAGGCGCCGGTGTCGTTCTCCGCCGTCTCGCCCCACTTGGCGAAGCGGAAGGCGTGGGTGCTGACGCCGTCCTTGTGGTAGACGGCCATGACGCGTTGGCCGCTCATCGGGACGTCGGCGATCGGATGGGTGCTGAACCCGCCGTGCCGGGAGGCGGACAGGTACGACGGCGTGTTCGCGCCCTGGACGACCCAGACGACCATGCACTCCCAGTCGTGGCGGTGGCCTATGCCGGGCGAGGCCTCGTCCTTCTCGAAGTAGCTGGCGTAGATGATCCCGCACCAGCCGTTGTTGCACTTGGCCCGCGAGTAGGTGTTGGCGTGGTCGAGGTGGCCGCCGCGGCACTGTCCGGTGACGGAACCGGTCGGCTTCAGGCCGCCGTTGAGGTTGCCGGCCGGGTCGACGGCGGCGGCGGGGTAGCACGAGTCCGTGTCGTAGTCGTACACGGGCTCGAAGAACGTCTGGAACGCGGTGGCGTTCTCGGGGAGGTTCTGCAGCACGCCTGCGGAAGCGCTGCCCGACAGGGCGACGGTGAGGGCGAGGGCGCTGCCCGCGACGGTCGTGGCTCTGACGAGCCGGGAGGTCCTGCTGGTTCGAGGCATGGGAGATCCCATCGGCGGTTCGGTGGTTGCGGACATGACATCCGCGGGTGCAGGAAGAGAGTGGCAAGCCGAAGCGGCGATGGAAGGGCTTTCTACGAAACTCGTGGCAGCGGTTCGAGGAACTGCTCAACGCCGGCCGGACGTTCCGCGGCGGGAGCCCGTCCGCGGGACCGCGCCCAGGTGAACGGGACCGCCTGGTCAGACGTATACGTCGAGGTGAACGCAGGTGCCGGCCGCAGGGTCGCCGACGAGGGACGTCCGATCGCCCCGAGCCCGTGGCGGGTCACGGTCCGGGCCTTCCGGGGCGATCGCGCCACGCGCCCGGTCGTCAGGAGGAAGATAGGCGACCGTGCCGTCTGATCACGTGACCGGAGACCGTGCGGGGACCTGTGCGCGGGCCGGGCTGTTCGCCGCGCTCGGCACCGTCCTCGCGGTCTTCGGCCACCACGCGGTCGCCGAGGGCACGGTGCCCTGGCGGCTGGTGACCGTGTTGACCGTGGCGCAGTTCTCGGCGGTCTGGCCGCTCGCACGACGCCGCCGTGCCCCGGTCACCACGATCGGCGTCACCCTGGCGACGCAGGGGGTGCTGCATCTCGCGCTGTCCTGCGCGGACGGCGACGCCCCGACGACCGGGACCGGACACGCCTCGCACGCAGGGCACATGGCCACCGTCGGCGACGGCCACGCATGGCATCACGCCGGAGTTGCGATGACCGTGGTGCACACGACCGCCGCTTTGGTGGTGGCCTGGCTGCTGCATCGTGCGGACACCCGGATGAGGGCGGCGCTCGGCACACTTCGCACCCTCGCCGGGGCTGCCGCGGCCGCGCTGGCCCTGATACGGCCGCGGGCGGTCACCGATCCGGACCGCCCGACTGCCCGGCTGCCCCATGGGCGGTCCCGCACATTTCCCGAGGCGGCGGCACACGCACGGGAGGAGGTACTGGAGCACGCGGTGGTGCGCAGGGGGCCGCCACGGCGGGCACGCCCTCCGGTCCTTCACCGGCCCCGCTCTCTGCGGGGCCGCATCCACCCGTGTCATCCAGGAGTCCCCCATGTCCTTCTCCACTCGTCCGGCGGCACGCGCCGGCCGACGTCTCGCCCTCTCCGGCGCCCTCGCGTTGACGGCCACCCTCGCCCTCGCCGCCCCGGCCGCCGCGCACGCGGAGGTCGAGGCGGACAAGCCCCAGGCCCTCGCGGAGAACGTCACCCTGAGCTTCGTCTCCGAGGCCGAGTCCGCCTCAGCGGGCTTCACCGACCTTCGCGTCGTCCTGCCCGAGGGAATCACCCCCGCCGACGTCACTCTCGACGAGGGCCCCAAGGGCTGGAAGCTGACCGCCGCCGCGGACGGCTACACCCTCGCCGGCCCGGCGCTGAAGACCGGTGTCGACGCCGAGTACAAGATCAGGGTCCGGCAGTTGCCCGACGTGAAGGAGCTCGTGTTCAAGACCGTCGAGACCTACAGCGACGGTGAGGTGTCCCGCTGGATCGAGCTGCCCACCGGCGGCAAGGAGCCCGAACAGCCGGCGCCGGTCCTGAAGCTCAAGGCCGCGGCCCCGGGCGCCAAGCGGGTCGACGCGAGCCCGACGGCGGCGGCGACCCCCACTCCCAGTGCGGCCGCCGGCACTCCCTCCGCCACGCCGAGCGCGCCGAACGCCTCGTCGGCAGCCGAGGCCTCTGCTGCCGACGAGGACGACGGCATGTCCTCCGGGGCCCTGGTCGCCGTGATCGTGGTCGCCCTCCTCGTACTCGGCGGCGGAGCGTGGTGGCTGGTCAAGCGCGGCTCCGGCTCCTCCGACACCCCGGACTCCTCGGGCTCCTCGAGCGAGAGCTGAGGCGGCGCCTTCGGCGGCGGGGAGGGGCAGGGGCAAGCACGGGCCACCTCTCTCCGCCGCCCGGCCGGCCGTCCGCGGGCGCTGATCGTCCGGCGCGGCCCCGGCCATCGGCATGTCCGGCGACACCGCTAGCATCGCCGTGATGAACAGCCCGGGCCGGCGCAGGCGTTGCGATGTGGGGACGATCCCACCCGCCGCGACGCTGTGTGCCGCACTGGCTGTGCTGCTCGTCGCCGTGGCCCTGTGCCTGGGCTCCACCACCCGCACCGCGGCCGCCCCGCACACCGCGAACTCGTCGCACACCGCGAACTCGTCGCACGTCGTCACCGCCGTGGCGACCGCGACCACTGTCACGACCGCCGCGCAGGCTCCGGCAGACGGCCGGCCCGCCGCGCACCATGCGATGGCGTCGGCGCATCCCGGTGACTGCCACGCGGGCGACGGATGCTGCGCCCGGCCCGCGCACGGCGGGCCCGCGCTGGTCCCCACGGCGCCCCAGCCGCTGCCGGTCGTCCTGCCGTGCTCGCCGGCGCCGGTCCGGCAGACCGTCACCGTCCGTGCCACCGGTCTGCCGCCTTCCCGCAACGCCCCCGATCTCCACGTCCTCAAGGTGCAGCGGATCTAGACGGACGCCCCGCGCCCGTGGGCGCACCGGCATCCATCCTTCCCCCTGCACTCACCGCCGCACGGCGGAGACGAGGACGACCCTGCCATGAGCAAGACCAGCAAGAAGGCCGCCGCGGCTTCCCGCAAGGACCGCATCGAGGAGATGCGCCGCGCCGAGAGAGCCCGCGAGCGTCGCAACCGCATCCTCACCGTCACCCTCAGCGGCGCCATCGTCGCCGCTCTCGTCGGCTGGGGCGCGTACGCCATCGACGCCGCGAACGAACGGGAGGAGCAGAAGGCCGCCGCGGCGGAGAAGCCGGTCCGCGGTGAGAAGACCTGGGACGCCAAGAAGCTCGGCCGCAACCACGTCGCCACCGCCGTCACGTACCCGATGCAGCCTCCCGTGGGCGGCGACCACCACCAGGCGTGGATGACGTGCGACGGCACGGTCTACACGCAGGCCATAGCGAACGAGAACGCCGTCCACTCCCTCGAGCACGGCGCCGTCTGGGTCACGTACAACGACCGGGCCGCCGACGCCGACGTGAAGGCCCTCGCCGACAGGGTCGACAGGACGCCGTACACGCTCATGAGCCCGGTCAGGACCCAGGCCGGGACGATCACCTTGTCCGCGTGGGGCCGTCAGCTGACGGTCGAGAAGGCCTCCGACGCCCGGGTCGAGCAGTTCCTGCTCAAGTACGTGCAGGGTGCGCAGACGCCCGAGCCCGGCGCGGCCTGCACGGGAGGGCTGACCGCCTCCTGACCGACACGGCCGCCGAGTTCGCCTCGGTGCCCCGCGCTGCCCGGACAACCCGGGCAGCGCGGGGCGGTGACGAGGACCCCCGGTGCGCTCAGTAGCGTTCAGCCTTGGCGACCTCGGCGGTCAGTGCCGGCTCGGGCGGCTTACGGCTGATGGCGAGGGGATGGGCCCGGGCGCCTGCCGCGAGGTCGTCCGCGCCGACGAAGCGTGTCTCGACGACCTTGCCGTCGGAGTCGCGGAAGTCGACCTGGACGGCGAAGGACGCCTTCTCGTCCGTGCTGTTGGTGATGTTGACGATGACGGCCAGCAGGCCGCTCGTCTCGGCACGCGGCTTTCCGGTGAGCGAGACGTCCGCGGTCGCGTTGCCCCGTCCTTCGACGCCCTTCAGCTTCTTCTCGGCGGCCTGGTTGGCGCGCGCGACCTCCGCGGACACCGACGCCTCGAACTCCGAGGCCCGCGCCGAGGCGGACGAGGCGGCGGCGGAAGCGGCGGCGCGGACGGACTCCTTGACGGAGGCGCCGAGTGAGGCGAGCGCGGAAGGCGCTGCGCCGGAGAAGGACGCCGTGTCGGGAGCGGAGGGGCGCGGGGTGAACGAGGCGCCGCCGTCGTCACCGTCGCCGCTGCTGCACGAGACCAGGAACGCCGCAGCCGTCACCGTCGCCATCAGAGCGGCGACGGCGGAGGCGACGCGGCCCCGCAGCGGTCTTGCCTTCACGCCGGACGCACCGTCGTTCATCAGGTCGGACCCTTCGTCATGGTTTCCCGCCGTTCACGCCTTTTGACCACTCGGCATCATCATCTTCGGGACGGCCCGGCGGAACCACCCGGCAGGGTGCGGAAGAGTGGCGCCGAGGCGGCGGAGCGACGCCGGGCTCCATCAGACGCCGCCGACGCGCTCCCGGTCCGGACCTTCGGCGTTCAGCGCCGCGAGCTGCGCGTCGGCGCGCTCGGCGACGAGGGTGAGGACGCGGCCGGCCGCGGCGAGATCCTCTGCGGGCATCCCGCCCCAGATGCGGGCGGTGAAGGGGGCGGTCTCCGCCCCGACGGCTGCGAGCAGGTCGCGCCCCGCCGCGGTGGAACGAAGACGCGCGCCGTCCTCGACGAGCAGCCGGCGGGACTGCAACTCGTCGACGGCGGCACGGATGTCGGCCGGATCGGCCTTGAGGGAGGCGCGGACCTGGGCGACGACGTCGTCCACGCTCGGCGGGGCGTCGGCGGTGACCGCCGCACGCAGGACGATCTGCTGCAGGAACGTGATGCCGTGGCGGGCCAGGACGTGCTCCAGGACGCCGCGGGCGGCGTAATGCGCCAGGCCGAGGAGGCGGGCGTCGGCGACGGGGCCGGCCGAGCGGGATTCGGTGGAGCCGGGTGCGGTGGCGGTCATGACGCTCTCCCCAGGGTGCTGTCGTCGGTCGGTCGGAGACGGAGCGCCTCCGAAGTGAAAGAGTACATGGCATCTATAGCCATGGCTACTATCTACCTGTCAATCCCACAGAAGTGACCGAATTGCTGAACGAACGCACAGGCTGGGCTAGCCTCGTGTCCCATGGGGGCGAACTAACGTTCATCGAAAGTCACTTCGGGGGAATTCTTGTCGGGACAGCGACCGGGACCTGCTGACGATGCGGCGGCCACGCTGCGGCAGACCGGTGCCTCGCCACTGCGGCTCGGCGACCCGCGGCGGGTCGGCCCGTACATGCCGGTCGCGCTGTTAGGCAGTGGAGGCATGGGACGGGTCTACCTGGCCCGCCCCACGGACGGCAGTCCCGAACTGGTCGCGCTGAAAGTGATCAGGCCGGAGTACGCCGAGGACCCCAGCTTCCGGCGCCGCTTCGAACGGGAGGCGTCGGTGCACGCCCGGCTTCGGACGCCGCACACGCCACGGCTGTGCGGCACGGGCTTCGAGGACGAACTGCTGTGGATGGCCACGGAGTACCTCCCCGGCTTCGACCTGGCGGAAGCCGTACGCGAGGACGGCACCCTGGAGACGGCCGCGGTCTGGCGTCTCGTGGGGGAACTGGGCCGGGCGCTCGCCGGACTCGCCGTCGAGGGGATCGTGCACCGGGACCTGAAGCCGTCCAACGTGCTGCTGTCCGTCCGGGGCGCACACGTCATCGACTTCGGCATCTCCAAGGCCGCGGACGCGAGCGCGATCACCGGTACGGGCAACCGCGTGGGCACCCCGGCCTACATGTCACCCGAGCACCTGAGGGAGGGCCGCTCCGACACGGCGTCGGACGTGTTCTCGCTCGCCGGGACGCTCGCCTACGCGGTGACGGGCCAGGCCCCGTTCGGCGACGGCACCGGCGTCGACGTGATGCACCGGGTGGCGTTCGAGGAACCGCACCCCGAGGTGATCGGCGAGATCTCCGCGGCCGACCCGGAACTCGGCGCGCTGCTGACCGCCTGTCTGGCCAAGGAGCCCGCACAGCGGCCCACCCCGCAGCAGCTGATCGCCGCGGCCGGTGCGCGCGCCGTGCCGTCCGCCTGGCCGGAGCCGCTGAACGCCAAGGTGCAGGCCCGGCAGCGGGCGTACGAGGAACTGCTTCGCCTGCCCGTCGCCGGCACGCCCCGTCTGCGGTCGGCGGGCTCCCCGTCTGCGGCCCCGGCCGCAGGTGCGCCCGGCCCCGTACCCCCCGCCCAGCCCGTCGCCTCGGCGGCGGAGGGCGACCCGGCCGCGACCCCGGCGGGAGGGTCGGGAGGGGGGTCGGGAGCGGCCCGGACGCCCGCCCGGAGCCGTCGCAAGCCGCTGCTGATCGCCGCCGCGGCCCTGTCCACCTGTGCCGTGGGCGCGGCGGCCATCCTGATCACGGGCCAGGATCATCCCGCCACCGCGTCCCCGAAAGCCGGCGTCACCACGGCCGTCGACGTCGGACCCGGCGCCGCTTCCACGACGCCGACCCCACGGGGAACGAGCGCACCCGCCCGCCCCGACGTGGACGGTGCAGCCGTCGAGAACCGGGGCGGCGGGCCCGGCGCCACCACCCCGGCGGCCGAGCCGTCGGCCTCGGCCGCCGGCGGGCGCGTCGACGCCTCCGCTCCCGGGACCGCACCGGACGGTTCTCCCTCGGCCGCGCCGTCCACCGCCTCCCCGTCCGCCGTGACCGACCCGGCGCCCTGGCTCTCCGAGTGCACGTACTACTCCGGCAAGGCACGCACCCGCCTCGGCGACACGGGCAAACGCGTACGACAGGTTCAGTGCATGCTGACCGAGCGCGGATACAGCGAGGCCGGCACCGACGCGTCCGGTGAGTTCGGGGCCGGCACGCAGGCCGCGGTCCAGACCTTCCAGAGCGACCGGGGGCTCAAGGCCAACGGCGTCGTGAGACCCGACACCTGGAGCGCACTGCGCACCACCGAGTGAGCGACCGGCCGGTGCGGCCGGGAACGCCGAGCAAGGGGCAGTGAATCGAAGCGCTTCAACGGCGCCGGTCGCTTCCGAGCGCTGTCAACGACCGTGCGCGTGTGAGGTTCCAGGGCTCTCGCCCCTTGTTCAGTAGGAAGGATGTCACTAACCTTCACCGCCAGGTGAAGCGCTTCGACACGCTTCGGCGATCTCCGGGAACGGCTGCCTCGGGGCACACGAACAGACGACTCCCGAACCAGGCCACGCGCTTCCGCCGGGAACGGCCCGTCCTCTCCACCACCTGTTCCTCACCACCCCCCACCAGCGGTATCCCCGCTCGGGCAACGATGAAGGGTCAGAGATGTACCGGGTGCTCAGGGACGGAAGCTCGGTGACGGGAGCCGTCGTCGCCTGAGCGTGCCTCACCCCCGGGCGTCGTCTCCGGCGTCCGGGGGTGCACGGCCCTTGAGGGCCTTCCCCACGACGTCGGCGACGGCGTCGGTCGTGGTGGTGCTCGTACAGGTGGGCAGGCGGGCGGCTCAGTCGGTCATCGCGTCGCGGACGAGTGCGGTGTCGACGAACTGCTCGAAGCGGACGATGAGTCCGCCGCGCACGACGAAGTGGTGCGCCACCCTGACGTCGATCGCCCTGCCCGTGGCGTTGTTGACGGCGGTGTAGCGAGCCAGGACGACGACGTTCTCGCCGTCGACGACGTAGGTGTCGTCGTGGGCGGTCCAGCCCGTCCAGTCCTTGCCGAGCCGTTCCATCACGTTGGCGGTGACGCCGTCGGGAGTGCGGTAGGTGCCGGCGAGGGGGAAGCCGGCCATCTCCGTCCACTCGACGTCCGGGGCGAGGGTGGCCCGGAGGGCTTCCAGGTCACCTGCCGCGGAGGCCAGGTACTGGCGGCGTACGACGTCTGCGGGGGCGGCGGAGGTCGCGAACTCGCTCATGTCAGCCCCACTTCATTTCGCCCTTGGCGACCTTGGCGCCGATCTGGGCGGCGATGAGCATGCCGTAGCCGGGGTGGCGGGCGACGAGCGCCTCGGTCAGGGCGGCGCCGTCGGCGGCCTTGCCGAGCTCCTCCTCGAAGGCGAGCAGGTAGTCGCGGGTGGCGGTGATCGCGGTGGCGTCCGCCGCGGTGTCGGGCAGGCGGTGCCCCGGCACGACCAGCTCCGGGCCGAGGGCGGCCATCTCGCCGAGCAGGTCGACCCAGGCGGCGCGGTCATCGGGGGTGGGCGTGTCGGCGACCCAGACGTGCTCCTGCTGGAAGAGCAGGACGCCGCCGAGCAGGGCCCGGTGCTCGGCCTGCCACAGGTAGTGGCGGTCCGGCAGTGCGGCCGGGCCGCCCTTGAGCTCGAAGGTGTGGCCTTCCAGGGTGAGGTCCCCGGTGAGGGGCTCGAGCTCCACCAGGCGGGTGGGCAGGTTGGCGCCGAGCGCCGCCCAGGCCTTGAGCTTGCCCTCGTAGGAGTGCTGGATGTGCTCGATGACGGGCGCGGTGGCGACAAACGTCGCTTCCGGGAAGGCGTCTGCGACAACCTCCGCGCCGAAGTAGAAGTCGGGGTCGGCGTGGCTGACGAAGACGGTGGTCAGCCGCTTGCCGGAGTCGAGGATCTCGGCGGCCAGCCGATGCCCGTCGGCGCGGGTGAAGGCGGCGTCCACCAGCAGGGCGTCCGTCTCACCGGTGACGAGGGTGGCGGTCTTGTTCTTGCTGCCGGCGGGGAAGTCCAGGTCGAGGATCTTGAAGTCGAGCGTGCTCATGACGGTCCTTCGGGGGATCGGGGACGGAACGGTGATCAGGGAGGGATCGGCGGTCGGGGACGGGGCGGCGGTCGGGGTCGCAGCGGCGGTCGGGGAAGGGGCGGGTCAGGAGGGGTGTGCGGCGGAGAACGCCGTGAGGCGTCGCTCCACGTCGTCGGCGGTGGCTCGGCCGCGGGCCAGCGCGGTCGTGCGGCCCCCGTCGACGGCGAGGAGCGTGGGGAAGCCGTCGACGCCCAGTCCGGCGGCGCGGGCGAAGTCGGCTTCGGCCGCCGTCCGCGTCCCGGGCGACCCGAAGGCGGCGACGTCCGCCGCGCCCAGGCCCGCCTGCTCGGCGAGCTTCCGGTAGGTCTCCGGGTCGGAGAGGCTGAGGCCGTCGACGTAGAAGGCGTGCTGCAGGGCCATGGCCAGTTCCGCAGCGCGCTCGGGAGCGGCCTGCCGCAGGGCGGCGAGCCCTCGGGCCGCGGCTTCGGAGTCCATCACGAACGAGCCGTCGGCGATCAGCTTCTCGTACCCCTCGCCGAACTCGACGCCGGTCAGCTCGGCGATCGTGGCGTTGGCGCCCTGGACGTAACCGAACTCGCGGATCGGCACCCGGCGCGATCCGGTGAACAGACCTCCGGAGACGACCTCGACGGCGAGCTCCGGATGCCGCGAGGTCACCTCGCGGAGCGTCGGGGAGAAGCCGTGCGACCAACCGCAGTAGGCGTCGAAAACATAGATCAGCTTCATCGAGGACCTCGACAGAAAGGTGTGGCACCCGCCTGGTGCGAGCGGTTCACCCGGCCAACAATACCTGACTCGTCAGATATTCCGGCGATCATGCGAACGGCCCGCCGCGCCCGCCACCCCTTTGCCGCCCCCCGGAGGCCCCACCATGAGCTTCGGGTCAAACGGCCGCAAACATAAGCCCGTTCGGACGCATGTCGAGAGATTCACCTTGCCGACACCCGGCGGCAAGCCGTCGCCCGCCTCATGGACTAGACCACGCGGTCAAGTTTTGATCTCCCTCGACAGAGGCGACGACAGAAGCGGGTTACCAGCGGTACGTTCCGGCTGCCCCTCCCCACTCACAGGAGTTCCACTTCATGCGCCGTCTTCTCACCTGCATCGCGGCCGCGGCCATCACCTGCGGCGGATTCGTCGCCACCGCGACGCCCGCCGCGGCGGCGGATCCGGCATCCGGGTCCTTCAGCGCCCTCACCTACAACGTCGCGGGCCTGCCGGCGATCCTCTCCAGCGCCTCCACGCCCCGCGACACCAGCACCACGGCCATCGGCCAGCGGATCGCGCCCTACGACATCGTGCACGTCGAAGAGGACTTCAACTACCACTCCTACCTCTACGCCGCCGACACCGCACACGCCTACCGCACCCCCACGAGCGGCGGCGCGGGCATCGGCAGCGGCCTCAACACGCTCTCCAAACTCCCGTACGACGCCGACGACTTCGAGCGGGTCCGCTGGAACTCATGCCAGGTCGACTCCGGCGACTGCCTGACCCCCAAGGGCTTCACCTTCATCCGGGAACGGCTCGCCGAGGGCGTCTACGTCGACTTCTACAACCTGCACACCAACGCCGGCACCAACGCCGGCGACCTGACCTCGCGCGCCGACAACCTCGCCCAGCTGACGGCTTTCATCAAGACCCACTCCGCGGGCAACGCCGTCGTCGTCATGGGCGACACCAACACCCGCTACACCCGCTCCGGCGACACCATCGCCGAGTTCGCCGCCGCCAA
>NZ_JBIRUL010000054.1:0-22712 GCF_044335095.1 Streptomyces sp. NPDC020597 | reverse complement strand
CGGGGGTTCGGTGGTGGTGGCTGATGTGGAGTGGGAGCGTTTCGTTCCGGCGTTCACCAGCCGCCGTCCCAGCCCCCTGCTCACCACCCTGCCCCAGGCGGCCGGGATCCTGGCGGCGCTCGAGGCGCCGTCCGACTCCTCCTCCGCCGGCGCCACCCTGACGGCCTTGGCCGAGCGCGTCGCCGCACTGTCGCCCCAAGGGCGCGCCGATGCCCTCCTCGAGCACGTACGGCGGGCCGCGGGCAGGGCCCTCGGCCACGACGACACGACCGTGATGGCCGCGGACCGGGCGTTCCGCGACATGGGGTTCGACTCCCTGACCGCCGTGGAACTGCGCAACGCCCTGATCAAGGACACCGGCCTGGCGCTGCCCGCGACCCTGGTGTTCGACCATCCCACCCCGGCCGCCCTCGCACAGCACCTCGACGCCGAACTGTCCGGGGAGAGCGGGACGATGGCGACCATGCTGGCGGACCTGGAAGCGGGTGTCGCGCGCATCATGAAGGCGGATCCCGATCAGGACGCCCGCTCGTTGCTCGGCGCCCGGCTCCGGACCCTGTTGAGCGAGATCGAACTCCTCGGAGCGGGCCCCGACGTTCACGGCCCGTCGCTCGGCGACCGGCTGGACGGGGCCAGCGACGAGGAACTGTTCGACCTCATCAGCCGCGAGCTGGAGCAGTAGCCGCCGGTATCGGCCGCCGGAGGCCGGCCCCGCCTCGTCCTCCGGCAACTGCTGCACCAGGTCGGCGTGTTGACGCCCGACATGAGTCGGCGGCCGTACCGGATCGAACGGTACGGCCGCTGGGAGGAGGACGTGCCCACCAGGCCTGGCACGAGGCTTGTGGCCGGTGCGGCAGGCGGTGAGGACGAGCGGCGGGGGACGGAACCGCCGTGCGGGCGTCGCTACTTGATGAATTCCGGCAGGACCCGCGGGGGCCACTGTCCGACGGTCAGCATGCCCATGGAGTGGGCGCGTGCCACGAGAGCGGCCCTGTTCGGCGCCTTGAGCTTCCGCAGCATGAGGCCGACGTGATATTCGACGCCCTGTCGGCTGAGGTAGAGCCGAGCAGCGAGTTGCACGGTGGAGGACCCGCTGGCGACACCCTCGAGGACCTGTGCGTCGAGCTTGCTGAGAAGCCGTTCACGGGGGTTGAGCACCCCTTCGTCAGGGCCTGAGGAAGGGGCCTCCTTGTCCGGCCTCACCTGTACGACGATGCCGGCCATGAGTCCCGTGGTGTTCTGTACGGCGATGCCCGTGAGCTCGCCGGAGAAGGCCCGGCCCTCGTCCCCCAGGCCGACCACACGCTCGGCGAAGCGGTTGCAGCGCCCTTGTGACAGTCGGTTGAAGTGCCGGTCGAGCACGGAAGGGGAGCTGGGGTGCAGCAGCTCGTACAGACTTCGTCCGCAGATGTCGGCGGAGGTGCTGCCGAACTGGCGGGAGAAATCCGGCTCCGCTGCCACGATGTGCATGCCGGTGTCGATGTGCGCCGTGTAGAGGCGACGGCTGGTCTCCGTGCGTGGGCGGTGATCGGGTTGAGCTCTGTGCGCGGGCGAAGGCGTGTGCGGGGTGGCCGCCCAGTCTCTGTCGGGCCAAGGGCCTGCTGTTCGCGTGGTCACTGCGACGCACCGTCTTTCTGCACTCTTGTGGGGGATCTACTGCCCGGAGGCAGATCTTGATCGGAAGCAGTGCTGCTTGCACAGGTCGGAGATCGAGCGGTGATCCTTCCTGCCTGCCTCTGATCAACTGTTCCTTGAGCCTAGGAATCTGGCATGGAGCGGGTCAAGCAAACCTTTGCGTGGCCTTAAAACACTGTGGTTCGGTGGTTCGGTGGTTCGGACGCCCCGGGTCGGCCCCTCCGGCAGCCGTATGGCAACTCGCCGCGCGTTAGAAGGGGTTGACTGCTCAGGGCAATCGATGGCGGTGCCGGACCCGTGGTGCGCCGAGCGCTGCTGCGGGTGCCCGCGCGACGGATCGGATCAGTGTGCAAAGTTTGCTGTGTGGCGGCCCGGTCGGTGCCCGAGTCAGGGTGACTGCTCGGCGTCCGCCCTGCTGAGTGCCTTCGCCAGTTCCGGACGCCCGGATATACCGAGTTTCCGATAGGAGTTCGTCAGGTGTTTCTCCACCATGCGTGACGACGTGCCCAATTGATTTGCGATCTCTGCATTGCTGAGGCCTGTGGACGCGAGACGGGCGACTCTGCGTTCGGAAGGGGTCAGCCGACTGCCGGGGTTTTTGGATTTCCGCGTCCCCTCGGTCAGCTTGGTGCAGATTTTCTTGGCCAGTTCGGGAACGTCGTGCTCGTGGGCCAGACCGTGCGCCCGCCCCAGGGCGGTCGATCTTCGGTTCCGCTGTGTGTCGGGATGAGTCGCCAGCGCGTACAGGCCGCGGAGCAGCTCGTATCCGTTGTTGCCCTCCTCCAGGGCCGTGACGGCCTCCTCGAGCAGCTCGGAGCCCCGTCGTCCGGATGTCACCCGGCCGAGGACGACCAGGGAACGCCCCAGCGGTGTGGGCGACCCCCAGACGCGGGCCCTGTTCACCTCCGACTGCGCGGCGTTCACGGCTTCTTCGTGTTCGCCCAGGCGGTGGTGCATGAGGGCGGCGCACGACGACCACGGCAGGACTGCCGGGTTCTCCCAGCCGATCTGCTCGATGTGCCGGCCCGCGGTCCGGTAGTGGCCCAGTGCGGTGCGGGGTTCGTCACGGCGCGCCGCGAGTGTGCCCCGCGCCATGTGCAGGAGCGCCGTCAGATACTGGTTCTCGGCGTGCAGCCGGTGCTGGGTGAGCAACTGTTCCGCAAGCTCCGGCTTGTGGGTGTGCATCGCGACGATGGCGAGGACGGCGGCACAGACGGTGGGCAGCCCGCCGGTCTCGGGGCCCGCGAGGGCCTCGGCCTGGACGATCTTGTCCCGGGCGTAGGCCCGGTGTCCGTCGGCCAGGGCGATCAGTGCCTGTTCGCAGCGGATGACGGCTTGTTCCACGTCACCGCCGCGGCGGTGGGCGAGGCGGTTCGCCTCACGCAGCCAGCTGGCCGCACCCGCCGTCTGCTCCGCACCGGCGAGGATGTTCACGGCAAACGGCGCGGTGGTGTGCACATGCTCCGGTGTGGGCGCCTCCTGCTCCAGCACCTGGGTGCACGACCTGGCCAGTTGCTCCGCGGGAACGGCGTTGGCGACGAACGCGATGTGCATCAGCGACGTGAGCAGTTCCCTTTCGCCCTTGGTGGCCAGGCGGGGGGAAGGGCCGAGGTCGCGGAAGCGTCGCAGCGCCCGTCGGATGTGCGTGGGATCCTGCGCCGACAGGATGTGCTCGCGTGCCTCCAGGCGCAGCACCAGCTCGCGCTCCACCCAGTCCTCGGTGACCCCGTGACGCAGTTCGTCGCTGATGGCGGCTCTGATGACGTTGATGCGCAGGGAGGGCGGGTCCATCTGGAGGGGCCCCAGCCGCAGCATCGCGTCGGCCCGCTCGTGTACGGATTCGAGGAGCGGCGCGGCCTCCATGGCGTGCCGCAGTGCGGCGGCCGTCGCGAAACTGCGCTCGGCGGTGGCGAGGTCGACGAGCAGTCTCGCTCTGTCCTGCCCGGAGAGCGAGGAGTCGAGGAGGGCGCGGCGCAGATAGCGTGCCGAGTCCCGGGGCGAACCGCGGCGCAGCGCGCTGTCCGCGGCGGTGAGCAGGATCTGCACCGCTTCCGGGCCACGCAGCGATATCACCGCCATCAGCTGCTCCGCGGCGAGCTCGGCCGGATGCCCGGTACGGTGCAGCAGTTCGGCCGTCACTCCGCGCATGGCGGTGCGCTCCTCCGCGGGCATGTTCTCTTCCACCAGGTCCCGCAGGACCGTCCCCGAGGTGAGCCGGCACGCGCGCTGGTCCACGAGACCGGCGTGCCGCAGCACTTCCACGGCCTGCGCCCCTCCCCCTTCGTCGAGTTCGGCGAGGCGGGCCACGAAGTGCTCGTCCGCGGCGGCGCCGAGCAGGGCGAGCGCGTAGGCGGAGCGCCGTACGTGGTCCGGCTGGGACCGCAGGTAGGAGTCGAGACGCCGGCGCAGCAGTTCCGGCCGAAGGGTCGCGGCGACGGCTGCGTCCGTCGCTGTCGGACGCAGCCTCAGGTACTGGGCCTCGTCCAGCACCGCCTGCAGCAGCAGCGGGTTCCCGCCGGAGCGCACCGCCACGGTTTCCACGAACGCCGCGTCCGGCGCGTCGCCGAGGGTCTTCTCCACGAGCAGCCGCACGCTGTCGAGGCCGAGCGTCGACAGTTCCAGGGTCTGGTCCGCCGTCTCGTGCCGGGACCGCAGGGCCCCGACGGCGTTCGGCTCCGCAGCGCACTCCCCGGGGGCGAGCAGATCGCGCACGTGCGGCCGTCTGACGCGTACATCACCGGGAAGAACGGAGAACACGAAGAGGACCCGTCGTCGCGCGCGTTGCGCCACCGCGAGCGAGAGGGCCTGTAAGGACCCGGTGTCCGCCAAGTGCAGGTCGTCCACCATGAGCACCGTGGGCCGGGCTTCGGAAATGGAGTTCAGCAGGGCCGCCAGCCAGTTCGGCGCCTGCTGCGGGCTGAGCTCGGACCACCAGGGGGCCGCCGAGAGCGCGCCGTCCGCAGGGGCCGCGCCCGATGCGCTCTCGCGCGGGAGGACGTTCGACTGTCGGAGCCGGCGGGCCATGTCGTCGGGGACGGCGATCCCGCGCAACGAGTCCATCAACTGCCCCACCACGCCGAGTCGGAACCGCTCCTCGGCAGCGGACGCCTGGGCTCTGAGCAGCACGAAGCCCTGGTCTCGACTGATGGCGGCAACGGACTCCAGGAACGTCGACCGGCCCACCCCGAGGGGGCCCCGCACGACGAGCAGCGAGCCCTGTCCACCCTCCGTGCGGCACAGGGCCGCGGTGGCCTGTGCGAGGGCGGACTCACGTTCTAACAACACCGTGCTGGTACTCCCTTGTGCGCGCACATGCCGCCTTGATCGGCGGAACTGGGTGGTCGCTGTGCCGTCCGGGACCCGGCGGATCGGCGGTGACCCCCGGGCGGACGTGTCTCGGTCGGCGCGCGAGACGCGCCGTGCCGGGCCGACGAGTGCTAACGGTGGCCCGGACCGGGAGAGTCCGTCGGCTCAGGAGGGCGGTGCGCGGTAAAGGCGGCTGTGCGAGCCGGAGGGGCAGTGTGCGGAGAATCCATGGAGTCACCCATACAGAAGACGTGCCGAAAGTTCACGTATGGCCCTTGCGCCTTTGAGCTTCAGCAGATCACAGCGAGGGGTACGCCAGCAAGGGGGCGCAGATGGCAAACGGAAGTGTCGCCCGGTAAATGAACGGGCAAAGTTCGGCCGGGCAAGGGCGGGTGGTATCGCGAGCCGGTCGTTTACGTCCGTCACGGCACGGCGTGCCAGGTGGGAGGCGCGCCGGGCCGGTGAGGAATTGCGTCTGCGAACTTCGGCGGGCGGGCCGTGCGGGTGCGCAGGCCATTGCAGG
The DNA here is from genome assembly GCF_044335095.1 of Streptomyces sp. NPDC020597. NCBI lineage: Bacteria > Bacillati > Actinomycetota > Actinomycetes > Kitasatosporales > Streptomycetaceae > Streptomyces > Streptomyces sp. NPDC020597. Next base: position 17,248 of record NZ_JBIRUL010000054.1, on the reverse strand, counting down.
AAATGCCTGCGCGGCCCGCCTCCCTCGCCTTGTGGCGGGTAGGCGGGAAAGGGGAGTCTCAGCGCCCCGTTGCGAGGCGCTCTCCTGAATGAACGTCAAATCGGTTCGTTGCGCCATGCGAAACGAAAGCCGGTGACGGTCGACGGGGACTCGGGTCCCGCCGGAAGCGGTCCGGTGAAGGGATCGTCACTTTCCGTGATCGACGTCGCGGAAGCCGTGCGACGCCAGCGAGTCCCGCAGCTCTCGCCGCCCCGTCAGGCCCAGCTTGCGATAGACCGAGGTCAGGTGGACTTCCACGGTGCGACGCGTGACGAACAGCGTCTCGGCGATGTATGCGTTCGACTTTCCGTCGGCCGCGAGTCGGGCGACCTGCGACTCGCTCTGCGTGAGCGCGCCCGGTCCTCGGGACACGGGACGACGCGGTCGTGCGCCCGTGGCGAGCAGCGCACGGTGCGCGACCGTGTGGAGGGGCAGGGAACCGACGCCGTACGCCTCCTCCCAGCCCTGACGCAGCACCTCACGGGCGGCCTTCTGGTACCCGAGCCGCTGGAGCGCCTGGCCCCGGGCGACCCGGACCCGGGCGAGCCACAGGGCCGCCCGGGTCCCCATGAGGACCTCCTCGGCCTCCTCAAGGAGGGCCGGCCGCTGGTCGTCGCTCATCGTCGCCGCCCACAGTTCGAGTCCCGAACCCAGCGCGCACGGCAGGCCCGCGGACCGGGCATCGGAGACGGCCCTCTCCGCCAGCGCCACGGCCGAGGCGCGGTCGCCCAGGGCGAGATGGGTGCGTCCTGCCCAGTACCACCACGGCGAGACGGCCGGACTGGTCCGCTGCCAACCCGCCTGCCGGCGGGCGCACTCCTCGAAATGGGCCAGGGCCCGCGTGGGGCCGTCCTTGGCCAGATGCAGGCGGCCGCGGGCGCCCACCACCTCGTTCCACTGCCAGGAGCCGTCCTGGACGGGGTCGGGTATCTCCGCCTCCAGCAGGACGGCCTGAGCCAGATCGCCCTGGTCGAGCAGCGTGTGAAGGCGCACGGCGAGCGCCAGGGCCTCGAACGGGGTGGCCCGTGCGACGTTCGTGCCCGCGAGGGCCGCGGCGCTGGCACTCGATGCCTGCTCGAGGGCTCCGAGTCGCTGGTGCGCGTCCGCGCTGAGGGCGAGCAGGTTCCGATAGGTCGGGCCGAGCAGGGCGTCGGCGCCTATGACCAGCCTCTGGTAGACCGCTTCGGCCTCGTGCGGCAGGTCCGCGTACAGCAGTGCCGACGCGGCGGCGCCGAGGTAGGCCGCGGCGTCGGCGGTCGCCGTGCTGCGGCGGACGACGGTGCGGGCGGCCGCGACGGCTTCGGCGACGCGGTCCATGCGGGACGCCGAGATGACGGCCCGAGTGGCGAGCAGGGCGCGTTGCTCGGGAGTGTCGCCGGGCAGGGAGAGGTCGAACGAGACGGTCTCGAGCAGTTCGGTGAAGGCGGCCCGGTTGGTGGAGGCCGCGATGAGCAGCTGCGCCTCCACCAGTTGAGGATCGGTCGAACCCGAAGCGGTCAAGGCCGCTTCGGAACGGCATCGTGCCAGGAGGCCTGCCGCGCGCGTCACCTGGCCCTGGCGGGTGAGCGCCTCGGCCAGTGCGCCGAGGGCCTCGAGTCGCAGTCGTGGCTCGGTCGCCCTGTCCAGCGCGGACGTCAGGTGACGGACGCTGGCCCCGGCGTCGACCCTCATCTCCGCCACGCCGAGTTCGAAGAGCAGGCACGGGTCGGCCGTTTCCTCGGCGCCCTCGGGCACGCACGCGCGCAGCAGCTCCACCGCTCGGACCGGTGAGGCGTGCAGAACGGCCTCACGGGCGGCGTCGCGCAGGACGGCGGCGGCCCAGGGCTGAAGCGCCGTGGACGGCGCGTGGCACAGGTGCTCGGCCACGTCCGAGGACCTCGCCCCCTCGTCGTGCAGCAACCGCGCCGCGCGGCCGTGTAACGCGTCGCGCTCCTCGTCGGACATGTCGCCCAGGACGGCGTTCCGCAGCAGGGCGTGGGAGAAGGACCAGCTTCCGTCGCTGTTCGACGTGACGAGGCCGTTGGAGACGAGGGCGAGCAGGGAGCGGGCGAAGACGGGACTGTCCAGCAGCGCGAGGCGGGCGCCGTTCTCCGGCGTGACCCTGTCCCCGAGCACGGCCAGGGCCCTGGCGGCCTGGACGGTGACCGCGGGGTGCCGGTGCAGCAGACCCGCCGCGCGCAGGCGGAACGCGTGGATGTCCTGTCCGGGCACGGAGGCGACATGGTCCGCGGTGAGCGGCAACCGCTCCTCGCGCAGCGCCTTCAGGAGCCGCGTCGCCAGCAGGGGGTTGCCGTTGGTGGCCGCGAGACACGACTCCTGGAAGGCCGCGTCGGTCTCCGAGCCGAGCAGCCGCAGTGCCAGCAGACCGATTCCCTCACTCGTCAGGGGGCGTGGTCGCACCAGCCGGCACTGGGGCAGGGCTGCCACGTCGTTGAGAGCCGGCTCGTCGGCGCCGCCGCGGCGGGCGAGCGCCAGCAGCACCGGCAGCCCCGCCAGGCGGCGCGCGGTGTGCGCGAGGAAGCGCAGCGACGCGGCGTCGGCCTCCTCCGCGTCGTCCACGACGATCACCAGGGGGCTCTGCGCCGCAGCCGACCGGACCACCTCGTGCAGTTGGGCGAGTGCGCCGAAGGACGGGTTCGCGCCGTCGACGTCATAGCAGGCAAGTCGCCGCGACCGCGCGCTCGTTCCGGAGGCGTCGGGTGCATGCGGCCACGCGGCCGGGGACATCCCGCCCACGCCCGCGTCGAGGCCGGCCAGCAGGGTGTGGGCGGTGCTCAGGGGCAGCCGCTCACCCTCATGCCCGGCCGTGGTGTGGACCACACGCAGATCCTCGGCCCGTGCCTCGGCGATCAGAGCGCGCAGCAGAGTCGTCTTGCCGATGCCGTCCGGGCCTTCGAGCATGACCAGAGCGGGGTCGCCGGCCGCGGTGCGCCGCGTGAGCTCGACGAGGAGGGCGAGTTCGCACTCACGCTCCACCGGCTCCGGGCCCGGCCCCCTCAGCTGCCGTTCGCAGGGAACGCTCCCGTGCACAGCGGTCATCCACCCAGTACCTCTCTCCCGGAGCGCCGGTGGCGACCGGGACCTGTGCCCACGCCCCGCAGGACCGGCCGTGAAGACCGGCATTGACACGTGGAACCCCTCCCGATGAGCCATCTTCGCTCACACCGGGCCGGTGGAGAGCCCGGATCACTCTTTTCCCCTAGCTGCGCCTTCATCCCGTCCTTCCCGTCTGAACCCGTTTGGGGCCTCGGCCGGGTCAGGTGCCATGACGGCGCGCGTCCGGCCGGCGTCATGATCCGACGGACGTCCCGCTGCGGCTGTGCAGCCGTTCCCGCCACGGCGGGGTGTCCGCCGCGGCGGCTTCGGCCTCGGGCAGGCACAGGTACACGTCCCGTCCGGCGTCCTCCTCGGGCGTGGGCGCGATGTGCACCGTCGGAACCGGAAGGTCGGGGAACTCGTACCAGAAGGGGCGTCCGGCGCCGAGGTCGATCCGGTACAGCGGGAACTGCGACCAGTTGTTGACCGACAGGGACGCCGTCGACACGTCGGGGGCCCGCACCGACATCACGTGCCGGGACACGCCCTTGCGCCGGTAGGCGCCGAGGAACGCTATCTCGTCGCGGATCTTGTCCTCGGTGTTGCTCTCCAGGCAGAGCCGCACGTCTCTCGCCACGGCTCCCAGCGGTGACTCGCGCAGCCGGGCGGCGCCCAGCGAGGTCCAGCTGTTGCTGACGCAGTTGCCCCAGTACGAGGACGGCAGTGCGTCGCCCAGCCGGCTCTGTGCGCCGACGATCAGCCCGAGCCACTCCACGGCGTCGGCCGGACGGCCCCGCAGCTCGCTCAGCACCTGCCAAAGGTGCGCGGTGAGCGCGTCGTTCGTCGACACCCACGCGTCCGGTCCGGGCAGGGTCCGCTGCGCCTCGGCCTTGAGCGCGGCCAGTTCCGCCGCGTCGAACCGGGTCGTGACGGTCGCGAGCTTGTTGACGCCGACACGCAGCGTCGTCGTCAGATGCCGGACCCGGCCCACGCCCACGAACGCCCGCGCCGCCAGGGTGGCGGAGTCCGTGGACGGCCGGCCGAGCGCGTCCAGCACCGCGCGGTCGTGGCTGGGCTCCTCCCACGGGACCCCGAGGTGCTCGCGCGACCAGCTCTCCAGGAACGCGAGCGTGCTGCCGCCGTCCGCGAGGCTGTGGTTGACGAGCACGCCGAGAACGGACCCGCCGCCCTCCATCCGGGTCAGCCGTATCTTCAGCAACGGCGTGTCCCGGCCCACCACGCCGAAGGCGCTCACTTCGCGCAGCAGCTTCCCGATGACCGGCTCGGCGCGCAGGTCGTGACCGTACTCGCGCATCGGCTCGGGGCAGTACGCCTCGGTGAACCGCACGCCCGCGTCGTTGCAGAGCACACTCAGTCCGCCGTCCGCGTCCCGCTCCAGACGCCCCGCCAGCAGGGGGAAGCGGCGCAGCGTGCGCGCCAGCGAATCGCGCAGCGCCGCGCCGTCGAGGGTGTCGCGGTAGAAGAACGTCAGCGGCGTGTACCACGGACCGGTCAGCAGGTCGTAGCCGGTCAGCCGGATCCGCGCGCCGTCGGCTGCACCGGCCCGCACGGTGTGCACCCGCTCCACACGGCTGTCGACAGCGGTGCGGAACACGGGCAGGCCCTTCCCCGCCGCGCGGTGCGCGGACTTCCTCCGTGCCACGGCCATCAGCTCCAGGACACCAGCAGTCGGTCCACGCCGTAGTGCACGGCCCGGTCGCGCAGCGGCACCTCACCGGCCGGCGCCGCAAGCCGCAGCGAGGGGAAGCGCTCGAACAGGGCGCGCAGTCCGATGCGCAGACTGGCCCGTGCCAGATGCTGACCCAGGCACTGGTGTGCGCCGAAGCCCAGCGCGAGGTGCTTGCGCGGCACACGGGTGACGTCGAGCCGATCGGGGTCGGTGAAGACCTCGGGGTCGCGGTTGGCGGCGGGCAGCGACAGGACCACCGTCTGACCCGCCTTGATCAGGGTGTCGCCGATCTCCACGTCCTCCAGCGCGCACCGGCTGGAACCCATCTGGGAGATCGTCAGGTACCGCAGCAGCTCGTCCACCGCACCGGCCTCGTACAACTCCGGGCGTTCCCGCAGCAGGGCCAGCTGGTCCGGGTTCTCCAGCAGGGCGAAGACACTGAGGGCGAGCATGTTCGGCGTGGTGTCGAGCGAGCCGCCCAGGGTGAGGACGGCGAGGTTGACCAGTTCGTCCTCGGTCAGCTCGCCGGTCGCCGCCAGCCGGCCGAAGAAGTCCTCACCGCGCTCCGCCGTGCGCTCTCGCACCATCGGCCGGATGAGCCCGTCCATCGACTCCACGTGGTGGATGAACTCCTCCAGCGTGTACGTGAGCGTCATCAGCGCCGAGAAGTGCTCCTGGATGCCGTCCATCAGTTCCGCGGAGACGTCCATCAACGAGCACACCGAGCGCAGGCTGACCTTCTCCGCGAAGCCGGTGACCAGGTCGACGGGGGAGCCTTCGGCGGCCATCTCCGCCAGCGCCCCGTCCACGATGCGGGTCAGCTGCGGCTCGTATTGCTGAATGCGCCGCAGCGTGAAGTGACCCGCCAGCAGCCGCCGGTACTTGGTGTGGTCGGGGGCGTCCATCTTCGCGAACGAGCCGGGCGGCGAGGGCTGCGGCGCGTACTCGGTCATCGGGAACGGCGGCGCCACCACGTGCGCCAGCAGTTCGTTGCGGTGACTGAAGCGGTCGTCGGCGAGGATCTGCCGGACCAGGTCGTGCCGGGTCACCAGCCAGCCCGAGGTGTCCTTCGGCGCCACCTCGAAGGTGACCGGGCTGACCGGCTGTTCGGCGCGCAGCCGCGCGTACTCGGCGGGCGGGTCGAACGGGCACCTGCCCCGTTCCGAGGGGATCACGGGCGGGTCGGGCCTGGTCTTCATGGGGTCGCTCCGTCGTGAGAGAGGCCGGGACTGGGGGACTTGGGGGAGGGACGTGGGCCGCCGCTCACGCCCGGAGCACCCGCAGGGGCAGGTGCCGGGCGCCGAAGACGTTGGTCCCGTGCCAGCTCAGCCGCACCGCCGGATCGACGCCGATGCGGGCGTATCTGTCCAGCAGGGCGTCGAGGGCGATCCGCCCCTCGAGCCGGGCCAGCGGCGCCCCGATGCAGTAGTGGATGCCGTGCCCGAACGCCGCCTGCCGGGAGTTGGAGCGGTCCGGGCGGAAGGCGTCCGCGTCCTCGAAGACCTCTTCGTCGCGGTTGGCGGACAGCAGCCAGAGGTGGACGAGGGTGTCGGGTCCGACCTCCGTCCCGGCGACGGCGGTCGCGGTCGTGGTGACCCGCTCGATCCGGGTGAACGGCGGGCGCAGCCGCAGCGTCTCCTCGATCACCGCCGGGATCAGCGAACGGTCCGCACGCACCCGTTCCAGCAGCTCCGGATCGCGGTCCAGGCACAGCAGAGCGTTGCCGACGAGGACCGACGTGGTGATGTGCCCGGCGAGGAGCAGCAGCGTCGCGAAACTCGCGATGTCCTCGTCCTCCAGCCGCTCGCCGTCGAGCTCGGCCCCGACCAGGGTGCTCAGCAGGTCGCCGCTCGGCTCCTTGCGCCGGGCCTCGATGAAGCCCTGGAGATAGGCGGAGATGGCGACCGCGGTCTCCTCCATCCGGCGCACGCTCTCGGGGTCGTCCGGATCGGTGGACAGCAGTTGGTCCGCCCAGTCCTGGAACCTGTCGCGGTCCTCGGTCGGGACGCCCAGCATGCGCGCGATGACCGTCACCGGCAGCGGGTTGGCCAGGACGTCCACGAGATCGAAGGCGCCCTCGGGGGCGGCGTCCAGCAGTTGCCCGGTCAGCTCGGTGATCCACGGCTCGAGGCCGGTGATCAGGCCCGGAGTGAACGCCCGGCTGACCAGACGGCGCATCTTGCCGTGCAGCGGCGGGTCCAGGAGCAGCAGCGTGCCCCGCGGGGCCTGCTTCTCACCGCCCGACAGCCGGCCCACCGTGTCCGAGGAGAACGTCGTCGTGTCGGCGAGGATCCGCTGCACGTCCGCGTGGCGGAACACGTGCACATGGCCGCTGCCGTCCCGCCACACCGGCTGCTCCTCGCGCATCCGCGCCGCCCAGGCAAGCAACGCGACGCCGCCGTCGGGGTCGACGGTCGGCGGGCGTTCGAGCCGGAACCCGGCCCCGGGTGTCGAATCGAGCACGTCCGAGGTGCCTTGCTGCGCCACCCGGATTCCCCTTTCACAGAAGTCGTACGACGGTCGCGCGGGCCTCGTACGCTCGTCGGCGCTGCTGCCCGATCGCCCGGTCACTCCAGCACGGCGGTGGCGTGCCCGGCCAGAGCCGGCCGCGCAGTCTAGGGATTCACCGCGTACCGGCCGTCACGGCCGCGTGCCTCCTGGCTCGCGCGTCCTCCGCCACGGCCGAATCTCTGGAGGAAACCCCAGACAGCGGTCCGTGCCCGGTCGATCCCCCGCACCGCACCGCAAGATGGGCTCGCCCAGGCAACCCATCGGATCGGCGAGCGCGCAGGAGGCCCGCATGGACATCGCGATCGATCACGGCAGGTGCATCGGCGCCGGCCAGTGCGCGTTCATCGCCCCCGAGGTCTTCGACCAGGGCGACGACGGATCCGCCCTGCTGCTGGTCGACCGACCCGCAGCCGCACAGGCCTCCGCCGTGCGGGAGGCGGCCGAGTCCTGCCCGATGAGCGCCATCTCCGTGACGGAAGGCCGGGAGCGGACGGCCTGAGCGCCGCCCCGGGCCCACCCGCACTGAACCGAGGAGGAGAGGAACCCATGCGCGTCCTGTTCGCCGGCCTGCCGGAGAAGTCGCACGTCTTCACGATGGTGCCGCTGGCCTGGGCACTGACGGCCGCCGGGCACGAGGTGCTGATGGCCAACGCACCGTCGCTGAACGAGACGGTGACCGGCACCGGACTGGTGGCAGCGCCGATCGGCGCCGACCACCACCTCCACCACGACATGGCCATGGCCCGTGAGTCGCAGGACGCGGACGTGGCGAACTGGAGCCGCCTCGGATACGGCGACGTCGACCACGCGAGCCTGGTCGAGCGGTACGCCGTCAGCGTCCCGTACGGGTTCGCCCGCTACAACGACCCGATCCTCGACGACCTCGTCGCACTCGCCCGGGACTGGCGGCCCGATCTCGTGGTGCACGACCCGATCGCCTACGCGGGCGGTATCGCCGCGCGAGCCTGCGGCGCCGCGCACGCGCGCCTGCTGTGGTCCGCGGACGTCTACGGCCAGGCCCGCGCCACGTTCGTCGAGCTGGCCCGGGACGTGTCCGAGGACCAGCGCGTCGACCCGCTGGCCGACTGGATCGACGAACGCGGAAGCGCCTACGGGGTGCGGTGCGACGAGGAGCTGCTCAACGGGCAGTTCACCCTCGACACCCTGCCGCCGAGCCTGCGCCCGCCGAGCGAACTGCACCAGCTCTCGATGCGGTACGTGCCCCACAACGGCCCCGCGGTGAAGTGGGAATGGCTGCGCGAGGAGCCCAAACGGCCCCGCGTCTGCGTCACTCTGGGCCGCACCAACACCGAGGCCTACGGCGGGGACTACGTCGACGTCGAGAACCTGCTGCGCGCCCTGTCGCGGCTGGACGCCGAGATCGTCGCGGCCCTCGTGCCCGAACAGGCCGAGCAACTGGACGACCTGCCCGCAGGCGTCCTGGCCGTCAGCGAAGTGGCGCTCAGCACGCTGCTGCCGACGTGCTCCGCCGTCGTCCACCACGGCGGCTGGGGCTCGTTCTCCACCGCCCTCGTCAACGCGGTGCCGCAGCTCGCGATGTCCACCCTCGTCGCCGACCAGGAACTCCGCGGACGGTCCCTGGAGGACGCCGGCGCCGGCTTCTTCCTGCACCACACCGACGCCGACCCCGACCGGGTCACGGACCTCACCCGGCGTCTCCTGGAGGACCCCTCACACGCCGTCGCCGCCCGCCGACTGCGCGACGAGTCCGCCGCCATGCCCACCCCGCACGCCATCGTCCCGGAACTCGAACGTCTCGCCGCGGCCCGCTGAACGTCCGCGCGACCGCACGCACACCCACGAGGAAGGAGGACGGCGCCCGCCCGGCACTCCCCGGTGACGCGCCGCACCCAGATGAGTCAGACGCGCATCCTGGTGACCGGCGGTGCCGGCTTCATCGGCTCCCATTACGTCCGGACCCTGCTCGGCCCCCTCGGCTCCGAGGACGTCACCGTCACCGTCCTCGACGCCTTCACCTACGCGGCCAACCTGGCCAACCTCGACCCGGTGGCGGACTCCGACCGCTACCGGCTCGTCGTCGGCGACATCTGCGACGCCGGCCTGGCGGACCGGCTGATGGCCGAGCACGACCAGGTGGTGCACTTCGCCGCCGAGTCCCACGTGGACCGCTCCCTGGCCAGCGCCACCGAGTTCGTGCGCTCCAACGTCCTGGGCACCCAGACCCTGCTGGACGCCGCCCTGCGCAACGGCGTCGGCCGGTTCGTGCACATCTCCACCGACGAGGTCTACGGCTCCATCGCCGCGGGCTCCTGCTCCGAGGAGCAGCCGCTGCACCCCAACTCGCCGTACGCCGCCTCCAAGGCGTCCAGTGACCTGATCGCCCTCGCCTACCACCGTTCCCACGGCCTGGACGTGCGGGTGACCCGGTGCTCGAACAACTACGGACACCACCAGTACCCCGAGAAGATCATCCCCCTGTTCGTCACCCGCCTGCTCGCGGGGCAGAAGGTCCCGCTCTACGGCGACGGCCTGAACGTGCGCGACTGGCTGCACGTCGACGACCACATCCGTGCCGTCGAGCTGGTCCGCACCGGGGGCCGTGCCGGCGAGGTCTACAACATCGGGGGCGGCACCGAACTCGACAACCGCGGTCTGACCGGACTCCTCCTGGAGGCCTGCGGTGCGGACTGGGACAGCGTGGAGTACGTCACCGACCGCAAAGGTCACGACCGCCGCTACTCCGTGGACTGGCGCAAGGCCCATGAAGAGCTCGGCTACAAGCCGCAGACGGACTTCGCCGAGGGACTCGCGGAAACCGTCGCCTGGTACCGGGACAACCCCGGCGTCTGGGGCCGGGCCGTCCGCCCCGCCCAGGCCACGGGGGCCGCGGCGTGCTGACCTGGCGCACCCTCGGTCCGCTGCGGGTCACGGCCGACGGCCGGGACGTCACCCCGACGGCGCCGAAGGTGCGCCAGGTGCTGGCCCTGCTGCTCGCCCGGCACGACACGGTCGTCCCGCTGGCAGCGCTGACGTCCGAGCTGTGGGCCGGGCGCCCGCCGCGCAGCGCCACCGCCACCGTGCAGACGTACGCCTACCAGCTGCGCAAGGCGCTGCACGGCGGCGAGGACCCCGGGCCGGCCGACAGCGGACCGCTCGTCACCCACGCCCACGGATACCTGCTGCGGGTCCGGCCGGACGCATGTGACGCGGACGCGTTCGCACGGCTCACCGGCCAGGCCCGGACGGCACTCGCAGAAGGCGACCCGGCCGGCGCCGTCGTGCTGCTCGACCGGGCCCTGCTGCTGTGGGGCGGGCCGCCGTTCGCGGACGTCGCGCCGGGACCGGCGCTGCACGGGCACGCCCTGCGTCTGAACGAACTCCACCTCCAGGCCGAGGAGTTGCGCATCACCGCCGGCCTGCACCTGGGCCGACACCGTGATCTCGTCGGCGAGTTGAAGGAACTCGCCTGCGCGCACCCGCTGCACGAGTGGTTCCAGGGCTCACTCATCATCGCCCTGGAACGGTGCGGCAGGCGGAGCGAGGCGCTCGACGTCTACCGACGGCTGAGCGCCCAACTGCGGGACGAGCTGGGCCTGGATCCCTCACCCGGCCTGCAGCGTCTGCGCCAGCACGTGCTGACCGACCAGGTCAGCACGGCCGATCTGGACCTGCTGCCCGGCTGACGCGGACGCTCGCCGGTTCCTCACGTGCCGGCCGAGCCGTCCCGCTGCTCCGCCGCGGCACGCCACAGGTCCTGCACCATGTCGCGGGGCGTGCGGTGCGGCTGCCAGCCGAGGACGGTGCGCGCGGCCGACACCTCCACGGCCATCCAGTCGGCGTCGGTCAGCGACCGCGACTGCGTGACGGGACGCTCCACGAGCCGGGCCGAGCGGCCGCTGATGGAGATCAGCAGGTCCACCATGTCCCGGACGGGCTGCGAGGCGCCGCTCGCGATGTTCACCACGCGCCCGGCGGCGCCGGGGGAGCGCAGCGCCGCGACGACGGCCCGGGACACGTCCTGGGCGTCGACGAAGTCACGGCTGCTGCGCAGCGGCGACACCCGCACCTCGGCCGTGCGTCCCCCGGCTGTTCCCTCGAGCAGTTGCGCGGCCACCTGCCCGAGCAGACTCCCCCGCGGAGTGCCGGCGCCGATGACGTTCGACAGCCGCAGCACCACCGCGTCCGCCGCGCCGGTCGCGACGGCCTGCTGCACCGCACGCGTGCCGTGCAGCTTCGACCGCCCGTAGCCGGTGGCCGGCACCTCCGGCGAGGACTCCGTGAGCCACACCCCTCGGGGCTGCGGGCTGTACTCGTGCACCGAGCCCAGCTGGACCAGCCGCGGCCGGGGTCCGGCGTCGGCCAGCGCCGCGAGGAGCCGCTCCACGAGCAGCTGGTTGCTGTGGTGCATCCGGTCGGCGGTGGGCGACCACACTTCCCCGGCGGCGTTCACCACGGCCTCGGGGCGCGCCTCGTCGATCAGCTCGACCAGCGCCCGGGTCCCGGCGTCGGCCAGGTCCATGGGATGGAAACGCCAGGACGCCGGAGTCTTGCGGGGGTGACGGGCGACGGCGAGAACCTCGTAGCCGGCCCGCTCCAGGGCGGTTCCCACATGACGGCCGACGAATCCGGTCGCCCCGAGGAGCAGCACGCGGCCCGACCTCCCGTCCGCACCGCCTGGCCGCCCCAGCGCACCGACCTCCGGCATTGCCGTCTCTCCTCCCGGGCCCGCGCGCTGCACGCCCGGTCACCGTCGCTGCCCCGCTCGGTCGCGGGTCTGACGACACCACTCAAGCAGCCCTTGATCGAGGATCACTCCAGGCTGTGTCGACCCGAGCCGTCCGTGGCCCGTTCTCGATCGGTCCTCGATCCCGACGTCCTACGGTGGGGCCACCATGAAGGTTCGAGAGATGGCCGTACCGGACGCCTACCACATCACGCCGCATCACTTCCGTGACGAACGCGGCAGTTTCTACGAGTCGTTCCGGTGCGACCGGCTGGCCGACGAGATCGGCCGTCCGGTGCCCGTGGCTCAGGTGAACTACTCCGTGTCGCGCCGCAGCACCCTGCGCGGACTGCACGGCACGCTCCTCTCGCCCGGGCAGGCCAAGGTGGTGTGCGTGGTGCGCGGCACCGTCCTCGACATCGTCGTGGATCTGCGGGTCGGCTCCCCCACGTGGGGGGTGTACGAGACGAACTGGCTGTCCGCCGAGTCGGGCGAGACGCTGTTCGTCGCCGAAGGGCTGATGCACGGGTTCCTCGCCCTCACCGACGACACCTGTGTGTCGTATCTGTGTTCCACCGGGTTCGTGCCCGGGACACAAGTGGACGTCGACCCCTTCGACCCCGATCTCGCCCTGCCCTGGAGCCTGTCGGAGACCCCCCTGATGTCGGTGAAGGACTCGGCGGCGATCTCCGTGGCCGAGGCCCGGGACACCGGACTCCTGGCCCGGTACGAGGACTGCCTGGCGTACTACGAGGCGCTCCGGGCGGATGCCCGCTGAACCACCCCCTCGGCCCGTCCCCGGGCCGCCAGACACCTTTTCGGAGAGCCGATGACGCCCGGCGCCCCCACGCCCGCCCGCCACTACGCCCTGCTGCTGTTCGCCGACTTCGGCCACATCGCGCCCACGCTGGGAGTGGCCCGTGAACTCCTCGCCCGCGGCCACCGCGTCACCTACGTCGTCGACGAGCGGTTCGGCCCGGTCGTGGAGGACTGCGGCGCCCGCGCCGTCACCTACGTCTCCGGGCGCGGCGACTTCTACCGTGCCGCCGACCCCAGCCCGGACCGGCTCGCCCGTGACGGTTACGACCTGCTCGTCGACACCGTGCGCACCGTCTTCCCCGTCGCGCTGGAGGCCCTGACAGCCGATCCGCCCGACGTGGTGCTCTACGACTTCGAGACGGTCGCCGCCGGCCGCGTGGCCGCGCGTGTCCTGGGGGCCGTGCCGGTCCAGGTCTGCCCCAGTCACGCCGCCAACGAGACCTTCTCCCTGCGCGCCCAGATGTGGGATCCCGGGCATCCGCTGATGGCCGAGGGCGCCAGGGTGCTCATCGGCTTCATGGGCGAACACGGCATCGGACTGGACGAGATGGGCCGGTACGGCACCGAGTGGGACACCAGGAACCTGGTCTTCCTGCCGCGGGCCTTCCAGATCGAGGGGGACGCCTTCGACGACCGGTTCGCCTTCGTGGGCCCCGTCTTCACCGAGCCCGAACCCGGCCTCTGGTCGCCGCCGGACGACGGGCGCCGCGTCGCACTGGTGTCGTTGGGCACGGAGTCGGGGGACCGCGGCGACTTCTTCCGTCTGTGCGCCGAGGCGTTTTCGCCGACCGAGTGGCATGTCGTCATGACGCTCGGCCGCGACAGCGACCCCGGGCTCCTCGGGTCGCTGCCGGCGCATGTCGAGGCGCACCCCTGGCTGCCGCACCCCGCGGTGCTGCCGCACGCCGACGTGTTCGTGTGCCACGCGGGCATGGGCAGCATCATGGAGTCCCTGCTCTACGGCACGCCCGTGGTGGCCCTTCCCCGCGCCCATGAACTGGCGCTGAGCGCGCAGCGTTTGGAGGAGCGCGGGGTCGGCCGGGCGCTGTCCCGGGCCGGTCTGACCGCCGGGCGTCTCGCCGGCACGGTGGAGGAGCTGCTCGCCGATCCCGGCGCACCCGCGGCCCTCGCCTCGATGCGGGAGGCCGTCCGCACGGCAGGGGGCGCCGCCCGTGCCGCCGACCTGCTTCAGACGTGGGCGGCGCGGGTTCCGGCGACGCCCGCGCGCGGCTGAGCGGTCCGTCGGCACACGGAACGGGGTGGGTCCCGGCGGCCTCCGGCGCCGGGACCCACCCCGTGGACGTGTCGCGGGTCAGTGCGGCAGGGTCACGTACTCGAGCACCGTGTTGATGCTGTGGTCGATCATCTCGTCGGTCAGGCCCGGGTACACACCGATCCAGAACGTCCGCTCGGTGGTGATGTCGCTGTTGGTGAGCGGGCCGCTGACCCGGAACTCCTGTCCCTCGTAAGCCGGGTGGCGGGTCAGGTTGCCCGCGAAGAAGCGGCGGGTGGCGACCATGCTGGACTCCAGGTGGTCGATCAGAGCGCCGGGCTGGAACGGCGCGCCCGGCTGCACGGTGATGGCGAAGCCGAACCAGCTCGGGTCGCTGCCCGGCGTGGCCTCGGGAAGCAGCAGGTGCGGCAGCCCGTCCAGACCCTCCCGCAGCCGGGCCCAGTTGTGCCGCCGGGCCTTGCCGAACTCGTCGATGCGGCTGAGCTGCTGGAGCCCGAGCGCCGCGGAGACGTCCGTCGACTTCAGGTTGTAACCCACGTGGGAGAAGATGTACTTGTGGTCGTAGCCCTCCGGCAGCGAACCCATCTGGTGCTCGAAACGCTTGAAGCAGCGGTTGTCCTCACCCGGCTCGCACCAGCAGTCGCGGCCCCAGTCGCGCATCGACTCCACGATCCGCGCCAGGGCGAGGTTGTCCGTCAGCACGCAGCCGCCCTCGCCCATCGTGATGTGGTGGGCGGGATAGAAGCTCTCGGTCGCCAGGTCGCCGAAGGTTCCGGTGAGCTGTCCCTCGTAGGTGCTGCCCAGAGCGTCGCAGTTGTCCTCGATGAGGAACAGGCCGCGGTCCTCGGCGAGTTGGGCGATCTCCCGCACCTGGAAGGGATTGCCCAGCGCATGGGCCATCATGATCGCGCGGGTGCGCGGACCGATGGCCGCCTCCACCCGCTCCAGTGAGGCGTTGTAGGTGCCCAGCTCGACGTCGACGAAGACCGGCACCATGCCGTTCTGCAGGATGGGATTGACCGTCGTGGGGAACCCGGCGGCCACCGTGATCACCTCGTCGCCGCGCTTCAGCCGGTCCTCGCCCAGCTGCGGCGAGGTGAGGCTGCTGAGGGCCAGCAGATTGGCCGACGAGCCGGAGTTGGTCAGATGCGCCTTGCGGAGCCCGAAGTACTTCGCCAGCGCACGTTCCAGCCTGCGCGAGCTGACCCCGGCCGCGATGCGCATGTCGAGTGCCGCTTCCACCAGCGCGACCCGGTCGTCCTCGCTGAGCACCGCACCGGACGCCAGCACCGGCGTGATGCCCGGCACGAACCCCGACGAGAGGGTGGAGCGGTGGTACTCCCGCACCAGGTCGAGAATCTCGGTCTTGTCGTTCCCCACGGCTGATGGCCTCCTGTGTGTGCCGGTGGGGACGAGACCTGCTCGCCGGCTCGCAGTCGAAGCGAGTCCCCACGCCCGTATCGTTCGATCGGGGGAACCCCAGACCAGCACGCGCGCCCGCCCGCAGGCCAGGCACGCCGGACGATTCTAGGGATCCACCAAGAGCATGAGGTCTAGGGATTTCATCGTCGCGGACCCGGCACTGTGAACAGCCAGGCCCGCGTGGGCCTTCCGCCCCTCCCTGGAGACGCACCCATGAAGCACGGCCGCCCGCCGGGCAAGCCCGGGCAGATCGTCGTCCTGCGCGGGGGAGGGACGTCCGGCGAGCGGGTCCGGCTCGGCGTCCACGACCTGCTGAACGGGACCTTCGCCACACCGCGCACCTTCTTCTACCGGCAGACCCTGGACTCAGACGCCCTGATCGACTCCCTGCGCCGCACGCTGGCGCACCATCCGCTGCTCACGGGACGCCTCGAACGCGACGCGGACGGCGGCCTCAGCGTGGTGTGCAACGACGCCGGCGCGGTGTTCGCCGTCGCCCGCTCCGACCAGGCGATGCCGGACTACGGGCCGGACCGCTCCGCCAAACAGGACCTGCGCCGGTACATCCACTCCGTCAACGCCTTCCGCGTCGTCGGGCACGACACACCGCTGCTCACGGTCAAGGTCACCCACATGCGAGGAGGCGGCTCCGTGCTCGGCGTCGCCGTCAACCACAGCGTCGTCGACGGCGGCGGCTACCTCGACTTCCTGCGCCACTGGGCGCGCACGCATGCCGGACAGGACGCTTCCGCGGCGCCGTACGACCGGTCGCTGCTGGACGGCCTGGCCGGCGAGGCGCGTCCCGCACCGGACGACCCGCAGTACCAGGTCGTCACCGGACGGCAGAAGTTCGGGTTCATCTGGAGGGTCAACTCCCGCGCATGGAAGGTCCGTACCGTCACGGTCCGACTGACCGCGGCAGAGGTCCTCGGGCTGCGCGCGGCAGCCCGCGCCGGACAGGACGCCGATCTGCCTCCCACGTCCAGCGCGGTCGCGCTGGGAGCACACGTGTGGCGGGTCCTCGGCGCGCTCCGCGACCGGGAACCCGGGGCCGAGGAGCGCCTGGGAATCGTGGTCGGGCTGCGGACCGTGTTGAAGGACCGTCTTCCGCACGGCTACGGGGGCAATGCGGTGTCCAACACCACGGCCGTGCTGCCGGCCCGTGAGCTGCGCGAAGAGCCCCTCGCCCACACCGTCTCCGCGGTACGCGCCGCCGTGGACCGTGTCACGCCCGACCGGGTGCGTCAGGAGGCCGCGTTCCTGGAGGCCCAGCGGCAGGCCGGGCGCTCGGCCCGTGTCCTCAGCCGTATGTCACTGGACGCCTTCGAGGGCACGGTGGCCCTGAACGACTCCGGCAGGTTGCCCGTGTACACGCTGGAGTTCGGCGCCGGACGGCCGTTCTGGTTCGAGTTCCCGGCAAGCCCCATCCCGTGGACGGCACTCGTCACGCCCACTCCCGACGACGACCACAGCCGCGATGTCCACCTGAGCGTTCCCCGCGAAGCAGCCGACGCGCTGCGCAGCCCCCGGTGGGCCGAGCGTCTGCGCGGCGCTGAAGACGGTCCTGGCGGCCTCTGATCGCGGCTCCCGTCCCCAACCGCCCCACGGGGGGAGAGGGAGGCCGGGTCCGCATGGCGAAGGGCCTGCGGAAACCGGTTCCGACGGTGTCCGCAGGCCCTTCCCCCTGTCACCGCCTCACAGGCCGGCGGCCTTGCGCAGCGCGTCCACGCGGTCGGTGCGCTCCCACGTGAAGTCGGGCAGCTCGCGGCCGAAGTGGCCGTACGCGGCGGTC
>NZ_JBIRUL010000053.1:0-23629 GCF_044335095.1 Streptomyces sp. NPDC020597 | reverse complement strand
ATGGACGAAGGCATCGCCGTCGAACGCGGCGACGCACGCGAAGTCCTCGCCAACCCCCGCGAGAAACGCACCCAGGCCTTCCTCGAAAGAGTGCTGTAGGCAGGTCCTGGTCTTCAACACCCGCCAGTTCGACGTCGACCCGACCGGCACCGCCGTCCTCGTCGCTTTGGTGATCCTCGTCCTCGGCCTCGTGGCCCTGATGCACCGGCTCGGCTCCGGGAGGCGGGCTCCCTGCTGTCGGTCGAGAGCGCGACCGGGATCGCCACCCCGAGAGGGGAGTCCGTATGACCACCCAGCGCGTGCTCCCGTGGGACGCACCATCCAGCGATCACCAAAAGCAGTGCTCCTGCTCGCCGGCTTCTCCGGCCACGGCTTCAAACTCTCCCCGGCGTATGGAGACGTCGCTGCAGACCTGGCGCTGAACGGCAGCTCGTCCCAGCTCATCGACTTCATCTCGACCGCCGACCGTACCGCGGCCTGAGTGCGGCTGGCGGCACGAGGCCCTGAAGTCGTCGCCTACGACTGCTTCGCCCTCGGCCGTGACCCGCACTGCCGCAGGCGGTGAGACTCGGGTCTTCCTCAGCGGGCAGACCCACGACGGCTGCCAGGTGGCGCTCGTTCGGCACGCTTCCTCGTGGGACGGTTCGGTCTTCGGCGTGCGCCGGGACCCGCCTGAGTCGCCGGAGGTGGGGAAGTCAATCCTCGCCGACCTCCTCGAAGAGGACAAGCTGCTGTCCCGAGTGACCGAGGTGGAGCGGCTGCTCGCCCGTGAACTGAACCCTCTCACCGCCAGGGCGGCCGTGGTGGAGACGCGGGTGGCGGGCTTCCTGGGCGGCATCACGCTCTCGGACGACATCAGCGCCGAAGCGGCCACCGACGAACTGGTCGAACACGGTTTCATCACCCGGCCGCCGCGCGGCAACACCGTTCAGATCAGCCCTCCGTTCATCACCACCGACGACGAGCTCCGGCAGCTCGTGGCCGCCATCGACACCGTCCTCTCCGTACAGGAAGCCAAGTGACCACCATGCGCACCCTCCCCGACGCCGATCCGACCGCGCTCGCCGACTCCGACAAGGTCCTGACCAACCTCGACCTCGCCGTACCGGGCGTGAACCGCACCTTCGACGTCCACGATCCGGCCACCGGCCGGACGATCGCCCAGGTCCCCGACCTGGACGTGCGGCAGGCTCTCGATGCCGTGGCCCGGGCCGACGAAGCCGGCCGCTCCTGGGCCGCCACCACCGCCCGGCACCGCGCTGACGTCCTGCGCACCTGGTACGACCTGATCCTCAGCAACGCCGAGATGATCGCCCTGCTCATCACCCGCGAGATGGGCAAGCCGCTCGCCGAGGCACACGCCGAAGTCACTTACGGCGCCGACTTCGTCCGCTGGTACGCCGAGGAAGCGGTACGCCCCGCCGGAAACCTCCGCGACGCTCCCACCGGCGGAGCCCGGCTGTTCACCCGGCGCGCACCGGTGGGGCTGTCGGTTCTCATCACCCCATGGAACTTCCCCCTCGCCATGGCCACCCGCAAGATCGCCCCGGCATTGGCCGCCGGCTGCCCCGTCGTCATCAAACCCGCCCCGAACACCCCCCTGACTACCATCTTCGCGGCCCGACTCGCCATCGCGGCCGGTGTCCCCGAAGACCTCGTGCAGGTCGTCACCACCACGGACGCCCCCGCCTTCAGCACCGCCGTCCTGACCGACCCGCGGGTGCGCAAGGTGTCCTTCACCGGTTCCACCGGGGTCGGCAAGGTGCTTCTGCGTCTCGCCGCGGACAACGTGCTCAAGAGTTCCATGGAACTGGGTGGCAACGCCCCGCTGCTGGTCTTCGACGACGCAGACCTGGAGCGGGCTGTCGACGGGGCGTTCGCCGCCAAGATGCGCAACGGCGGACAATCCTGCATCGCCGCCAACCGCATCTTCGTCCAGGACGGCATTGCCGACGCCTTCGTCGACGCGCTCACCGAGCGGCTGGCCGCCTTGCGGGTCGGCCACGGGCTCGCCCCCGGCGTCGGCCTCGGCCCCGTCATCGACAACGCAGCCGTGACCAGACTCACCGGCCTGGTCGAGGACGCCACCCGCCGCGGCGCACACCTGCTCACCGGCGGCTCCGCTCCCAGCCACCCCGGCACGTTCTTCGAGCCGACGCTCCTGGACCACGTGCCGGCTGACGCCGACCTGGCCCGCACCGAGATCTTCGGACCCGTCGCCGCCGTGCAGCGCTTCTCCCACCAGGACGAGGCAGTCGCCCGCGCCAACGACACCGAGCACGGCCTGGCGGGCTACGTCTTCACCGAGAACCTCGACCGCGCCTTCAACGTCGCCGACCAACTGGCCACCGGCCTGGTCGGCATCAACCAGGGCGTCCCGTCGAACGCGGCCGCACCGTTCGGCGGGGTCAAGCAGTCCGGCCTCGGACGGGAGGGAAGCAGCGAGGGACTCGAGGAGTACGAGGAGGTCCGCTACTACAACCTCGCCTTGCGGCCGACCAGTTGACAGGAACTTGGCGGCCCGCCGCGACACCCTGCCGGGGTCGCCTCCACAAGGCACGTCGACCGACTGGCCTGCAGGGTCAGACTCCCGTCCGTCCCACAACTGTCGGCCACTCGCCGGACTGGCTGGTTATCCGGACGTTCTGCGCAGGCGCGTTTGTGCAGTTCACGGGTGCGTATCGGGTCTCAGCATCCGTAGCTTCGGTCGACGTCGCCGGCGGCCCGGTCAACCAGCTCCAGCCGAGCGGCTGCGACACCGCCAGAGGAATTCTGGCACCAGGAGGATCACACCCGCAATCTGAAGCGCGGCCCGCACGGCGCACGCTGTCCCTGAACGGCCGGGGGCGGGGGCGGGGGAGCGGTTCGCCTCGCTGTGCGGCCGTCCGTGAGGGGTGAGCTGGTTGACGTTCCATTCTGTCTGCCGAGGGCCGACTGTTTCACGGGGCGTTTCTGTGCAGGGGATCTCGGTGGGGTAGCGGTGGATGGTCCCTTCGATGATGCGGCGGTGATCGGTGAAGGGACGTCCTGCCTTCGCCGTGTTGTGGGGAAGGCAGGACGTCAGCCGAGCTCACTGTTCCTCAGTCAGCAGGCGCGTGCGCCTGCTCGTGGTCGCCGGGGCTGGTAGGCGGTGGCCAGCACGGAGACGGTGACTTGGTCGGGCAGGCAGCCGTCACCGGTGAGGTTTGCATGGTTTACATGGCGGGCGCTCGGCGTCATCGCCACCAGGTCCAGGGCGTGCTGCCTGGACAGAACGGCGGAGTATTCCACCTCTTCGGTGACGGCGGCCTCGAAGTAGGGGTCCAGCGCCTGGTGCAGGCGCTGTTCCTTGGTCGGGTCGATCGTGATCATCGCAGGCAGCCGGTCGCGCAGCTCGGCCAGGTGCCGCCCGGTGGGACGGACCACGATCAACCGGCCGGTCGGGGACAGCGCGCGGTGGAACTCGGCCGGGTTGCGTGGGGCGAACACGTTCAGCACGACATCGGCCACCTTGTCGGCCAGGGGGAAGGGGCGGAAGACGTCCCAGGCCACCGCGGCGGCTCGGTCGTGGGCTCGGGCTGCCGAGCGCAGCGCGCGCACCGACGTGTCCAGACCCAGACCACGGGCGTCGGGCAGTCGGTCGAGTACGCCGGCCAGGTAGTAGCCCGTGCCGCACCCCACGTCCACGATCGTGGCCTGCTCGGGCGCGGTATCGATCGCCAGGCGGGTCCCGACGTTGCGGATGGGCGCGTAGACGCCGGTGGACAGGAACCGGTTCCGGGCCTGAACCATGGCCGTGTCGTCGCCGCTTGTGGCGCGGGTGCCCGTCAGCAGGCGGGCGTAGCCGTGGCGGGCGATGTCGAAGGTGTGGCCCACCGGGCAGCGCAGTGCTCCGCGGGCGGGGTACAGATGGGGCGTGCGGCACGTCGGGCAGCACATCAGGTCGAGGGACCGTTCGAGGGCAGGGGGAAGCGGCACGGGCACGAGGCACTCCTGGCAAGGGCGAAGGGAAGGGACTGTGCCTGCACGCGCGTAGAGAGCGTCACTGCCTCAGGAAGGAACGGGCAGTGTCGGGACGGTCGTTCACGCAGCAGGCACGCGAAGGAGGGCCGACGCCGTCCGGCATCGCCCTCAGCGCCTTCCGGTCACAGGAAGCAGCAGTGCGGGGTGCTCATGAATGCCACGTCATTGAGTGTACGAGCATCGGCGAAGCCTCTGACGCCCCAACGGAGTTACGAAGGCGCCGTCGTCGGGCTCGCCGGCACACCTCGTCGCCAATCCGCCCGCCCTTGCCTGCGTCAGTCGCTTGAGGAATTTGGTTGCGGTGGATCAGGCGGATGCGACGATACTCCGGCATGAGTAGAGACGCCGAGGTAATCGTGCTCGCCCGCTGGTCGGACGAGGTGATGGAACCGCTGACCCAGGACGACCCGGAACGCACGTGGCGAGGTCGCTTCGTCCCGATAGCGGGGCACTGGGGCTACGAGTTCGGGTGGGCCCTGGAGTTCGAGAAAATGAGTGCCCGCAAGGGCCTGCTCAAACACCTGGAGTCGCTGCCGTGGCCGCGTCCGCATACGGTGCAGGTTCTGCTTCGCGACCAGGACGACGACTGCTTCGGGCTATGGATGTTCCAGGAGGGCCGGCTGGTGGAAGTCACCATTCCGCGCACCGAGCGTTTCCACCAGCCGGCACCGCCCGATGAGGACTTCGAACCCGACCCGGGCATGCTGCTGCGCACCGACCAAGACACGGCCCTGCCCGAGCAGACCCCCGAAGCACGCCGCGACACCCGCTCACCCTGGTAGACCGAGTTCGACAGCTCTTCGTGGGACGTCAGGGCTGTCGACGCGCGCCCACTCAGCGAACTGCGCCACCATTACCCAGGTGCCCATAAGCTCTGAACGAGGCGTTCACTGCGGACGGAGCCATAGGCGGATCGCGGCCACGGTGACCGTCCCGTGGATGACGTACGCACGTTTGCCGAAGCGCGTGGCGACAATCGCTAGAACCTAAGCACGCGGGGGGCCTCTCGCCGTCCGGAGCGCGTTCGTCCGGCTCTGACAAAAGCACCGGCGGGCGCTGCGCACTTGTGAGCACCGTAGGGCCGCCCGGCCCGTGCGGCCCTACGGTCCCGGCTATGAACACGAGTCCCAGCACGGGAAGAACCGCGAAAGCCCTGTGCGGCGCCGCGCTTGCGGTGCTGCTGACCGCAGGCGCGCTCACCGCCGCCGCCCCGGCCGCTCAGGGCGAGTCCACGAGGACCGAGACGCCCGTGGCGTCGACGGGTCCGGTCACCGGGGTGACCGAGACGGCGGTCCGGCTGAAGGCGCCGTTGCCGGCCTCCTTCGGCGCCCGCCCGGCGGCGTGCGACTGGCTGTCGTACCTGCGCTACCGCTCCGCCGACGGTCCCGCGGCCTCGGCCGAAGCCGACCGCGTCCTCGTCGCCCAACCGGGCATCCTGGAGGGCGCCGGAGCCTTCGACAGCGTCGCCCGCAACACCGTGGCGCGCGCCGCCGAGCAGGGCCTGCACATCGAGTTCTGGGCCCTGGACCGGCGCTCCAACTGCTTGGAGGACCACATCGGCATCGACTCCGGCGACCAGCACGCGGCCGTCGACTACTATTACCGGGGCAGACAGGTCGGCGGGCACGCCTTCGCCGGGTTCGTCGGCAACGAGCGGCTGGGCTGGATGGCGAGGCTCGGCGTCGAGCAGACCGTCCGCGACCAGTACACCCTGCTCACCGCCGAACTGCCCGACCAGCGGGTACGGGAGCGCAAGGTGCTGTGCGGCGGCCACTCCCTCGGCGGGGTCGTCACCGGGTACTTCGCCACGGGTGACTTTGACGGCGACCGCGCCACCACCGCCGACGCCGGCTACCGGCAGTGCGCCGGCTACTTCGCCCTCGACACCACCGTGTCCACCTCGCTCGGCGACCTCAGCGGCAGCATCCCGGACGACACGAACCTGCCCGACGTCGGCCTCGGCTACGGCGTCGTCCAGGCCGGGCTCGACAGCGGAGTGCTGCCGCGCTCGCTCTCCGCGCCGGTCCTGCTCAACCCCGAGACCATGACGCTGCTGGCCATCGCCGGTCTCGGCGCCGTGCGGGACCCGGGCGGCGAGGCCGACCTGCCGTCCTATCTGCCCTCCGGCCTCAACATCGAGGCCACCAACCGCTTCCTGTTCTCCAAGGACGCCGCCGCCTTCCTCACCGGCACGCCCGCGGTGAAGGACTTCCGGCTGACCAACGCCGCCGTGCTCGGGGCGCTGATGGACGACAACTCCGTGCCGCTGGCTTTCCTGCAGAGCAGCGTCGGCTTCTTCGACGGCGGGCCGGTCGTCGACAAGAGCTTCCCCGTCGCCAACGGCGGCGAACAGCAGCCGGGGCTGTTCGGCACCGCCTACAAGGCCATCCCGGACCGGCCGCACGGGCCGCTGTACACCTGGCGCGACTACGACCGGGTCGGCGATCCCGACGACCCGGGCCGCCGGTCCGCCGACGGGACGCCGTTCACCGGCGCCGACAAGGAGGTCACCGCTCTCGGGGAGCTGGCCCGCAGCCTCGGCGAGCAGCCGCTGGACTTCACCGAGCAGTACTTCCCGACGAAGCTCGTCACCGATCTCGAACTGGCCGAATCCCCGCAGGTGAAGCGGCTCGTCGTGCACCCGGGGGGGCTCACCGCGAAGCCGACCCTCACCGTGCTCGCGGGCGACGGCCTGCTGGCCGGCCGCATCCCGGCCGACCTGCACCCGCTGGTCGCCGACGGCTACCAGCACCTCGACGTGCTGACCGCGGCGCCGGTGCAGAACAACGGTCGGCCCGAGCCCGTCTCCACCGGTCTCACCGCGTTCGCACGCGATCCCCGCTAGCGGCACCCGCGCGGCGGAAGGGCCCGGGAGGATCTTCTCCCGGGCCCTTCCGCCGCGCCGGATCGAGGCTCGGCCCTGCGCGGGGCGGGACTCAGACCCGGCCCGCCGCGAAGACGGCCGCCGTGTCGGCGTTCGCCGTGTAGCCGAGGTGCGCCAGCACGTCGTCGCCGCCGTTTTCGCAGATGGGGTCGCCGTGGGCGCAGAAGTCGACGGTGCGGCCCTGGTAGACGCCGGTGACGCTCTTGCCGAGGGCCCGGATGGGGTTGCCGAACAGCAACACCGCCGCCACCCGCGGTTCGAGAGCGGCGGGGATCGTGGCGACGATGGGGCTGCCGACCACCGCGCCGGCACTGCTGACGCCGAGGGAGTTGTCGACGACGTTCGCGCCCTGCGAATAGCCGACGAGGACGAACCGCTGGTTCGGGCAGGCGGCTGCCTGGCTTCTGACGTGGTTCACCACATCCGCGTTGCCCTGTGCGGCCGAGGTGAGGGAAAGGTCCGCCGGATAGTTCACCTTGTAGCTGGAGAGGCTTTTACCCGTCAGTTTCCGCTGCAGGGCGGAATAGACCGGGTCGCCGACGATCAGGCCGAGCGTGCCCGGTTCGAAGGTGCCGCGAGCGGCCACGACGTCGATGTCAGAGCAGGTGGCGGTCGATGCGGCCGATGCGGTGGATGCGGTGAGGCCGGCCGCGGCGACCCCGCCGAGCAGGGAGAGCGCGGCCAGGCAGGAGCGAATACGCATGGGGATCCTTTGCGGGTGGGGCGCGATCGAGCGCCTGGGGGAAAGGACGTCCCGAACGTATTCGCTGTGCCCGTTCAGTTGTTATGGACGGGAATTCAGAAACTCCCCGTTTTTTGTTGCCGATATGAGCGGAAGGAAAGTCGCACGAGGTCCGGCCGCCGCGGACATCACCTCGTACTCCAGCTGTAGATAGCGATCACGCTCTGCTCGCGGCTTGACGGCTGTAGTGGCTGGCCCGGGAACGGGCTTGATGACGCCGTCGCCAGTGGGACCAGCGGAGCCAGTGGTCTGTCTCGTGAACAGGCCGGCCAACCAGGGTGATGAAGAGTCTCTGGATTTCGTTGCAGGTCAACGGAATCAGGTCATCGGGGCTGGGGCGGAGACGGTGCTCGTCGGCGCGGACGACGGCCAGGAAGGCGTGGGCGAGCATGGCGAGGGTGACCCAGCGGGACCAGGACGTGTAGCGGCGGAGCTGGTGCTCGTCCAGTCCGGCCAGACCCTTTCCCGACTGGAACGTCTCCTCGACCCTCCACCTGGATCCCGCGACCCGCACCACGACGGTCAGGGGTACCGGCTCGGGTGAGTAACAGCGGTAGTAGGCGAGTTCGCCGGTGGTGCGGTTGCGGCGGATCAGCAGGTGGCGGTGGCCTGGCGCGGTGCTGGGCAGGTCGATGTGGGCCCAGTCGTAGAAGCGGTGTCCTTTGGCTCCGGCTCCGGCGGACAGCTTCTGCCAGGCCCGCTTGGGGATCTTCTTGGCCAGGATGTCCGCGCGGAACTTCCCGGCCCCGGTGGTGACCTCGTGGGTGCGGGCGACCGCGAGCACGTATCCGGTAGCGCGGTCTTCCAGGGCGGCGCGCAGTGTGGGGTTGCCGCCGTAGACCTCGTCCCCTGCCACCCAGGGTGTCTGGTGGCCGGAGTCCAGGAATCGCATGATCATGCGGGCGGCCAATTCGGGCTTGGTGGCGAACGCGGTGTCCGGGGCGAGTCCGGCGGCCCGGCAGCGGCCGGGTTGGTCGGTCCACGAGCGCGGGATGTACAGCTCGCGGTCCAGTGCGGCATGTCCGCGCCGACCTGCGTAGGCGAGGTAGACGGCGACTTGGGCGTTTTCGATTCTGCCCGCGGTGCCGGTGTACTGGCGCTGGACGCCGACGGTGTGGCTGCCCTTCTTCACGTCGCCGGTCTCGTCGACCACGAGCACCGCCTGGGCGTCGTGCAGGTGCTCAACCACGGAGTCGCGCAGGTCGTCGCGGACTGCGTCGGCGTCCCACTTGGCGCGGCTCAGCAGGTGCTGCATGGCGTCGGGAGTGGCCTCGCCGGCCCATTCGGCGATGGTCCAGCAGTTCTTCCGAGGCAGGTCCGCAAGCAGTCCCAGGACCAGGTGCCGTATTCGCCGTCGGGGTTCGACCCGGCCGAACCTGCCCGCGATGCGGTCCATCAGCCCCTCGAAGGCTTCCTGCCAGGGGGCAGCGTCTACGCTGTGACCTGCGGCCGCCGCGTGATCGTTTGTCTTCACACACCGATGATCAACGGTGGCCGTACCTGCCAGTGCCAGCCGGGCGGTACGGCTCGTCGAAGGAGACGCAGTGCTGGGATTGCTGGGCTTCTACGACGAACTCGACACCCCCTCTGGCCAGCCGAACGGATCGATCCGAGACGCCGTCCGGTCCGTCGGCGAGCCGGACGAGGCGGACCTGGTGGCCTACCTGGACGCCGGTCACGTCCTGATCGACGTCATGGAAGCGGGCCACGACGTCATCACCGGCAGCACCCACCGACACTCTCCGGGATGCTCGTCACTGGTGACCGACGGCACCTGGTTGTGGCGCCAGGACTTCCCGCACTACCTGGAAACGCACCATGTTTCGCTGCCCCAGACGTTCCTCGAACACGTCCGCAGCCTGAACCACCGGATGCCCACCATCGCCGTCGCGCAGTTCGCTCCGCACTACGACGAGACCATGCCCCTGGTCGGCTGGGCCTCGGCTGTCCCGTGGCGATCGACGGCGACCACGCTCGTACCTGAACCCCGAGCAGTGAGCAGCAAAGCCCAGTTCGACGCGGCGATGCTGGCCCATGACCGGAACCGGCCGCAAGGCAGCTGGGGCAAGCGGCGTAAGCCACGAAAAGCGTAGGCACCATCAGCTCAAGCGATCTACAGCTGGAGTACTAGCCTCGAAGTTTCGTGACGGTCCGCCGACGGAGTCGGTGGTCCGTTTTCGTGCTGTGGGCTGAAGCTGTGTATGCCGAAGACCCGAGTGTCGTCTCGGGGTGGCGCCGGGTTCCACTGCTGCGGTGTCGGGCTGTTGTCGTAGGGACGGGAAGGCTGCTGGTCAGCCGGGGTTCGGCAGGAGTGCGAGCCGGTCGAGGGCTGTGGTGATGTGGCTGGTCCAGGGCCAGTGCCGGGCCAGGCGGAGGATTCGCCGACGGCCGGTGGTCACGAGCTGTCCGGCCGCGGTGAACAGGCGGAGCCGTAGTCGGCGGGGCTCCCAGAGCCTGGCCCTGCCGGTCAGGGCGAGCATCGGCATCCAGGCCAGCAGGTCGAGAGCGATCTGCACGATCTCCAGCCAGATCCGGTTCTGGGTCGTGCGGTGCAGGGGCAGGTTGCGCAGGCGGGTGGTCCGGGCGGCGCGGATGCGGTCCTCGGCCCGGGCCCGCAGCCGGTGACGGAGCTCGAGCTCAGCGATCGGCCGGCCGACGGTGTTGGTGGCGAAGCAGGCAGCCGCATGCCGTCCGCGTCCGTGAGCCGCAACTGGGCTCCGGGGTGCGGCCGTTCCTTCCTGACGATCAGCCGCATGCCCTTGGGCCAGCCGTCCAGAACGTCGCCGGCGAGTTCAGCGACCCAGGCGCCGTCGCGGATCGCGCCGTCCGCCTCGACGGCCGCCGTCCAGGCCGATGCCGGAACCTTCAGCACATGCTGGTGGACCTGCTCGGTGATCACCATGCCGACCGAGTAGGACAGCCACCGTCCCCGCCGGGCGAGCCAGGCGACGAAGTCGTGGGTGCCGCCCGCGGAGTCGGTGCGGATCAGGGTCCGGCGCCCGCGCCGGTACTTCTTCGGCAGCTGGGCCAGGGCCAGTTGGGCGGTGGTGATGTGGTCGGTGGCCGTGTTCGATCCCGCGTTGCCCGGTCTGAGCAGGGCCACGACCGGTTCACCCGTGCCGCCGCTTCCGTGGTCGACGAACCCCATCAGCGGGTGGTGGCCCCAGGTTCGCTTCCACGTGGGTGCGGCGTCCTCCTTGTCCGAGTGCGCGATCACCAGCACCCCGTCGAGGTCCACGGTCACCGTCCCGCCCGCATCAGGCGCTTCCCGGTCGGCCAACCGCCACACATGTCGGCGGACTTCAGCCCGCGCGGCACGGATGGCCCGCAGGGCTTTCTCTCCGGAGACTGCGAGGGTGTCGACGAGGCGGGAGACCGTCGGGTCGGAGGCCACCGGCCCGAACACGGCCGGCTCGGCCCGCAGCATGGCGACATCCGCGAGGCAGTCCCCGCCCAGCGCGAGGTCCAGGAGGATCTTGCCCGGATCGTGCACCGCCCGAGCCTTCCGCCACGGCGTCAGCGCCGCTGACGTCGCGGTGTCCAGGCCGGCCTTGCGGACGGTCTCGACCAGCAGCACGCCCCCGGCCTGCGAGACCACCGTCCGGCCGCCGCCCTCGATGCGGACACGCGGGTAGGACCCGATACGCTTCTTCACCTGGAGAGTGCTTCTTTCCGTGCAGCCGACAGGACCCTAGACAAGTCCCATCGTTGCAGCTCAGGAGCACTCTCCACTAATTTGATCAAGCTTCGGACACCCCGCCTCGTGAAAGCGCGAGGCTAGGTGGCGCAGTCGCGGGGCGCCCGCAGCTCCTCGGCGCGCAGCGCCAGGATGAGGTCCAGCCGGGTGGCGGGCTCGTGCAGCGCGTCGCCGAACAACTTCTCCAGCTGGCGCAGCCGGTAGCGGACCGTCTGCGGGTGCACGTGTAGCCGGGCGGCGACGTCGGGCACGTTGCTGCCGCTGAGCAGCCAGGCCAGCAGCGTCTCCGCGAGCCGTGGGCGCTGTCCCTCGGACACCGCGTCGAGCGGCGCGAGGGCCCGCGACTCCAGGTGGGCGAGCAGCGGCTCGTCGCCGTGCAGCAGCAGGGTCGACAGATGGTCGGCGCACCGCACCACGCCCTGCCGGGGCAGCACCCCACGGCCCATCAGCCCCAGCGCCCGGGTGGCCCAGTGCAGCGACCGGGCGGCCTCGGCGAGCGGGACCGTGGGGCCGATCGCCGCCGGCCGGCCGCGCAGCGCGAGGCCGAACGCCCGCCCACCGAAGCGGCCGGAGCCGTCCGGGTCGGGCACCAGCATCCGCGGCGGCCGGGACTCCATGTCCACCAGCATCCCGGCGGCCGCCAGCGGCCGCTCCTCCTCGCGCTGCTCCGGCCCGGTCGCCAGCGCGACGACCGCGGCATACGGCGGCACCGACCACCGGGCGCCGTGCGCCAGGTTCTGCACCGCCTCCGGGGACACCGGGCCGTCGCCGAGCAGCAGGCCCAGCAGCCGTCTGCGCCGGCGCTCCAGCTCGTCCGTACTGCGCAGCCGGGCCTCCGCGTAACCGGCGGCGGCCGCCTCCGCCACCTCGTGGACGGTCCGGAACGCCAGCTCGCCCAGGGCCGCCACCACCGTGGAGTCCAGCCCGAGCTCCTCGGCGGTGCGGCCCATCTCCCGCCAGGCCCGCAGTCCTCCGACGCGCAGCGCGGACTGCAGCGCGTCCAGGCTGCGACCCTCCAGGGCTTCGCCACGGCCGAGTTCGTAGTAGGTCGCCGCGATCGCGTCACCCCGTCCGCGCGGGTCGGCGATGTGGTCCACGAAGAGCGTGAGGGCTTGGACGACACCGGCCCTTAGGCGCGCGCGATACGTCCCGTCGGCCGGCCGGGCGTACTCCGGGACCTGGCTGCGGACCTCCTCCTCCACCTCGTCGGCGACGGACTCGAGGCCGTCGCGCAGCAGTCTGGCCAGTTCGGGTGGCACAGGGGAGACTCCGAGGCCCTGCGGCACACCGTGCGGGGTGGGGGAAGCCACGGCGGACACTCCTTTCACCCGGAGGCGGCTCACCCTCGGGCCGTCGCCCGTGGGACGAGGGGGCAGTCCCGTGTTGGACGCATGCCCCCTGCGCTCCGTTCCGTGCCCCGGCGCCGCGGGCGTCACTCCGGCACCCCCAGCGCACGGGCGAGCATCGGCCATGACGCGGTGAACTCCCGCTTCCAGTAGGTCCAGCTGTGTCCTCCTCCCGCGTAGTAGTGGGCGGTGACCGGGATGCCGAGCAGCGCGAGCGTGTCGGTGAAGGCGTGGGCGGAGGGCCACAGGGCGCTCTCCAGCGCCTCGGGCAGCCAGTCGCCGCTGCCGCCCGCCACCCCGCTGCCGTTGGACACGTACAGGCTCGTGCCGCGCAGCCCGGCCGCCCGGGCGCGCGGGTTGAAGTCGCGCCAGGTGAGGAGGTTCAGCAGCGGATTGCCCCACAGAGCGGGGGGCAGCAGGTTCTCGCGGGCGACGATGGCGTCCACGATCGGCGGCACGCCGGGCGCGGTGGTGTCGAGGATGCCGCTGTAGGAGGCCGCCGCCGCGTACCGGCCGGGATGGCGTGCGGCGTGCGCCATCGCGCCGTAGCCGCCGGTGGAGACCCCGGCGACCGCCCGCACGCCGGAGGCCCGGTAGCTCCGGGCGAGCAGCGCCGGAACCTCCTCGACCTGGAAGGTCTCGTAGTCGGGACCGCTGCGCCAGTCGGTGGGAATGCCGGTGGGGCCCGCGTCCGGGATCGCCACGATCAGCTCCCGGCCCGCGGTGAAGGACTCGATGTCCGTCTCCCGGGTCCACGAGGTGTAGTCGTCGTGGGCGCCGTGCAGCAGGTACAGGACGGGATAGGAGCGGTCGGGCCGGGCGTCGAAGTCCGACGGCAGGATCAGCCGCAGCGGCGCGCTGCGGCCGAGGGCGGCGGACGCCACGGACACGTCCAGGGTGCGCGGTCCGATCCGGGTCACGGCCCGGGCGGTGGCGGCCCGGGCGGTGGCGGTTCCAGCGCCGAACATCGCGGTCAGGCCGACGGCCGTCGCCGCTCTGGCGACGGCGCGTCGGGACACTCCGGTGGTGGGGTGGGGGGACATGGCGGCTCCTCGTCGTCCGGTTCAGCGGCTGTGCTCGGCGAGCGCGCGCCGCAGATGGGCGGCGAGCTCGTCGACGTGCGGGGGGTCGAGCAGCGACAGATGGTGGCCCTCGACCGCTACGACCGTCAGGCGCGGGCAGACCTCGTCCCAGCCCAGGGCCTCGTCGTCGCGTTCGTAGGCGGGGTCGCGCACGGTGTGCGGGGCGGGCTCGGCGGCCCGGTACAGCACCACCGGTCCCTCGTAGGTCCCGGGCCGGTGGGCCTCGCCGATCCTGAGGTCCAGGTAGGAGGAGCGCTGGTGCTCCAGGGCGGCGGCCGGCAGATCGGCGGCCTCGCGCAGGGCGCGCAGCACGACGTCGATGCGCTCGCCGTCGTCGTCCGTCGCGACGAGCTCGTCGTAGGGCAGCTCCAGCCGGACCCCGTAGGCGTCGGCGACGTGCCGGGCGAAGCCGGTGAAGTGGGCGCGGATCCGGTCCGCCGGGGTCACACCGGGCAGTGGGAGCGGGCGGACGGAGTCGAGGAGGGCCACCAGCTCCACCTCCCGGCCGGCGGCGGTCAGCTGTCGTGCGGTCTCCTGGGCGAGGAAGCCGCCGAAGGACCAACCGCCCAGCGCACACGGCCCGTCGGGGTGGAGCGAGGTGATCGCCTCGGCGTACCGGCGCGCCTTCTCCGTCACCGTGCGGGCCTGTTCGACGCGTTCGAGCCCGTACACGGTCCGGTCGTCCCCGAGCCGGTCGACGAGCGCCCGGTAGACGTCGCTCGTGCCGCCGGCGGCGTGCGGCAGGAACAGCGGAGCCCGGTCGCCGCCGGCGTGCAGGACGCGCAGCGGGGAGTCCGGCTCCCCGGCGGGCAGTGTCCGCCGGATGCGGTCGGCCAGCCCCTCGACCGTGCCGGCGCCGAGCAGGGCGCGCAGCGGCAGTGCGATCCCGAACTCGCCTTCGAGGGCGGTGCGGATGCGGACGGCCATCAGGGAGTCCAGGCCCAGGTCGGTCAGGGCGGCGGTGGGTGCGACACGGGCCGCCGGGTGGCCGGTGACCGCGGCGATGCGGTGGCGTACGCGGCCGGTGAGGGAGGCGTCCTCGGTGGCGGTCGTCTCCGCGGCCGGGACGGGCGCCGTCGCCGGACGGCCGTCCGTCCACCAGTGCCGTCGGCGCCGCCAGCGCGGTGCGGGCAGGTCGATGACGCGGCCGGGCGGCAGCGGCAGGCGTCCGCCGGCCGCGTACAGCGCCCCCACCCCGGTCAGGAACGCGGCGAAGTCGTCGGCGTCGCGGCGCAGGGTGCCCAGCACGAGCGCGCCGGGCGCGTTGCCGGCGACGGCCGCGGTCAGCACCGGGTGGGGCGAGATCTCGACGAAGGCGGTGTGGCCGTCGGCCGCGGCGGCAGCGACCGCCCGGTCCAGGCGAACGGGGCGCCGCAGGTTCGCCGCCCAGTGCGCGGCGTCGAACGCTCCCTCGCCGCGCGGGTCGTCCAGGACGGTGGAGTACACCGGGACATGCGGCCGCCCGCCCCGGACGTCGGCCAGCGCCTCGGTCAACTCCGGCAGCAGCGGATCGACCTGGGGGGAGTGCCCGGCGCCGGCGACGCGCAGGGCGCGGGCGGCCCGCCCCTGCCCCCGCAGCGCCTCCACCAGTTCGGCGACCGCCTCCTGCGCGCCGGTGACGACTTTCTGACCGGGCGCCGAGTGCACGGCGACCTGCACCCCGGGGAACTCCGCGGCCAGGGCGTCGAGTTCGCCGTCGTCGAGGTCGACGACGGCCATCGCCCCGCCGCGCAGCCCGCCGAGCAGCCGGGCCCGCACGGCGACCACCCGGGCCCCGTCCGACGCGTCCAGCGCGCCCGCGCACACCGCGGCGGCCACTTCGCCCAGCGAGTGCCCGATGACGGCGGCGGGCTCGACTCCCTGGGCGCGCCACAGCTCCGCGAGCGCCAACTGCGTTCCGAACAGCACGGGTTGGGCGATCTCCACCCGCTCCAGACCGGCGCCGGAGGCCAGCCTCTCGCACAGGGAGAAACCGCAGTGCGGGGCCAGCAGGACGTCGAGCTTCTCCACGGCCGCGGCGAAGACCGGCTCCTCGGCCAGCAGCCGGCGTCCCATGCCGGCCCATTGGCTGCCGTACCCGGAGAAGACCCACACCGGCCCGCGCCCGACCAGG
This sequence comes from Streptomyces sp. NPDC020597, assembly GCF_044335095.1. Classification (NCBI taxonomy): domain Bacteria; kingdom Bacillati; phylum Actinomycetota; class Actinomycetes; order Kitasatosporales; family Streptomycetaceae; genus Streptomyces; species Streptomyces sp. NPDC020597. The sequence continues at coordinate 7,763 of NZ_JBIRUL010000053.1, read as the reverse complement.
GAGCGCTCGTCGGCGACGACCCGGGGATGGGGCCGGTCCTGCGCCAACGCGTCCAGCGCATCGAGGAGTTCCTCCCGGTCGCGGGCGGCGACGGCGACCCGCGTCCGGCCGCGTCCGGTCCGCCCGGCGAGGGTGCGCGCCACGTCCGCCGGGTGCGCCGCGCCCCCCTCGGGCGTGCGCAGCCACTCGGCCAGCCGGGCCGCGGTGTCCCGGACGCGGGCGGCGTCGACGTCGGAGAGGAGATGCAGACGCGCGGCCGGTTCCCCGTCGGGAGGCCGCCACAGGACGGCGGGTCGCCGCTCCTCCAGCACCGCATGGGCGTTGGTGCCGCCGAAACCGAACCCCGAGACCCCGGCGGTGGCCGTCCCGCCGTAGCGCGGCCACGGCTCCGGCTCGGCCACCACCCGCAGCCGTCCGTCGTCCAGAGCGCTGCCCCGCGCACAGTGCAGGGACGGCGGAACGAGGTCGTGGTGCAGCGCGAGCACCGTTTTCACCAGCCCGGCGATTCCGGCGGCGGACTCCAGATGACCGAGGTTGCCCTTGACGGAGCCGAGCAGCAGCGGCTGGTCGGCGTCGCGGCCCGCGCCGAGCACCGCGCCGAGCGCACCGGCTTCGATCGGGTCGCCCAGCGGGGTGCCGGTGCCGTGCGCCTCGACGGCGTCGATGTGCCCCGGATCGAGCCCGGCTCGCGCGTACGCCGTCTCCAACAGGGCGCGCTGGGCTGCGGGGTTGGGCGCCAGGAGACCGCCCGAGCGGCCGTCGGAGTTGACGGCGGTGGCACGGATGACGGCGAGGACGCGGTCGCCGTCCCGTTCGGCGTCGGACAGCCGCTTCAGCAGCACGGCCGCGCAGCCCTCGCCGCGGCCGATGCCGTCGGCCACCGCGGAGAACGGCTTGCAGCGCCCGTCCGGCGCGAGGGCGCCCGCCCGCCGGAACGCGACGGTGACGGCGGGGGAGAGCAGCACGTTGACCCCGGCGGCGATCGCCGTGTCGACCTCGCCCGTGCGCAGACTGACGCACGCCTGGTGCACGGCGACCAGTGACGACGAGCAGGCGGTGTCGACGGCCGTGCTCGGTCCCCGGGTGTCCAGCACGTACGCCACCCGCCCGGCCGTCACGCTCAACGCGCCGCCGGCCGGCGCCCAGGGGTCCACCGCGGCCGGGTCGGCGCCGGTCAGCGAGCCGTACTCCGGCGCGGAGACGCCCACGAAGACGCCGGTCGCCGTGCCGGCGAGGGACGCGGCCGGGACGGACGCGTGGTCGAGGGTCTCGTGGACGACCTCCAGCAGGATCCGCTGCTGCGGGTCCATCACGGCCGCCTCGCGCGGGGTGATGTGGAAGAAGTCCGCGTCGAACCCGGCGATGTCGTCGAGGTAGCCGCCGTGCGGCGGCGCTTCGGCGGGCGGGTAGGCGGTGAAGTCCCGCCAGCGGTCCTCGGGCACCCGCCGGATCGCGTCCACGCCCCCGGTCAGCAGCCGCCAGTAGTCCCCGGGCCCGTGCACGCCCCCGGGCAGCCGGCAGCCCACCCCGATGACCGCGACGGGCTCGCCGGACGGCCCCGGCGTCGCGGCCGGGGGAGCGGCTCGGGGAATCTCCCGGAGAGAGGCATGCGCGGCCGGGCCGCCGCACAGGTGCGCCACCAGGGCGTCGCCGGTGGGCGCCTCCCACAGCAGCGTCGCCGGCAGTTCGCGCCCGGTGGCACGGGAGAGCTCCCCGGCCAGGACCACCGCGTCCCGCGAGGACATGCCGAGATCCGCGAGCGGCCGGTCCATCGGGACGTCCGCGGCGGCCGTGCCCTGCCAGGAGGCCGCCCGGCGGGCGATCAGCCTGCGCAGCGCCCCCTCGTCGACGGCGCTCATCCGGCCTCCCCCGTCCCCGTCCCCGTCTCCGCACCCGTCCCTGTCGCGTACGCGCCCGCCAGATACCGCTCACGGGCCAGCGTCCGCGACACCTTGCCGCTGGACGTCCGGGGCACGGCGCCCGGCGGCACGAGCACGACGTCGGCGAGCCGCAGCCCGTGCCGGGCGGACACCGCCGCCCGTACCGTGCGCACCAGGGCCGGCACGTCGATCCCGGCGGGGTCCGTGGTCCGTGCGTGCTCCGCCACGACGGCCGCACGTTCCCCTTCGGGGCCCGGCACGGCGAACGCGGCGAGCCGGTCGCGCCGCACGGCCGAGTGCGCCTCCTGGACGGTGGCCTCCACGTCCTGCGGATAGTGGTTGCGGCCGTCGACGACGATGAGGTCCTTCAGCCGACCGGTGACGATCAACTGACCGTCCAGCACCGTCCCGAGATCACCGCTGCGCAGCCAGCCGCCCGGGTCGCGTGCGTCGACCGCCGGGTACGCCGCCCGGTCGGCCCCCGGGCTGGTCTTGTCGCCGGGCCCGGTTCCGGTCGCCGTCGCGGGTCGGGTGTCGGACGGCGGGTCGGTGAGTTCCGCGTCGAAGACACGTCGCGTCAGTCGGTCCTGGTCGCGGTAGCCGCGGCCGACGTTGGGGCCGCGCACCCAGATCTCGCCGACCTCGCCCTCCGGCAGGGCGGTGCGCGACGCCGGATCGACGATGCGGACCTGTTGCCCGGCGGGGGCGCCGCAGCCGGCCAGCAGCACGGCCGCGGGATCGTCGGGCCGCGCCGGCAGGGCCTTCCCGGCGGCCAGGGCGTCGCGGTCGAGCGCGAACCGGCGCAGCGGCTCCCAGGGCCGGGCGGCGCTGACGAACACGGTGGCCTCGGCGAGCCCGTACGACGGGCAGTGGGTCTCCGGCACGAGTCCCCGGTTGGCGAAGGCGGCCTGGAAGGCGTCGGCCGTCCCGGGCCGCACCGGTTCGCTGCCGTTGATCAGCGCGGTGATCCGGTCCAGCCGCAGCTCCGCCTTCTGACCCTCGGTGACGGCCGAGGCGCAGTAGTCGTAGGCGAAGTTGGGCGCGGCGCTCACTGCGTGCGGGTGCGCGGAGAGCAGCCGCAGCCAGCGCGCGGGCTCGTGCAGGAACGCCGCCGGGTCCATGAGCACCGACAGCGCCCCTCGCGAGACCGGGGCGCCGACGCTCAGCACGAGCCCCATGTCGTGGTACAGCGGCAGCCACCCCACGCAGGTCATCGGAGCGCCGTCGGCGACGTAGGCGGTCAGCGCCTGGTGGGCGTTGGCGACGACGTTGGCGTGCGTGATCTCCACGCCCGCCGGGGTCCGGGTCGAGCCGGAGGTGTACTGCAGATAGGCAACGGCCGTGTCGTCGAGCGCGACCGCCCGCCGGTCGCCTGCGGCGGCGTCGGGCACCAGGTCGGAGGCGACGACCTTCACCGCGCCGGCCGCGCAGAACTCCCGCACCTCGTCGAGGACGCCGCTCGTCGTGACGACGACCGCCGGACGCGCGTCGGCGAGGACGGCCGCGAGCCGGTCGCCGTGCCCGGGCAGCCCCGGCGGATAAAGGGGTACGGCGACCATGCGGGCGGCGAGCGCCGCGAGGAACGCGGTGACGTACTGCGAGCCCTGCGGGCACAGCAGCGCGACCCGCGCTCCGGGCTCGGCCTCCTCGGCGAGCCGTGCGGCCAGGGCACGCATCCGAAGGTCCAGGCGGCGCCAGGTCAGGGTGCGGTGGACGCCCCGCGGGTGCGCGGCGGGGTGGTCGACGAAGGTGAACGCCCGGCGGTCGGGGGTGGTCTCGGCCCAGTGCCGCACGTACTCCGGCAGGCTCCGGCAGGCGGGCGCGAGCGGGGGGCGGGGGGTGTCCGTCACGGATGGCTCCTCACACGGTCAGAGCGGTATGTTGCCGTGCCGGCGCTCCGGCATCGGGGCGCGCTTGCCGCGCAGCGCGCGCAGGGCGCGGCAGACGTGGGCGCGGGTGTCGCGCGGGGCGATGACGGCGTCGACGTATCCGCGCTCGGCCGCGAGATAGGGGGTGCCGTGGGTGCTCTCGTACCCGGCGACGAGACGGGCGCGCAACGCGTCGGGGTCGTCGGCGGCGGCGAGCTCACGCCGGTGCAGGACGCCGACGGCCCCCTCGGCGCCCATGACCGCGATCCGGGCCGTGGGCCAGGCGAGGTTGATGTCCGCGCCCAGGTGTTTGGAGCCCATCACCGCGTATCCGCCGCCGTAGGCCTTGCGCACCACGACGGTGACCTTGGGGACGGTCGCCTCGGCGTAGGCGTACAGCAGTTTGGCGCCGCGCCGGATGATTCCGCCCTGCTCCTGGCGCACCCCGGAGAGATAGCCGGGGACGTCGGCGAAGGTCAGCAGCGGGATGCCGAACGCGTCGCAGAACCGCACGAAGCGTGCGGCCTTCTCGGAGGCGTCGATGTCGAGGACCCCGGCCGCGTGCAGCGGCTGGTTGGCGACGACGCCGACCGGAGCGCCCTCCACGAGGGCCAGGGCGCAGACGATGTTGGGTGCGAACAGCTCCTGGATCTCCAGCAGTTCGCCGTTGTCGACGACCGACCGCAGCACCTCGCGCATGTCGTATGCCTCGGCGAGCCGGTCCGGCACGATCTCGTCGAGCGGCGTGCCGTCGCCCGCGGCGGCCGGCGCGTATCGCGGCGGCGGCTCCAGGTTGTTGGCGGGCAGGTACGACAGCAGGTCGCGTACGGTGTCGAGGGCGTCCATCTCGTCGGCGGCGAGGAAGTGGGCGTTGCCGTTGACGGTGTTGCTGGTGCGGGCGCCGCCCAGTTCCTCGGCGCCGGTGCGTTCGCCGGTGACCGCCTCGATGACGTCGGGCCCGGTGACGAACATGTGCGAGGCGCCGTCCACCATCACGGTGAAGTCGGTGATGGCCGGTGAGTACGCGGCCCCGCCGGCGCACGGCCCGAGCACGACCGAGATCTGCGGGATGACCCCGGACGCCTTGACGTTGCGGCGCACCAGCTCGGCGTAGAGGGCGAGCGAGGCGACTCCCTCCTGGATGCGGGCGCCGCCGCCGTCGTTGAGCCCGACGACCGGACAGCCGGTCTTCAGCGCGAGGTCCATCAGGGCGACCGTCTTCTCGCCGAACGCTTCCCCCATGCTGCCGCCGAACACCGTGGGGTCCTGGGCGAACACGCAGACCGGACGCCCGTCGACCGTGCCGTAGCCGGTGACCACGCCGTCGCCGTAGGGCCGTCGGGCGCCGTCCCCGGTGGGCCGGCCTCTGACGAACAGGCCGGTCTCGGTGAACGAGCCCACGTCCAGCAGCAGGTGGATCCGCTCGCGTGCGCCGTGCTCGCCGCGTCTGCGCGGTCCGCCCGGAGCCATCGCCCGGGCCTGTCGGCTCTTCAGGCCGGTGAGACGTTCGGCGGTGCCGTCGGGCACGCGCGTCGCCGTCTCCCGCCCCCGGGATGTCGTCGCCTCTGGCGTCACAGCCACCTCCGAAAGTGGCTTCGAATATGGCAGCGGCCAGGGGGAGGACCGAACGGATCGGCGCTTCGTGTGCGCAAGATGAGTCTCCCGGGCAGCCGGTTCGTCCCTGGATGACAACAGCAGAAAGGGGTGGTGAAGGAGCCAGGGGCGCGCTGCCCACCCTGTGCGCTTGTCGAGGTCGACCTTGTGCGCTCTCTGCGGGGTTCGTAAGAGTGGGCGGCCGCCGGTCATCCTTCCGGCCCGCCGCGGTCTGCGCGACCCTCCCGGACCGACTCCCCCACAGGAGGACGCGAGTTGAAGCACCGACGGATATCCGGGCGACGGGCGGGCGTGGCGGGCGCGGCTGTCGCCGCGCTCCTCGCGGCGGGAGTCACCTTCCGGACCGCGAACGCCGACAAGCCGGCGAACAGCTTGCGGCCCGCCGTCCCCTCGGCCCTCACGGCCGGAAAGCTGGCCTCGACCCTGAGCGCGGGCGATGTGGGGCGCCGGCGCGGTCCGCCGCTACCACCCGGACGGACGTCTGCTCAACATCCTGACGGTGCCCGCCCCTCACCCCACGTCGGTGTGCCTGAACCCCGTCGACAACCGTCTCTACGTCACCACAGCCCGCTACGGGGTGAACAATCCGACAGCCGCCTCGGGCGCGGTGCTGAGCGTTCCCGTGCCGGCCCGAGGGGCGGCGGCCTGCTCCTGGAGCGGGCCGCGTTCGGCAACCACCGCCTGACTGCGACGGGCCCTGCCGCGAGTACCTGCGACGCCGGGGCGTCCGCCACACGATCCCGGAGAAGGCCGACAGCCAGTCCGCCGGCCTTCGCAAGTGCTCACGCGGAGGAAGACCACCCGGCTTGGACTAGGACCGCCAGAAGAAGCGCAACACCGTGGAAGGGGCTGCGAACTTCTTCACCGGGCACGTCCTAGCCGGGCGTGAGGCGCCAGTATCCATACGGGTTGTAGAAGAAGTCGTCCTCCTCGTAGCGCTCACACTCCATCCGGTTCATGATCCAGCGCGGTGAGTCCAGAGACAGACGGAATCCCTCGCCGTCCCGGACCCCGCGTGTCGGCTGCTCGGTCAGCAGGTAGTACCTTGCGGTGTCCATGGTCGTCATCCACTCAGCCCACTGCTCCGGAGCCGCAGCGGGCCCGGGCGCGAGTTCGATGTCGGCCGCGCCCAGAAGATGCATGCCGCAGCTGTAGAACACATCCTCGTCGATCAGGGCCGGCACCACCCACGCGTGATCGAGGGCGCCTGCCAGGTCGTAGTCGTTCTCGGCTGTCGCCGCCCGGTCCGCGAGGGTCAGCCACCGCTCGCGACCGCAGGCCACCCCGCTGGATTCGTTCTTCACCGCGGTGGCGCCGTGGGCCAGCAGAGCGGCGGTGACGGCCAGGGCCTGCCGGGACACCTCCACGGCACTGGACTGGGAGATCGGCGGCGACAGCACATACGCAACCGAGTCATGCGCGTCCACCGCGGCCCAGTCGTCATCGCCGAACTCGTCGTCGCGGGTGGGCCGGCGGGCATCCAGCGAGGCGCCGAAAGCCTCACGCATCCGGGGGTCCGGATACTGCTGCAACTCATCGACTATGAAGTCCCCCGCGCCGGACGCCTCGACCGCCCGGTTGAGTACATCGAGATCCAGGCCCACTCCGACCGCGCAGAGCACATGCCTCGGCATCACACCTGACCCGGGGACCACGAAGCGGGAATCGTTCGTGACAGTTTCTTGCGACACCTTGTTCACTGCCGCATCATCGCAGGCATCCGCTGCTGTCTGGCAGGAACAACGGGCAGGACGCTGAAGCCGATCCCGTGAGGGAGGAACGACGACGCGTCCTGCGTCGCCGAAAGCTCCGCCTGAAGGCTGCCCTTTCGGGACGCTCGCGAGGCGGGCAGACCAGCAAGGTCCGCCTCGCTGCCGACCGCAAGTGCCGCCCGCTTGCGTTCGTCCTGACCGCCGGGAAGGCGGCCGACAGTCCACAGTTCATCCCGGTACTGAAGAAGATCCGGGTCCGTGGGCCGGTCGGCCGCTCTCGCACCAGACCCGACGCCGTCGCGGGGACAAGGCCTACTCGCCCTGCGGAAACCGCGTCCACCTGCGCAAACGCGGCATCAATCCTGTCACGCCGGAGAAGATGGACCAGGCCGCCGACCGGAAGAAGAAGGGCTCCCGAGGCTGCCGACCCGTCGGTCACGACGCCGACCTCCACAAGGAGAGGAACACTGTCGAGCGCCTGATCACAAAGCTCAAGGCCTGGGCGAGGCATCGCCACCAGGTACGACAAGACCCCGGACAGCTACCTCGCCGGTCTCTTCTTAGACGGTGTCCTATGTGGTGAGGCGGACCAGTCGCTTGTAGCAGCACAGGGTTGCAGCGAGGCCGAGAAAGGCCAGGTAGTTGCGGGACTGGCGCTCGTAACGGGGGCTGAGCCGGCGGTAACCGGA
>NZ_JBIRUL010000052.1:0-23696 GCF_044335095.1 Streptomyces sp. NPDC020597 | reverse complement strand
GCTGCACACCTACAATCACCACCGCGGACACACCGCGCTGAAGGGCCAACCACCCGCCAGCCGCGTCCCCAACCTCTCAGGGCAATACACCTAGGCCTGCCCGGAGGCCGGCGTCAGGCCCAGGAGCAGGACCCGGGTGAAGGCGTGCACCCATTCCTCGTCCGCCGGTTCCGCGCTGACCAGCGTGCGGTGCACCACCGCTCCCGCCACGACGTCGAAGATGAGGTCGACGGTGCGCGCGGCCTCGGCCGGGTCGGTCTCCATGGGGAGTTCGCCGCGCGCCTGGGCCCGGGCGCGGCCCTCCAGGACCAGGCCCTTCTGCGGCTCGACGATGGAGGCGCGGATGCGCTCGCGCAGAGCGTCGTCGCGGGTGGACTCGGCGACGACCGCCATCAGGCCGTTCTTGGCCTCCGGTTGCGCCAGGATCGCCGCGAACTGCAGGACCACGCCCTCGATGTCGGCGGCGAGGCTGCCGCGGTCGGGGAGTTCGAGCTCGTCGAACAGTTCCGCGACCGCGTCCACGACCAGTTCGTTCTTGCCGGCCCAGCGGCGGTAGAGCGTCGTCTTGGCGACGCCGGCGCGTGTCGCCACGTCGCCCAGGGTCAGTTTCGACCAGCCCAGCTCGACCAGCGCCGCACGCGTCGCGGCCAGGATCGCGGCGTCCGCGGCGGCGCTGCGCGGGCGGCCCGTACGGACTGCGGGCGTGCGGCTCTGCATTCTCCGACCATAACCGCAGGTTTTTCCGCTGCGTCCGTGAGGCAGATCACTGGGAGGCGCTTGGCGCGAGAGCACTCGGTGCCATTACGCTACGACTCGTAGCGAAAGCTCGCGACGGACGTACGCGAGCCGGACCCGGCACGGCGCGGGGTGGGGACCCGAGCGCCCGTGCCCGGGATGTTCGGGAGTATTCGGATCGCTTTTCACGCAGGCGCGCGGACGGGGGAGGATAGACGCATGCAGCCACGGAACATGTCCATGAGCGGAGTCGTCGACCTCGCCGCGGTGAAGGCGGCCCAGGAGGCCAAGGCCAAGGCGGAACAGACGCGCGCCGAAGCGGCACGGCAGGGCGGCACGGGAGCCGTCTCCCCGGCCGACCTCGTGATCGACGTCGACGAGGCGGGGTTCGAGCGGGAGGTCCTGCAGCGGTCCGCCGAGGTGCCCGTCGTCATCGACTTCTGGGCCGAGTGGTGCCAGCCGTGCAAACAGCTGAGCCCGGTCCTGGAGCGACTCGCCCTCGAGTACGACGGCCGCTTCCTGCTCGCCAAGATCGACGTCGACGCCAACCAGATGCTGATGCAGCAGTTCGGGGTGCAGGGCATTCCGGCCGTGTTCGCCGTCGTCGCCGGACAGGCGCTGCCCCTCTTCCAGGGCGCGGCCGGCGAGGCGCAGATCCGCCAGACCCTCGACCAGCTGGTGCAGGTCGCCGAGCAGCGGTTCGGGCTGACCGGCCTGACCGTCGACCCCGACGCCGGCCCGGGCGACGCCCAGGCCGCTCCGGCCGAGCCCGTCGGACCGTACGACGCGCTCCTCGAAGCCGCCGTGCAGGCGCTGGACGGGGGCGACTTCGGCGGCGCGGTGCAGGCCTACAAGAACGTCCTGGCCGACGACCCCGCAAACCCCGAGGCCCGACTCGGTCTCGCCCAGGCCGAGTTGCTCCAGCGGGTCGGCGACATGGATCCGCAGCGGGTACGCAGTGACGCGGCCGAACGTCCCACCGACGTCGCGGCCCAGATCGCCGCGGCCGACCTGGACCTGGTGGGCGGTCATGTCGAGGACGCCTTCGGCAGGCTCATCGACACCGTGCGGCGCACGGCCGGCGACGACCGGGACGCCGCGCGGGTGAGATTGCTCGAACTGTTCGACGTGGTCGGCCCCGACGACCCACGGGTGGCGGCGGCACGGCGGGCGCTGGCGCGCGCGTTGTTCTGACCCCGTCCGGCCCCGGTTCTGACCAGTCGCTAAACGTCGGGGCCGGTGGTGTCGGAGTGAAAATTTCGTCGAAGTGGTTCCCCAGCGGCCGCGCTTTACCAAATCTTGGTAATCGCGGCCGCTGTTACTAGGAGTAAGGCCAGGCCGTCGGTCTGTCGGTTTCTGTCCATTGGTCAACAGTTTTGTCCTGGGCATGAAAGACACCCTGCGTCGTCGGCCGAGACCTGTGGGTCGTTGTTCGGTTATCCGGCCGTTACTAGCCAGTAACGAACCCCCTTGTGCGGGCGGCGAGAATGCACCACGATCGGCCACGCTCGGTCCAATCCCGTACCCCGACAGCCGGTTGGGCGGACGGGTTCTCCTGGGTCCCCACCGAGCAGGGTCGACGACAGTGACGTCGGCCCTCGGACAGGGGGGTCTTCGCCGAGGCGGAGCCTGTCCGGCAAGGTTGTGCGTGATGCGTGTCAGGCGCGACCAGTGGTTGTCGCTCGGGGGTGATCGCCGGTGATTCGGTGCGCGGTACGCGCCTCCGGAACAGGCGCTCCCCTTCCCGAGGACGTAGCACTTCTCCCATCCCTGGCCGGCTGACTCGCCCTCATCGGAGGCGAGCCGGAGCCAGGAGATGTACGTCCGAGAAGGAGGAAATATGGAGTCCCAGGTGCGTGGCGGGACCAGATGGAAGCGCTTCGCTGTGGTCATGGTCCCCAGCGTCGCCGCTACGGCGTGTATAGGTGTCGCCCTCGCGCAGGGTGCCCTGGCCGCGTCGTTCAGTGTTTCGGGGCAGTCGTTCAAGGTCACCGCCGACAAGCTCGTCGGTACCGGCTTCGCGCAGTACGGAGCCATCGACTCGGGGTACAACCTCGACGGCAGCAAGACTGCTCACGCGGTCGCGGTCTCGTCCTTCACCAAGGCCGAGATCACGAACATGTGCCAGTCCGTGGTCACGCCGAACATCCCGCTGCTCGGCTCGGTGAGCCTGACGCTGAAGGCGGGCGGCGGCAGCAAGCCGGTCGAGGCCGACAACCTCTACATCGACGTCGAGGACCTCAGCGCCGACGCGACGTTCGAGAACATCCGGATCGGCGTCGCCGGCAAGGACCTCAAGGGTCCCGGCATCAAGAGCGGTGACGCCGCCAACCCGTTCGGCTTCGGTCAGGACGCCGAGAAGGCCACCCTGACCGACGTGAAGCAGACGGCGTGGGCCACCACTGCCGGAACCTTCAAGCTCAGCGGCCTGAAGATGTCGCTGTCGTCGGGTGTCAAGGAGTGCTACTAAGCACTCTCTGACGGGCGGGGGAGCCGGTGGCGCCCCCGCCCGTCCAGTCTGAAGCCCGGGGCTTCACCAGTCGTACGACTCACCACCACAGCAAAGCCGCACCAGGGAGCTGTTTTCCATGAGCGCCGAGACCCCTGACGCCCCCGGGCAGTTCACCCGCCGGAGGCAGCAGTTCCGCGCCTGGCGGGGCACCAGGCCGTTCTGGGCGGGCCTGTTCGTCCTTATCGCCGGCTTCCCCATCGCCTACTTCCCCTACGCCCACCTCCAGGTGGGCCATCTGACCTTGGCGATGGCGACCACGGCGGGCGCGGGGTCGCTGATCATCGGCGTCCTGCTCGGCGTCCTGGGCATCAGTCTGTGGTTCCAGAAGCACGTTCAGGTCTTCGCGGGCGTCGCGGCGATCCTGCTCGGCCTGGTGTCCATCCCGGTGTCCAACCTCGGCGGCTTCCTGATCGGCTTCTTCTTCGCGCTGATCGGCGGGGCGATGGCCGTGTCGTGGGCTCCCGGCGCGCCGCCCGCGCCCGCCCCGGGCCCGGAGGCGTCCGCCGACGCCGGTGGAGCTCCCGAGGGCGCGTTCCCCGAGGGCCCCGCGAAGACCGGCGACCTCGCCGAGAACCCGTACAGCACGGGACCGGACCGGACCGGCGGCCCGTCCTTCACGAAGGACGCCGACGGGCCGGGCGAGCCGAACGACCTGCACGACCTGCACGATCTGTCAGGAACGAGCCCGGCGAACGGGGCGAACGGGAGGCACAGTGCCGGCTGACGAGGTTTCCACCGGGAGCGATGTGGACGCTGCCCGCGTGAGAAGCACCGGGCCGCGGCACGCGGCACCCAAGAAGCCGCTGTTCACCAGGTTCCACATGCCGGCCGGCAAGGCGATAGCCCTGGCGGCCATGCCGACGGCGGTGCTGATGGGCATGGGCTTCACGCCCACCCTCGCCAACGCCGAGGGCCAGCCGGCGTCCAAGAGCCTCACGATCGACGAGTACAAGGACTGCGTGGCGGCCCTCGCGGACGCCTCCGCCTCGCCGTCCGCCTCCGCGAGCGAGTCCGCCGACGACGCCAAGGGCGACACGAAGGACGACGCCAAGGACGACTCCAAGGACGACTCCAAGGACTCCTCGGACAGCTCCAAGGGCGACTCGGACGACTCCAAGGGCACGGCGGGCGATTCGGGCAAGGGCGGTTCCGCCTCGTCGGATTCAGGTTCCGACGACGCGGCGAAGCCCTCCCCGTCGGCGTCCTCCGCCCCCGAGAAGTCCGCGACGTCCGCCGACACCACGACGACGGCCCCGACGGACACCGAGACGGGCAAGAACGTCCTGGAGACCATCGGCGACGCCATCACGGACCTGTTCGACGGCAAGGACGCCGACGCGACGACCGGGGCCGACCCCTCGCCGTCGGCCTCCGCCCCGGCCGGTGACGCCGCGTCGGGCTCCGGCTCCTCGGACGCCTCCGGCTCGGGCACGTCCGGCGACTCGTCGTCCGGCAAGACCTCCTCCGGCAAGACGTCCTCGGGGAAGACCTCCTCGGGCACGTCCAAGGACACCGCCGACGCCGTCACCGGCAAGGCGAAGGACACCGCCGAGGACACCGCCGACAAGGCCGGGGAGACGGCGAAGGACGTCAAGGACACCGCCGCCGACGCCACGGCCTCGCCGAGCGCCTCCAAGGACGCCGCGAAGGACGCCGAGGACTGCCCCGCCGCCACCGACGACGAGGGCGGGATCGACAACGGCAAGGTCGCGCTGCCCGACGAACCCTGGTACCTCAACGCGAGCTCGCTGCTGCTCAAGGGCGCCGACTACCAGGGCGTCGTGAAGGTGAAGACGGCCAACGGCACGGTCAAGGAAGTGCTGAAGTACGTCATCTCCGGCGGCACCGACATCGGCGACCTGCACCAGACGGTCAACGACAAGCAGTCCGGCAAGACGTACCACGTGCAGGCCGGCAAGGGCACGACGTCCACCATCCGCGACGGCGACACGGTCATGTACACGGAGAGCATCTCCGGGAACCTGTTCGGCCTGATACCGGTGACGTTCAGCCCGAAGAGCCCGCCGCCGCTGAACATCCCGCTGATCTACTTCACCAACGCGAAGGTCCAGCAGGCCGGCCAGTTCGGCGGCACGCTGCACGTCCCCGGACTGCACCAGTTCACGACCGCCGGCTGAGCCGAGCGCCGCGCGAGCCCACCAGCCCGTCCGGGAGCCGCACAAACGCCTGAGGGCGCCCCCTGTGTCACAGGAGGCGCCCTCAGGCGCGTACAGGGCCCTTCAGGGGCCGCTGCCCGCTCAGTCGCGGGAGCCGCCGCCGAGGTGGTGGACCCGGAGCATGTTGGTGGTGCCGGGGACGCCGGGGGGCGAGCCGGCGGTGATGATGACGACGTCGCCCGGGTTGAAGCGGTTGATCTTGGCGATCTGCTGGTCGACCATGTCCACCATCTCGTCCGTGGTGTTCACGAACGGCACGACGTGCGACTCGACGCCCCAGCTGAGCGCCAGCTGGTTGCGGGTGTCCTCGTCGGTGGTGAAGGCGATGATCGGCTGGGACGCGCGGTAGCGCGAGAGCCGGCGGGCGGTGTCGCCGGACTGGGTGAACGCCACCAGGCCCCGGCCGCCGAGGAAGTCGGAGATCTCGCACGCGGCGCGCGCGATCGAACCGCCCTGCGTGCGCGGCTTCTTGCCCGGGACGAGCGGCTGCAGACCCTTGCTGAGCAGCTCCTGCTCGGCCGCGGTGACGATCTTCGACATCGTCTTGACGGTCTCGATCGGATACGCGCCCACGCTCGACTCGGCCGACAGCATGACCGCGTCCGCGCCGTCCAGGATCGCGTTGGCCACGTCGGAGGCCTCGGCGCGGGTCGGCCGCGAGTTGGTGATCATCGACTCCATCATCTGGGTCGCCACGATCACCGGCTTGGCGTTGCGCCGGCACAGCTCGATCAGGCGCTTCTGCACCATGGGGACCCGCTCGAGCGGGTACTCGACGGCGAGGTCGCCACGGGCGACCATCACACCGTCGAACGCCATCACGACGTCCTCCATGTTCTCCACCGCCTGCGGCTTCTCCACCTTGGCGATGACGGGGACCCGGCGGCCCTCCTCGTCCATGACCCGGTGGACGTCGGCGACGTCCTTGGCGTCCCGGACGAAGGACAGCGCGACCAGGTCCGCGCCCATGCGCAGCGCGAACCGCAGGTCCTCGATGTCCTTCTCGCTCAGCGCGGGCACGTTGACGGCCGTGCCGGGCAGGTTGATGCCCTTGTGGTCGGAGATGACCCCGCCCTCGATGACGATCGTCCGCACCCGCGGGCCCTCGACGTCGAGGACCTTGAGCTCGACGTTGCCGTCGTTGATGAGGACCTGGTCGCCGCGCGAGACGTCGCCGGGCAGGCCCTTGTAGGTCGTGCCGCAGATCGTCTTGTCGCCGGGGACGTCGTCGGTGGTGATGGTGAACTCGTCACCCCGCACCAGCTCGACCGGGCCCTCGGCGAAGGTCTCGAGGCGGATCTTGGGGCCCTGGAGGTCGGCGAGGACACCGATGGCCCGGCCGGTCTCCTTGGCGGCGGCACGGACACGGTCGTACCGGCCCTGGTGCTCGGCGTGGGAGCCGTGGCTGAAGTTGAAACGGGCCACGTTCATGCCGGCCTCGATCAGCGACACGAGCATTTCGTGGGAGTCGACCGCGGGGCCGAGAGTACAGACGATTTTCGAACGGCGCATGGGGCGATCCTATCGGTTTGTTTCGCAACGGAATATTCCGTCTGACGGAGAACAAATGAGAAGGAGTGTGCTCAGTTGCTTTCCTGCTCAGTTGCGCATGGCGGAGTCACAAATGATTACCGCTTCACCAGTGCGTAGGTCTGTGTCGCGATCTCCAGTTCCTCGTCCGTCGGCACCACGGCGACCGCCACCCGCGCGCCGGCGGGCGAGATCAGCCGCGGCTCGTCACCGCGCACCGCGTTCAGTGCGTCGTCCACGGCCAGGCCCAGGGAGCCCAGACCCGCGAGCGCCGCCTTGCGCACCGGAGCCGCGTTCTCCCCGACCCCGGCGGTGAACGCCACCGCGTCCACGTGCCCGAGCACGGCGTAATAGGCCCCGATGTACTTCTTCAGCCGGTGAATGTAGATGTCGAACGCGAGCTTCGCCCGCTCGTCGCCCTCGTCGACCCGCCGACGGATCTCCCGCATGTCGTTGTCCCCGCAGAGCCCGACCAGACCGCTCTTCTTGTTGAGAAGAGCATCGATTTCGTCGATGGACATTCCGCCGACACGAGCCAAATGGAAGATGACGGCCGGGTCGACGTCTCCCGAGCGCGTACCCATGACGAGGCCCTCCAAGGGCGTCAGCCCCATCGAGGTGTCCACGCAGCGGCCCCTCTCGACGGCTGACGCCGACGCCCCGTTGCCGAGGTGCAGCACGATGACGTTCACCTCCTCGGGGGACCTGCCCAGCAGCCTCGCCGTCGCCCGGGAGACGTACGCGTGCGACGTCCCGTGGAAGCCGTAGCGCCGCACCCGGTGCGCGTCGGCCGTCTCGACGTCGATCGCGTAGCGGGCCGCCGACTCCGGCATCGTCGTGTGGAAGGCGGTGTCGAACACGGCGACCTGCGGCAGGTCGGGGCGCAGGGCCGTCGCCGTGCGGATGCCCGTCAGGTTCGCCGGGTTGTGCAGCGGCGCGACCGGGATCAGCCGCTCGATCTCGGCGAGCACCGCGTCGTCGACCACGGTCGGCCGGGTGAAGTGCCGCCCGCCGTGCACGACCCGGTGCCCGATCGCGGCGAGCTCGGGGGAGTCCAGCCCGAGGCCGTCCCTGGCCAGCTCCTCGGCGACGGCCTTCAGCGCCGCGTCGTGGTCGGCGAACGGCCCGCTCTGCTCACGGGTCGCGCCGCCGGCGGCGAGCGGGGAGTGCTTGAGCCGGGAGGTCCGCTCGCCGATGCGCTCGACGAGCCCGCTCGCCAGCCGGCTGCTGTCCCGCATGTCGAGCAGCTGGTACTTCACCGACGAGGAGCCGGAGTTGAGGACGAGGACGCGGGTCGCGCTCACAGGTCGGTCGCCTTCTCGCTGGGGGTCCGGCCGGAGTCCCGGCCGGTCTGGGACGGAATCTGGGCCTGGATCGCCGTGATGGCGACGGTGTTGACGATGTCCTGGACGAGAGCGCCCCGGGACAGGTCGTTCACCGGCTTGCGCAGCCCCTGCAGCACCGGCCCCACCGCGATCGCGCCGGCCGAACGCTGCACGGCCTTGTAGGTGTTGTTGCCGGTGTTGAGGTCCGGGAAGATCAACACGCTGGCCTGGCCGGCGACTTCGGAGCCCGGCAGCTTGGTGGCGGCGACGGTCGGCTCGACGGCGGCGTCGTACTGGATCGGCCCCTCGATCTTCAGGTCGGGGCGCCGCCTGCGCACCAGCTCCGTCGCCTCCCGCACCTTGTCGACGTCCGCGCCCGAGCCGGACGTGCCGGTGGAGTACGACAGCATCGCGATCCGCGGCTCCACGCCGAACTGCGCGGCCGTGGCGGCCGCCTGGACGGCGATGTCGGCGAGCTGCTCGGCGTCCGGGTCGGGGTTCACCGCGCAGTCGCCGTAGACCAGGACCTTGTCGGCGAGGCACATGAAGAACACCGACGACACGATGTCGGCGTCCGGCTTGGTCTTGATGATCTCGAACGCCGGCCGGATGGTGGCCGCCGTCGAGTGCACGGACCCGGAGACCATGCCGTCGGCGAGGCCCTCCTGCACCATGAGGGTGCCGAAGTAGTTCACGTCGGAGACGACGTCGTAGGCCAGCTCGACGGTGACGCCCCGGTGGGCGCGCAGTGCGGCGTACTTCTCGGCGAAGGCGTCGCGCAGCTCGCTGGTCGCCGGGTCGACGAGCCGGCAGTCGCCGAGGTCGATGCCCAGGTCGGCGGCCTTCTTGCGGATCTGGTCCACCGGCCCGAGCAGGGTGAGGTCGCACACGCCGCGGCGCAGCAGCACCTCGGCCGCGTGCAGCACCCGCTCCTCGGTCCCCTCCGGCAGCACGACCCGGCGCTTGTCGGAGCGGGCCTGTTCGAGGAGCTTGTGCTCGAACATCATCGGCGTGACGCGGTCGGTGCTCGGCGCGGAGACGCGCCGCAGCAGATCACCCGTGTCCACGTGCCGCTCGAACACCCCCAGCGCGGTCTCCGCCTTGCGCGGCGTGGCCGCGTTCAGCTTGCCCTCCAGGGAGAACAGCTGCTCGGCGGTGAGGAAACTGTTGCCGGGCACCGACACGACCGGTGTGCCGGGGGCGAGGCGGGCGGCGAGCGTCAGGATCTCCTGTGTCGGCACTTCGCCGAGGGTGAGCAGCACACCGGCGATCGGCGGGGTGCCGGCGCTGTGCGCGGCCAGCGAACCGATCACCAGGTCCGCACGGTCGCCCGGGGTGACGACCAGACAGCCCGGGGTCAGCGCCTCGAGGAAGTTCGGCAGCATCGCCCCGCCGAAGACGAAGTCGAGGGCGTCGCGGGCCAGTCCGGAGTCGTCGCCCAGCAGCACCCGCGCGCCGAGGGCGTGGCTGATCTGCGAGACCGTCGGCGCGGACAGCGCGGGCTCGTCGGGCAGCACGTAACAGGGCACGGGCACCCGGGCGGCCAGCCGGGAGGCGATCTCCTCCCGGTCCTCCCGGTCGACCCGGTTGGTCACCATGGCGAGAACGTCGCAACCGAGACCCTGGTACGCCCGGTAGGCGTTGCGGGTCTCGGCGAGCACGGACTCCACCGTCTGCTTGCGGCCGCCGACGACCGGGATCACGGACGCACCGAACTCGTTGGCCAGACGCGCGTTGAGGGCGAGTTCGTCCGGGAACTGGGTGTCGGCGTAGTCGGTGCCCAAGACGAGGACGACGTCGTAGGCGCGGGCGACGCGGTGGAAGCGCTCCACGAGGGTCGAGACCAGTTCGTCCGCGCCCTGCTCCGCCTGCAGGGCGGACGCCTCGTGGTAGTCCATGCCGTAGACCGTGGCCGGATCCTGCGCCAACCGGTAGCGCGCACGCAGCAGTTCGAAGAGCCGGTCGGGCCCGTCGTGGACGAGGGGGCGGAACACGCCCACCCGGTCGACCTGCCGGGTCAGGAGCTCCATGACCCCCAGTTCGACGACCTGGCGGCCGTCGCCGCGGTCGATACCGGTCACGTACACGCTGCGGGTCACGCCAGCTCTCCGTTTCGTTCCGGGGTGCTTGGTCCGGGCCTTTGTCCGGGGCCTCTGTTCCGGGGCATCTGTTCCGGGACACAAAAATCGCCCACCTAGGTGAGCAGATCCCTCTTGACAATACCCCCGGCCGTGGTTAAGGCGCCCGTCAAGAGACAGCGTGCTCGGCGGCGTGAAACAATCGGATCCGGCTCACCGGCAACGACAGCGAGCAGGAGACACAGCACGATGCGCATCGGAGTCCTCACGGCAGGCGGCGACTGCCCCGGCCTGAACGCAGTGATCCGGTCGGTCGTGCACCGCGCCGTCGACCATTACGGCGACGAGGTCATCGGCTTCGAGGACGGCTACGCCGGGCTCCTCGACGGCCGCTACCGGGGGCTCGACCTCAACGCGGTGAGCGGCATCCTCGCCCGCGGCGGCACCATCCTCGGCTCCTCCCGCCTGGAGCGCGACCGGCTGCGCGAGGCCTGCGAGAGCGCCTCCGACATGATCCACGACTTCGGCATCGACGCGCTCATCCCGATCGGCGGCGAGGGGACGCTGACGGCGGCGCGGATGCTGTCCGACGCCGGGCTGCCGGTGGTGGGCGTGCCCAAGACGATCGACAACGACATCTCCTCCACCGACCGCACCTTCGGCTTCGACACGGCGGTCGGGGTCGCCACCGAGGCGATGGACCGTCTGAAGACCACCGCCGAGTCCCACCAGCGGGTCATGGTCGTCGAGGTCATGGGCCGCCACGCGGGCTGGATCGCGCTGGAGTCCGGGATGGCGGCGGGCGCGCACGGCATCTGCCTGCCCGAACGGCCCTTCGACCCCGCGGACCTGGTGAAGATGGTCGAGGAGCGGTTCGCGCGCGGCAAGAAGTTCGCGGTGATCTGCGTCGCCGAGGGCGCGCACCCGGCCGAGGGCACCATGGACTACAGCAAGGGCGCGATCGACCAGTTCGGTCACGAGCGCTTCCAGGGCATCGGCACGGCGCTGGCCTACGAGCTCGAGCGGCGGCTCGGCAAGGAGGCCCGCCCGGTCATCCTCGGCCACGTCCAGCGCGGCGGCGTCCCGACGGCCTACGACCGCGTCCTCGCGACCCGCTTCGGCTGGCACGCGGTGGAGGCGGCGCACCGCGGCCAGTTCGGACGGATGACGGCGCTGCGCGGCACGGACGTGGTGATGGTGCCGCTGGCCGAGGCGGTCACCGAGCTGAAGACGGTCCCCGCGGACCGGATCGTCGAGGCCGAGTCGGTCTTCTAGGCCTGACCCCGGGCCGCCCCCGCCGGGCGGCCCGGCGGTCTGCCGGACGTCCGCCTCCTCAGGCGGTCCGGTTCGCGACGCCGGTCCAGAAGCGGTCGACGATCCGGTCGAGGAAGTCCCGGCCGGCGTCGCTCGCCTCGCCGGCCGCGCCGCCCTCGCCCCAGCTCAGGGTGGCGACCATCCGGCCCTGGTAGTCCCGGTGCAGCTCCTGCAGCGCGGCCTCCAGCAGCCGCCGGTCCAGGGGCACGATCCGCTCCACCGGCTCGCCGCCTGCTCGCCGAGGCGTTGCCGGGGCTCGTCGGTCAGCGGCTCTTCGCTGCTCCCCTGACCCACCGGTACACCAGCTCGGGGCGTCCCACCTGTCCGTACAGCGGCTTGCGCTCGGCCCGGCCCGACTCCACCAGATGCTCCAGATACCGCCGGGCAGTGATCCGGGAGATGCCCACCGCCTCGGCCACGCCGGCCGCCGTCAGCCCCTCCGGCGACTCCCGCACCGTCGACGTGACGCGCTCCAGGGTCGGGGCGCTCAGGCCCTTGGGGAGGGCCGCCGGGCCGGGGGCGCGCAGGGCGGCGAGCGCCCGGTCGACCTCGTCCTGACCGCTGGCCTCGCCCGCCGCGCCGCGGAACTCGGCGTACCGGACCAGCCGGTCCCGCAGGGTCGCGAATGTGAACGGCTTCAGCACGTACTGGACGACGCCCAGCGAGACGCCCTCCCGGACCACGGTGAGGTCCCGCGCCGACGTCACCGCGATCACGTCCGCGTGGTAGCCCGCCGCCCGCAGGGAGCGGGCCAGCTGCAGCCCGTGCGCGTCGGGCAGGTGCAGGTCCAGCAGGAGCAGGTCCACCGGCGTGCGGTCCAGCAGCCGCCGGGCCTCCGCCCCGGTGTGCGCCTTCCCCACGGCGACGAACCCCGGCACCCGTCCGACGTACATGACGTGGGCGTCCGCGGCGACCGGGTCGTCCTCCACGACCAGCACTCTGATCGGTTCCTCGCTCATCCTCTGCCTCCCGGTCCCGACACGGATCCGGAGGTACCGGACGCGGCCTTCGTGCGCAACGGCAGGCGCACCGCGAACTCGGCCCCGCCGCCCGCCGCCTCCGTCACCGACAGCGTTCCCTCGTGCCGCTGCACGGCCTGCCGGACCAGCGCGAGACCGAGGCCCCGCCCGCCCGGCCCGGCCGGTTTCGTGGAGAAGCCGCGCTCGAAGACCTGGGAGGCGTGCGCGGGATCCACACCCGTCCCCGTGTCGGCGACCCGGAGCAGCAGCTCGGAGCCCTCCGTGGAAGCCGTCACCGTGACCTTCGCGCGGACGCTGCCCTGGGCCGCGTCCACCGCGTTGTCGATGAGGTTGCCGAGGATCGTCACCAGGTCGCGGGCGGGCAGGGTCTCGGGCAGCAGCCCGTCGTCCAGGGTGCTCTCCTGCGAGACCACCAGCTCCACGCCCCGCTCGTTGGCCTGGGCCGTCTTGCCCAGCAGCAGAGCCGCGAGGACCGGCTCGCTGACGGCGGCGACCACCTGGTCCGTCAGGGCCTGCGCCAGCTCCAGTTCCGCCGTCGCGAAGTCCACGGCCTCCTCGGCACGCCCCAGCTCGATCAGCGAGACGACCGTGTGGAGACGGTTGGCCGCTTCGTGGGCCTGCGAGCGCAGAGCCTGGGTGAATCCGCGTTCGGAGTCCAACTCGCCCATCAGGGACTGGAGTTCCGTGACGTCGCGCAGGGTCGCCACCGTCCCGCGCCGTTCGCCGCCGGACACCGGGGAGGTGTTCACCACCAGTACCCGGTCCGCCGTCAGATGCACCTCGTCCACCCGCGGCTCCGAGGCGAGCAGCGCGCCCGTCAGCGGGGCCGGCAGGCCGAGCTCCGCCACCGACGCGCCGACCACGTCCCCCGAGACGCCCAGCAGCTCACGGCCCCCGTCGTTGATCAGGGCCACCTTGTACTGTCCGTCCAGCATCAGCAGCCCCTCGCGGACCGCGTGCAGCGCGGCCTGGTGGTAGTCGTGCATCCGGCTCAGCTCGGTGGCGTTCATACCGTGGGTGTGGCGGCGCAGGGACGCGTTGATGACGTACGTGCCGATCGCGCCGAGCGCGAGCGCGCCGACCGCCCACGCGAACAGGGCCGTCACCTGGTCCTGCACCCGCGCGCTGATCGCCTCGACCCGGATGCCGGCGCTGACCAGGCCGATGATGCGCTTGTCGTCGTCCCTGATGGGGGTGACCGCGCGGACGGACGAGCCGAGGGTGCCGGTGTAGGTCTCGGTGAACGTGCGGCCCGCCAGCGCCTTCGCCGTGTTGCCGCGGAAGCGCTGGCCGATCTGGTCCACGTCCGGGTGGGTCCAGCGGATGCCCTCGGTGTTCATGATCGTCACGAAGTCGACGTCGGTGTCGAGCATGACGCGGTGGGCGTAGGGCTGAAGCTCGGCCGTGGGGTTCGCGGTGTGGATCGCCGCCCGGACCGAGGGGGAGTCGGCCACCGAGCGGGCCACCGCGGTGGCCTGGCGGCCCGCGGCCTCCTCGGCCTGCCGGCCGTCGTTGACGTACGTGAACAGCGCGTATCCCGCGACGACGACCGCTATCAGCACCGCCTGCATGGCGAACAGCTGGCCGGCCAGGCTGCGGGGGCGGGGGAGGGCGGGGATGCGCATGTCGTCAGTGTGCCCCCGAGGTCGATCGTGAACTAAATGAACGGAAGGGTGACCGCCCTCACAGCAGCACGGGATAGTCACGGCATCCCCCACAACTCCCCGGACGTGAGCCGCACGCCGGTGATGCCGACGAAGACGTCAAGGAGGGCAGCCGTGGCCGCCAGCAGCACCCCCGATACGGCACCTGCCGCACCCGCCGTGAAGCGGGACCGCACCCACTACCTGTACATCGCGGTGATCGTCGCGGTCGCCATCGGCATCGCCGTGGGTCTCGCCGCCCCCGACTTCGCCGTCGAGCTGAAGCCCATCGGCACCGGCTTCGTGAACCTGATCAAGATGATGATCTCGCCGATCATCTTCTGCACGATCGTTCTCGGCATCGGGTCCGTACGGCAGGCCGCCAAGGTCGGCAAGGTCGGCGGCATCGCGCTCGGCTACTTCGTGGTCATGTCGCTCGTGGCGCTCACCATCGGCCTGGTCGTCGGCAACATCCTGGAGCCCGGCAGCGGCCTCCACATCACCGACGCCGTGAAGGAGACCGGCCAGGCGCAGGTCTCGGCGGAGGCCAAGGACACCACCGAGTTCCTGCTCGGCATCATCCCCACCACGATCCTCTCCGCGTTCACCCAGCCGGACGTCCTGCAGACCCTGCTCGTCGCACTGCTCTGCGGTTTCGCCCTGCAGGGCATGGGCAAGGCGGGCCGGCCGATCCTGCGCGGCGTCGAGCACATCCAGCGCCTCGTCTTCCGCATCCTCGCGATGGTCATGTGGGTCGCTCCCATCGGGGCGTTCGGCGCGATGGCCGCGGTCGTCGGCTCGGCGGGCGTGGACGCGCTCAAGAGCCTCGCCGTCCTGATGCTCGGCTTCTACACCACGTGCTTCCTGTTCGTCTTCCTCGTGCTCGGCGCGCTGCTGAGGATCTTCACGGGCCTGAACATCCTGACGTTCTTCAAGTACCTCGCCCGCGAGTTCCTGCTGATCCTGTCGACCTCCTCCTCGGAGTCCGCGCTGCCGCGCCTCATCGCGAAGATGGAGCACCTGGGCGTCAGCAAGCCCGTCGTCGGCATCACCGTCCCGACCGGCTACTCCTTCAACCTCGACGGCACCATGATCTACATGACCATGGCGTCCCTGTTCATCGCCGACGCCATGGGCACGCCGATGTCGATCGGCGAGCAGATCCCGCTGCTGCTCTTCCTGTTCGTCGCCTCCAAGGGCGCGGCCGGAGTCACCGGCGCGGGCATGGCGACCCTGGCGGGCGGTCTGCAGTCGCACAAGCCCGCCCTGGTGGACGGCATGGGCCTCATCGTCGGCATCGACCGCTTCATGAGCGAGGCCCGCGCCCTCACCAACTTCGCCGGCAACGCCGTCGCCACGGTCCTCATCGGCACCTGGACCAAGGAGATCGACAAGGAGCGCGTCCAGCTGGTGCTGGCGGGCGGGCTGCCGTTCGACGAGAAGACCCTGCTCGACCACGACGACCTCGACGACGACGTCGCCGCGGATCTGCCCGAGCAGCGCGAAGAGGGCGAGAAGGAACTCGCCAAGGCCTGAGCGGCCCACGGACTCCGGGTGTCCGGCCCCGCCTGAACCGGGGCCGGACACCCGGCCATCTCCGCACCGGCCCGCACCGGGCCCACCGTCTCCGGGCGGCCGAGCACTCCCCCGTGGCTCGGTCGCCCGGGTTTTTTGCGTTGCCCGGCCCCGGGCCGGGCGCTCCACGCCGCAAGGCCGGCCGGACCCCGGGCGGCTTGCCCTGACGTCGGCGTCAAGGCTTACGGTCGTGGACATGCGCATCGGAGAGCTGGCCGCGCGGGCCGGGACGACGACCCGGACGCTGCGGTACTACGAGTCGCGCGGGCTGCTGCCCGCGCGGCGCGGCGACAACGGGTACCGGACGTACGACGAGGGCGATCTGCGGCTGCTGCGGCAGATCAGGACGCTCCAGGACTTCGGTTTCGACCTGGAGGAGACCCGGCCCTTCGTGGAGTGTCTGCGGGCCGGGCACCCGCAGGGCGACTCGTGTCCGGCGTCGCTCGTGGTCTACCGCCGCAAGCTGGACGAGCTGGACGCGCTCATCGGCGAGCTGCGGGCGGTTCGCGAGACGGTCGCCGGACAGCTCGCGCGGGCCGAGCGGGCGCGGGACGAGCTGGCGGCCGAGGCGCTGGTTCCGGGGGGTCCGGAGCCGGGGTGCGAACTGGGAGGGCGGGAACTGTGATCAAGGCGGACGGCGTGACCGAGGTGACGGACGACGATTTCGGGGCGGAGGTGCTGGAGGCGGAACTGCCGGTGCTCGTGCAGTTCACGGCCGAGTGGTGCGGACCCTGCCGGCAGCTGGGCCCGGTGCTGGGCAGCATCGCCGAGGAGGAGGGCGAGCGGCTGAAGGTCGTCCAGCTGGACGTGGACCGCAATCCGCGCACCGCGATCGCGTACCACGTGCTGTCGACGCCCACCCTCATGGTGTTCCGCGGCGGTGAGCCCGTGCGGTCGATGGTGGGGGCCAGGCCCCGGCGTCGGCTGCTGGAGGAAATCGCCGACGTGATCTGATCCGAGCGGACCGGCGTCGCATACGAAGAAATCCCCCGGGCAATTGTGCCCGGGGGATTTCTCGGCGTATATTGAGTGATTCGCGACTTCACTTGAATGGAGTCGTAATGCGGTTCACTGAAGGCATCATATCCGGGCGGGAGCTGAATTGTCAAACGCCGATTTTGAATTGCAGCGCGAGCAGGAATTCATCGACGATCTGTACGCGCGTGTGGACGCCCTGCGCGGCGACGCCGAGGTCTCCGTCACGGACGCGCTCGCCCAGGGCGACACCCCCATGCAGGCCCGGCTCGAGCGGGACATCCTCGTCGCCGAGCGCTCGGGACTGCTCGCCGCGCTGAACGCGGTCGACGGCTCCCTGTGCTTCGGCCGCGTCGACCTCGCCTCCGGAGTCCACCACCACATCGGCCGCATCGGCCTGCGCGCCGGCGACGCCGAACGCACCCCGGTCCTGATCGACTGGCGGGCCGACGTCGCCCGCCCCTTCTACCTCGCCACCGGCCACACCCCGATGGGGCTGCGCAGACGACGGCACCTGACCAGCGAGGGCCGCCGGGTCACCGCCCTGCACGACGAGATCCTCGACATCGGCGACCCCACCCGCACCGGCCACGAGGACCCGACCGGCGACGCCGTCCTGCTCGCGGCGCTCGACTCGGCGCGCACCGGCCGGATGCACGACATCGTGCAGACCATCCAGGCCGAGCAGGACGAGATCATCCGCGCACCGCACCGAGGGGTGCTGGTGGTCGAGGGCGGTCCCGGCACCGGCAAGACGGCCGTCGCCCTGCACCGCGCCGCCTACCTCCTCTACGAGCACCGGCAGCTGCTCGCCAAGCGGGCCGTCCTGATCGTCGGCCCCAACCCCGCCTTCCTCGGCTACATCGGCGAGGTGCTGCCCGCGCTCGGCGAGACGGGCGTGCTCCTCGCGACGGTCGGCGAGCTGTTCCCCGGCGTGCGGGCGACGGCCGCCGACACCCGCGAGGCGGCGGCGGTCAAGGGCCGCGCCGACATGGCGGACGTCCTCGCCGACGTCGTACGCGACTGGCAGGCGCTGCCCGACCCGGTGATCGCCATCGAGCACGACCGCGAGATCCTCATGCTCGACGACGGTCTCGTGCGGGTGGCCCGCGAACGCACCCGGGCCGCCGGACTGCCGCACAACGCGGCCCGCGAGCACTTCGAGGGCCACATCCTCAACACGCTCACCGACATGGTCGCCGAACGCCTGGGCACCGACCCCTTCGACGGCAGCAACCTCCTCGACCCGAGCGACATCACCCAGATCCGCGACGAACTCGCCGAGAACCCCGAGGTGTGGGCCGCCGTCGACCAGCTGTGGCCGCGGCTGACCCCGCAGCGCCTGGTGGCCGACTTCCTCGCCGACCCGGTGGGCTACGTCTCCGACGACGACGCGGCCGTCATCCGCCGCCCCGTGACCCGCGCCTGGACGGTGGCCGACGTGCCGCTCCTCGACGAGGCCGCCGAACTGCTCGGCGAGGACGACCGGGTGACGCGGGCCCGGGCGGAACGGGAACGCGAGACGCAGATCGCCTACGCGCAGGGCGTCCTGGACGTCTCGTACGCCTCCCGCACCTACGAGTTCGACGACAAGGAGGAGGAGGACTCCGAGGTCCTGTCCGCCCACGACATCATCGACGCCGAGCGGTTCGCCGAGCGGCACGAGGAGGACGACCACCGCAGCGCCGCCGAACGCGCGGCGGCCGACCGGACCTGGGCGTTCGGCCACATCATCGTCGACGAGGCGCAGGAGCTGTCGCCGATGGCGTGGCGGCTGCTCATGCGGCGCTGCCCGACCCGCTCGATGACGCTGGTCGGCGACCCCGCGCAGACCGCGGAGGCGGCCGGCGTCGGCTCATGGGCGGACATCCTCGAGCCCTATGTGCAGGACCGCTGGGAGCACACCCGCCTCGGCGTCAACTACCGCACCCCGGCCGAGATCATGGAGGTGGCCGCCGCAGTGGTGCGCGCCGAACGCCCGGACTTCGCACCGCCGAGCTCGGTGCGGTCCACCGGCGTGCGGCCCTGGGCGCGCGCGGCCGACGACCTGCCCGACGCGGTGGCCGAGGCGGCCCGGGAGCTGACGCCCGCCGAGGGCCGGCTCGCGGTCATCGCCCCGCGCGGCCTGCACCGGCGGCTCGCCGCACGGCTGGACGGCGTGACCGCGGGCGCGGAGCCGGACCTCACGCGGACCGTCGTCCTGCTGGACCCCCGCCAGTCCAAGGGGCTCGAGTTCGACTCCGTCCTCGTGGTGGAGCCGTCCCGGTACGGCACCAGCGACCTGTACGTGGCGCTGACCCGTGCGACGCAGCGGCTCGGCGTGGTGCACAGCCGCCCCCTGCCCAAGGCGCTCGCCGAGGCGTTCGCAGCGCCCGCGACCAGCACGGCGTGACGGTCCCCGGGCCCGCGCCGCTCCCGGTCCCGGGGCGGCGCGGTGCGCGTGCGGCGGGAGGACCCGCCGGCACGCCGCCGCGCCGCACCGGCGCGGCTCAGGCGGGCCGCAGCCACACCGTCGCCAGCGGGGGCAGCGTCAGCCGGATGCTCGCGGGCCGGCCGTGCGAGCCCTGCGGCTCCGGCTTGACCGGGTCGGGGTGGCCGACGCCGCTGCCTCCGTACCGCCCGGCGTCGGTGTTGAGGGCCTCGTGCCAGGCCGGGACGTCGTCCGGGACGCCCAGCCGGTAGTCCTGGCGGACGACGGGGGACAGGTTGGAGACGGACAGCAGCGGCGTGCCCTCGGCGTCGCGCCGCAGGAAGGCGAAGACGTTGTCCTCGGACGCGTCCCCGACCACCCACTCGAAGCCCGCCGGGTCGGTGTCCCGCTGCCACAGCGCGGGGACCGCCCGGTAGACGGCGTTGAGGTCGCGCACCAGGTCCCGCACACCCCGGTGGTCGGCCTCCGCACCGTACGCCGGATCCAGCAGCCACCAGTCGGGCCCGTGCGCCTCGGACCACTCCGCGCCCTGCGCGAACTCCTGCCCCATGAACAGGAGCTGCTTGCCGGGATGGGCCCACATGTACGCCAGGTACGCCCGCAGGTCGGCGCGCTGCCGCCACCAGTCGCCCGGCATCTTCGACACCAGCGACCGCTTGCCGTGCACGACCTCGTCGTGGGAGATCGGCAGCACGTAGTTCTCGCTGTACGCGTACACCATCGAGAACGTCATCTCGTGGTGGTGGTACTTGCGGTGCACCGGCTCATGGCTCATGTACGCGAGCGAGTCGTGCATCCAGCCCATGTTCCACTTCAGCCCGAAACCGAGCCCGCCGAAGCCGCTGGGGCCCGAGTGGTGCGTGGCGCGAGTCACGCCGTCCCACGCGGTGGACTCCTCGGCGATCGTCACCACGCCCGGGTTGCGGCGGTACACCGTCGCGTTCATCTCCTGCAGGAAGGCCACCGCGTCCAGGTTCTCCCGGCCGCCGTGCTCGTTCGGCGTCCACTGGCCGGCCTCGCGCGAGTAGTCCAGGTAGAGCATGGAGGCGACGGCGTCCACCCGCAGGCCGTCGATGTGGAACTCCTCGCACCAGTAGGCGGCGTTCGCCACCAGGAAGTTGCGCACCTCGCGCCGGCCGAAGTCGAACTCCAGCGTCCCCCAGTCGGGATGGGCGGCGCGCAACGGGTCCGCGTGCTCGTACAGCGGCCGCCCGTCGAACTCCGCCAGAGCCCAATCGTCACGCGGGAAGTGCGCCGGCACCCAGTCCATCAGGACCCCGATGCCGGCCCGGTGCAGCGCGTCCACCAGGTACCTGAAGTCGTCCGGCGTGCCGAGCCGGGCGGTGGGCGCGTAGAAACCGGTGACCTGGTAGCCCCAGGACCCGCCGAACGGATGCTCGGCGACCGGCATCAGCTCGACGTGCGTGAAACCGAGGTCCCGTACATAGGCGGGCAGCTGCTCGGCGAGCTGCCGGTACGTCAGACCCGGCCGCCACGAGGCCAGATGAAGCTCGTACACGGAGAACGGGGCCTCGTGCACGGGTATCTCCGCCCGCCGGGCCAGCCACTCGGCGTCGCCCCACTCGTACCGTGAGGCGTCCACGACCGAGGAGGTGGCCGGAGGAACCTCCGTACGCCGTGCCATCGGGTCGGCGCGCAGGGTGTGCGAACCGTCGGGGCGGGTGATGTCGAACTTGTACAGCGCGCCCTCGCCGACCCCGGGCAGGAACAGCTCCCACACCCCGGACGACCCGAGGGACCGCATCGGGCACCCGGTGCCGTCCCAGTAGTTGAACGTGCCCGCCAGCCGGACGCCACGCGCGTTCGGGGCCCACACGGCGAAGCCCGTGCCGCTCACGCCCTCGTGGGTCCTCGGATGCGCGCCGAGCACCGTCCACAGCTGCTCGTGCCGGCCCTCGCCGATCAGATGCAGGTCCAGCTCGCCGAGGGTGGGCCGGAAGCGGTAGGAGTCCTCGGTCTCCAGGGTGGAGTCCTCGTACGTCACGAGCAGCCGGTACTCCGGCGGCCCGGTGAGCGGCAGCAGTCCGGAGAAGAAGCCGTCGCCGTCGTCGTGGAGCACGGCGCGCAGCTCGCCGGCGACCACCTCCACCGACCGCGCGTACGGACGCAGCACCCGGAACACCACCCCGCCCGGCGCGGGGTGCGCGCCCAGCACGGAGTGCGGGTCGTGATGCGTGCCCTCCAGCAGACGCGCGCGGTCGGCGGCGTCCGGGGCGCTGCGGAACTCCGCGACCGCCTCCGGCGAGGGAGCGGCGGCGGCCGGGGTGCCCGAGGACTCCGCGACCACCCCGGGCGAGGAGTCCGCCTGCGGCAGGGGGTCCGGCTGCGGTGTGGGGGCTGCCTCCGCAGCCGAGGGGCTTGCCTGCGGCAGGGGGGCCGCCTGTGCGGAGGGGGTCGCGTCCGGCGGAGGGGCCGCCTTCGGCAAGGGGTCCGCCCCCGCGGAGGGGTCCGCCCCTGTGGAGGGGGCCGTCTGCGGTGAGACGCCCGTCTCCGGTGCGCCGTCCGCCGGTGGGGCGGCGGGGGACTTGCGGTGGTGCGGGGCGGCCTTCTCGACCTTCTTCGGGGTCACGTGCGGAGCCTCCTCAAGGCAGGTCGGGGGGTGCGGCGAGGCGTCGTATCGCGGACAGCGGCACGGGGAGCCAGTCCGGCCGGTGCCGGGCCTCGTAGACGACCTCGTAGATCGCCTTGTCCGTCTCGTAGGCCCGCAGCAGCACGGGGTCGGTCCGCGGGTCGACGCCCGCCGCCTCCGCGTACCCGGAGCAGTAGGCCGCCCGGCAGGCGTGCGCCCAGTCCGGGGCCGGCGGGTCGGCTGAGTGGGCCGCGTAGTCGAAGGAGCGCAGCATGCCCGCCACGTCCCGCACCGCCGGCTGCGGCATCCGGCGCTCGCCCAGCGGCCTGGCCGGCTCGCCCTCGAAGTCGATCAGCGACCACTCGCCCGAGGCGTCGCGCAGACACTGCCCGAGGTGCAGGTCGCCGTGGACGCGCTGGGCGGTCCAGGTGCAGCCCTCGGCCGCGAGGTCGGCCAGCGCGGTGAACGCGGTGCGCAGTGCGGGCGCGTACGGACGCAGCGCGGGCACCGCCTGCGCCGCCGCGTCGAGCCGCTCGGTCATGCCGTGCACCGTCGGTCCCATCTGCGCCTGCCCCAGCGTCGCCGTGGGCAGCGCCCTGGCCAGCGCCCCGTGCACCTCGGCCGTGGCCCGGCCCAGCGCCCGCGCCTCGGCGGCGAAGTCCTCGCCCTTGGCGAGTTCCCGCAGCGCCAGCTCCCAGCCGTCCGCCGCGCCCTGCACATACGGCTGGAGCACGGCCAGGACGTACGACTCGTCCTCGCTCGCGCCGTCGCCGAGGTCCGCGTGCATCCACGCGGTCGGTGCGGGCACCCGGGGGCAGCCCTCGCGGGCCAGCGCCAGCGGCAGCTCGAGGTCCGGGTTGACGCCGGGCACGACCCGGCGCAGCAGCTTCAGAATGAACGTATCTCCATAGATCACGGACGAGTTCGACTGCTCGCCCGTCAGCCGGCGCGGGACCAGTCCCGACCGGATCTCCTGTTCCGGGTCGCGCTCGCAGCGCAGCGCGCCGATGCGCGTCCCGGTGCGCAGCGCCTCCAGCAGCATCTCGGCCGGCCGGGTGTCGTACAGCGCGTCGAAGACGGTCCGCCCGGCCAGCGGCCCCTGGGTCACGTGCCCGATCAGCGCCGGGGCCAGCCGGGGCGGCAGGGCCTCGCGGACGCCGATCAGCAGCTGGTAGCAGTCGCCCGGCGCCGTGCCCTGCCGGGCGCGCACCAGCAGGTGGTACAGCCCGAGCCTGGCTCCGGCGGGCAGCAGTTCGGTGGCCGCCACCAGTGAGAACCCGGTGACCGGACGCCCCTTGCCGGCGAACCAGCGCTGCCGGGGCAGCCATTCGCGCAGCAGGGGGTCCAGTGACGCGAGGAGGCCGGGGCTCGTCTTGCCGGAGAGTGTGACTGTTTCCGCCATTTCGTCACATTTCCTTTCCCCGGGGGGTCGGGGTGTTACTGATGCGTGCCCCGGGCGGGGCAGAGGAAACCGCCCCGCTGCGGGGTTCTAGACCGCGTCCGTGCGGAGCCGGAACCAGTAGAAGCCGTGGCCCGCGAGGGTGAGCAGGTAGGGCAGTTCCCCGACGGGCGGGAACCGGACGCCGCCGAAGAGCTCGACCGGGTAGCGGCCGTGGAAGCGGCTGAGGTCGAGTTCGGTGGGCTGTGCGAAGCGGGAGAAGTTGTGCACGCACAGGACGAGGTCGTCCTCGTGCTCGCGGAGGAAGGCGAGGACGGCGGGGTTGGAGGAGGGGAGTTCGGTGTAGGTGCCGAGGCCGAAGGCGGGGTTCTGTTTGCGGATCTCGATCATGCGGCGGGTCCAGTGCAGCAGCGAGGAGGGCGACGACATCGA
>NZ_JBIRUL010000051.1:0-25688 GCF_044335095.1 Streptomyces sp. NPDC020597 | reverse complement strand
GGAACTCCTTCGGATACGGCTTGGGCACTGCGACATCCTTCCAGGCCGCCTCTCAGCAAGCCAGGTCAGGTGTCACCTGATCCTGCAGCAGTCCCCCCACATCGTCCGGCTGGAGAACCTCGACACGAGCAACGGACCGGATCTGCATGTCTGGCTGACCGACGCGCCTGTGAAGAAAGGGGTCGCTGGTTGGCGTGTCTTCGACGACGGTATGCACGTGAGCCTGGGCAAGCTCAAAGGCAACAAGGGAAGCCAGAACTACGCCCTGCCCAGGGACGTCGATCCGTCGAGCTACAACAGCGTGAGCATCTGGTGCGATCGTTTCGACGTCTCATTCGGCGCCGCGGAACTCGCTCGCGTCTGACAACGGTGCCGCCATTTCTCATGCCGGCACTCACCTCAGCGCCTCGAGGGCATCGAGGGCATCGAGGAGGAGGCCGGGTTCGGTGCGCTTGGTGCGGCCGACGTCGACGAAGGCCCGGCGGGTACACCCCACAGGCTTCGGCCCCGGCCCTGGCCCCGGCAACAACGGTTCGATCAGCGATCACAGCACGTCCGACGCGATCCGTGGCGCGACTGATCCTTCCCCACGACCTGACCAGCGAGTGGACAAGCGGCCGGATACTTGATCAACAACTAGCGGAAGCCCCGCAGCCGGTTGAGCGGGTCGTGCCGTGGCGGGATGCTGGAGGGAGCGCCCGTGCAGGGTGACCGGTCGCCCGTGCCCGGGCGACGCAGGGGACGAGGTCGGTAGACGCCCATGTACAACGAACCCGACAGCACCACGGTGGCACCCGAGGACTTCGCGGTCGTCATCGACGTCCGCGGGGCCGTCATGGTGTGGAGCGCGGGAGCGGCGAGGCTCCTCGGACACGGCCCCGAGGAGGTGGTGGGCAGGCCCGCCTCCGCTCTGCTCGGCGGAACACTGCCCTTCGCGACGCGTCGCCACCTGGCCGCCGGCGAGCCGTGGACGAGCGATCTGGCACTGCGCAAGCGCGACGGTGACCGCGTCACCGTGCTGCTACGGGGCACTCCGCTGGTGGACGCGGACGCCGGCACGTACTGGGTCGTGACTCCGGCATCGGTGAGCTATCCCTCCGGCCCGACGGAGGTGGAGTCGGCGGAGCTGTGGGACCTCACGCTGGCGCAGCTCCCGCTGCCCGTGGCCATCTACGACAGCGAGGCGCGGTTCGTCACCTGCAACGAGGTCATGACCAAGGCCATGGGGCTGAGACCGGACGAGATGCGGGGGCGGACCCTGTGGGAGATCTACCCCGCACCGCCCCTGGACGAGATCGACCGCCTCCAGCATCAGGTGGTGCGCACCGGCGAGATGATCTTCCGCGAGGAGCAGCCGTTCCGTGCCTCCGGCGAGGTCCGCGACCACGCGTGGTCGGTGTTCCTTTCCCCGCTGAAGGACCGTGCGGGCGCGGTACTCGGTCTGTCCGCGCTGGTCATCGACATCACCGAGCAGTACTGGGCCCGGCGTCGCCTCGCCGTGCTCAACGACGCGAGCGTGCGCATCGGCAGCACCCTCGACGTCACCCGTACAGCCGAGGAACTCGCCGAGGTCGCGGTGACGGGATTCGCCGACTTCGCCACGGTCGACCTGCTGGAATCCGTCGTCCAGGGGCATGAGCCGCAACCGGTGCCGCCCGACACGCCGGTCGTGTGCCGGCGCACCGCGCAACGGTCGGTGCTCACGGGATGCCCGGAATCCGTGGTTGCCGCTGGCGACACCGACGTCTACCCGCCCGGCGCACCCCCGGCCCTGGCTCTGATCACCGGCCGGGGGCGCCACTACAGCGCGGGCGATGCGTCGCTGCGCGCGTGGGTTACGGCCTCGCCGGCCCGCGCCGAGAGCATCCGCCGTTTCAAGATTCACACGGTGCTGATGGTTCCCCTGCGCGCCCGGGGGGTCACGCTCGGTGTCATGCATCTCATGCGGCACCGGACCCCGGACGCCTTCGGCCCGGACGACCTGATCCTCGCCGAGGAGATCGCCGCCAGGGCCGCGGTGAGCATCGACAACGCCCGCCGCTACACCCGTGAGCGCCGCACCGCGCTCACGCTCCAGCGCAGCCTGCTGCCCGAACGACTGCCCGAGGTCGCGGCCGTGGACCTGGCCTACCGATACCTGCCCGCCGGGCCCGGGGACGAGATCGGCGGAGACTGGTTCGACGTCATCGCGCTGTCGGGGGGACGGGTCGCGCTGGCCGTGGGCGACGTGGTGGGGCACGGGGTGCGCGCGTCGGCCACGATGGGCCGCCTGCGTTCGGCGGTACGGACCCTCGCCGACGCCGACTTCGCGCCCGACGAGCTGCTCACCCGTCTGGACGATCTCGTCATCCGACTCGACCGGGAGGAGGGCCCGGACGCGCGACGGCAGGTGGAGGAGGCCTCCGGGGAGGTCGGGGCCACCTGCCTGTACGCCGTCTATGACCCCGTCGCCGGCCGGTGCGATCTGGCTCGGGCCGGACACCCGCCGCCCCTGCTGGTGGACCCCGACGGCACGGTGCGCATGCTGGACCTGCCGGCCGGGCCGCCCCTCGGCCTCGGCGGACTGCCCTTCGAATCGGTCCGGATCGACTTGGCCGAAGGCAGCGTGCTCGCCCTCTACACCGACGGTCTGATCGAGGCGCCGGGACGTGACCTCGACGTCGGGCTGGACCTGCTGGGTGAGGCTCTGCGCCACCCGGCCGCCGGCTTGGAGGAGACCTGCGAGGAGGTGATGCGCAAGGTGCGGCCAGACCCACCGGCCGACGACATCGTCCTGCTCCTGGCCCGGACCTCCATACTCGGAGCTGACCAGGTACGCAGCCGACCGCTCCGCGCCGATCCCGCCGCCGTCGCCGGCGCCCGCCGCTGGGCGAGCGAGCAGCTGGCCGCCTGGGGGCTGAGCGAGCTGGAGTTCGCCACCGAGCTGATCGTCAGCGAACTGGTCACCAACGCCATCCGCTACGGCACCCCGCCCATCCAGCTGCGCCTCGTCCGGGCCGACGCGCTCATCTGCGAGGTCTCCGACGGCAGCGCGACCGCCCCGCATCTGCGGCGGGCCCGGACCTTCGACGAGGGCGGACGCGGACTGCTCCTCGTGGCGCAGGTGGCCGAGCGCTGGGGCAGCCGCCACACATCCGCCGGCAAGACGATCTGGGCCGAGCAGTCCCTGCCGGCCGACGTGCGGGAGACCGAGCCCCTCGCCGCGCCGCCCGCCCCGGTCCCGTAGCCGCGCCCGGTCCCGAGGCGGGCGTGTGGCGGGCAGCCCCTCCCGGCCCTGTGCATCAGGCGGCGGCCGGCCGCCGGAGCCCCGCGGCGGAGACGGGCGCGGAGACGGGCGCGGAGACGGTGTGACGCGTGCCGTCTGTCGGCGTGCGCGCGGACGTCTTCGCCGCCGAGTACGGTCCCTGGCGGGGCATGCCGTCAGTCCGGTGGGGGAGCCGGTGGGGACGATCAGGGCGCCGTCGGCCTGTGAGCTCATGCGGTCGGTCCGTGGGACGAGATGGTCGCCCACCGCGGCGTAGTTCAGCGTCATGATCCGGGTGATGAGCTCGCCGAGGGCGGGTGCAGTCGGCGAGTTCGGCGGGGTGGTGCGGACGTGGCCGTGGGAGACGCGGACAGGTCGCGGGGACGAAGTTCCGCGAGTCGGAGGCTGATGACACCGGCGCGCCGGTGTCCGGGAGTTCGACACGTCGCCGTCACGTTCAGCAGGTTCCGTCGCCGCTGACGAGGCGGAGGTCGACGGCCGGGCCTGCGGTCGGTGTGCCGTGGAGCCCTGTCTCCCAGGTCCGGCCGAGGGGGTTCCCGCCCAGCAAGGTCGCGATGCTCGGATAGTACGCGGAGCCCATGTTGCTCACGCTGCCGGACCACTTGAGCTGGAGTCGGAGTCACCACCACCTTCGACGCCGCGCAGCTCCGCCTCGTCCTCGTGCGGCCCGACAGCGCTGCACGGTGAAGACCGCGGCGTACAACATCGAGTACGAGCTGGAGCACTCCAACTCCTCGGGGAACGGCTCCTGGACGACGCCGACGATCAAGTTCAAGACCGGCAAGCGCGTCTACGCCGACATCACACTCCGGCTCGACTGGGACAGCGACGGCCAGGGCTACCGGAACTACGGGTTCACCGGCTCCCCCAGCGTCTGACCCGGGCGGACCTTGCGGAACGGGCCTGAGCACGCGGCCTCGGCGTCTGCCGCTCCTTTCGGTCCGCCGTCGGTCACCGTGCAATCGCTCTGGGAACCTGACTTACGCGATTATCGAACAAGATTCCCCTTTCCGTCAGTTGCGAGTCCACTTCTGACTGACCGCGCCGCCGCAGTCCCAGATCTGGATCTTGGCACCATTGGCAGTCGAGCCGCCGGTGACGTCGAGGCACTTGCCGGAGCCGACGGCGGTGACGGTGCCGTCGGTATTGAGGCGGAACTGCTGGTTGGGCTGGCCGTTGCAGTCCCAGATGTTCACGGCGGCACCGTTGGCGGTGGCGGCACCGACGACGTCCAGGCACTTGGCGCCGCCGTAGACCCGCAGCTCGCCCGCGCCGGTGCTGGTGAACCGCTGGTTGGCGGCCCCTGTGCAGTCCCAGATCTCGGCGAGCGTTCCGCTGGCCTGGGAGCCGCCGGTGATGTCCAGACAGCGGCCGGATCCCTGGCCCTTAAGTGAGTAGGTGCTGTTGCCAGGCGGCGTGCCGCCGCCGGAGACCACGTACATCGCGGCGCCGTGGCTGGGGACGGAGACGCTGATGGAGCCGCTGGTCGTGCTGTTGGTGTGCGCCCACAGGTCGCGTACCGAGTAACTGGACGCCGAGCCGAGGCCGATCTGCGTGGCGGAGGTGGAGACGGTGGCAGTGCCGCTGCCGCGGTTGAGGAGGACCACTGCGACCGAGCCGTTGGCCATCGGCTTGGTCCACACCTCGGTGTTGCCGTTGTCGACGATGCGGTTGCCCTGGCGGCCGCCCCAGTCCTGGTTGACCCCGATGACCTCGGTGTTGGTCAGGATCGACTTGGTGGCGGCGTTCATGGTGCGCAGGTCGTTGCCCGCGATCAGAGGCGCGTTCAACAGCGCCCAGAGGCTGAAGTGGGCTCGGGACTCGGTGTCGGACAGGCCGTTGCCGACCTCCAGCATGTCCGGGTCGTTCCAGGCGCCGGGGCGGGAGGAGCCCGCCCAGCCGGGCTGGGCGTCCAGGATGCTCATCACGGAGTTCCAGTTGGCCTGGATGTCGCCGGTGTTACGCCAGGAGTTGCCGGTGGCGGGGCCCCAGTTGCCGACCTGGTCGTTGCCCCAGTTGCAGAGGGCGAACAGGATGGGACGGCCGGTCCCGGCGAGAGCGTCGCGCATGGCGGTGTAGCGATCCTGGCCACTGCGGCCCTGGTGGTCGCCGCAGTTGTCGTACTTGAGATAGTCGATGCCCCAGGACGCCCACAGGCCGGCGTCCCGCTGCTCGTTGCCGAGGCTGGCGGGGTAGCCGGCACAGGTGGTCAGGCCGGCGGACGAGTAGATGCCGAGCTTCAGCCCCTTGCCGTGCACATAGTCGGCGACCGCCTTCATGCCGTTGGGGAACTTGACAGGGTCCGCGACCAGGTTGCCGCGGGCGTCACGGCTTCTGGTCGACCAGCAGTCGTCGATGTTGACGTACTGGTAGCCGGCCCCCGCCATGCCGCTGGACACCATGGCGTCAGCGGTCTGACGGATCAGACGGTCACTCACGTCGCAGCCGAAGCTGTTCCAGTCGTTCCAGCCCAACTGCGGGGTACGGGCGAGGCCGTTGTCGAGCGCCACGGCCTGAGGGGCGGGTAAGAGAGCGAGAGGTACCACGGCGGCGACCAGGGCCGCCGACAGCATCGCGCGGACAAGTCTGAACATGGGATCCTCCTTGATCGGTCGTGTGTGTTCGAGGGCGTCGAGCGCGAGCCCGATCCCGTTGTGCGCCGGTGGCCGACGTCGTTCCGGACGGCGCTGCTGTTCATGCTGACCCGACGGGTCGGACCGAGTGGCCGGCGCCGAAGTGCCGCCGCGTCGGTTCGGTGTCGGCACGTGGCCCTGCGAAGGGTCGTGCGGGGGCCGACGGTCACGGATGAGCCAGAGAAGTCGGTCCGGGACAGGTGCCCGACGGGGCAGTGACAGGCCAGGACGGCGCCCAGCCGGTGGAGTAGGGCGACGCCGTCGCGGACGTCCCGTCCGGCCGGGCGGGCAGCCCGGGCCGCTGGGGCGCCCGCAACGACCGAAGCGCCGGCCGCTGAGCGGCGCTTCGGTCCCCTTGTGCCTCGGGGCGGGTTCGCTCGTGGTTATCGGATGGTCCAGCGCTGGGCGGACGCGCCGTTGCAGTTCGCCAGGACGGTCTGGGCGCCGTTCCCGGTGCCGCTGTCGGCCGTGTCCAGGCAGAGGCCGGATGGGACGCTGGTGATGGTGCCGTTGGCGTTGACGTTCCAACGCTGGTTCTGCCTGCCGTGACAGTCCCAGATGACGACCCGTGTGCCGGCGGACGTTCCCGAGGCTTCGGCGTCCAGGCACTTGTCGGCGTACACGCGCAGTTCACCGGCGGCAGTGCGCGTCCACTTCTGACCGGGTCGGTCCGCACAATCCCACAGCTGCCCCGGGGCGCCGTTGGCCTGCGACGAGTTCGCCACGTCCAGGCAGCGGCCGGAGCCGGCGCTGACGATCTGCCCGCCGCTCGGCGGAGTGGTCGTGCCGCCCGGCGGCACGTACGGGCACTTCGTCTGGGACCGGGAGACCCCGCTTGTATCCGCCAGCGACGGGCACAGGAACCGGGTGTATCGGGTGTCGTTGTCGAGGAAGATCTTG
The DNA here is from genome assembly GCF_044335095.1 of Streptomyces sp. NPDC020597. NCBI lineage: Bacteria > Bacillati > Actinomycetota > Actinomycetes > Kitasatosporales > Streptomycetaceae > Streptomyces > Streptomyces sp. NPDC020597. The sequence goes on along the minus strand of NZ_JBIRUL010000051.1, from coordinate 18,890 downwards.
AGCCAGGGGATCGTACGGCGTGTCACGTTGGAGTTCCCCCAGGTGGGGAAGCCGTGGCCGCCGCTGGTGAGCTCGATGTAGGCGCTCTGCGTCGTGGCCGGCATGCCGCCGTACAGCCCGTTGAGGTAGGACGGGGTGACCGTGCCGTCGTCCCGTGCACCCATGATCATCGTGGGCACGCGCAGGCTGGACAGGTTCTGTGAGGGGGAGAAGGGCGCGAGAGGCAGGGCTGCCTTCAGCGACGGCCGGCGTTCTGCTGCGCTGATGGCGCCGCCACCGCCCATGGAGTGGCCGATCACGCCCAGCCGGGTGGGGTCGACACGGTCGCGCACCGGGCTCCTCTGGGTGAGGTAGTCCAGTGCGGCGAGGAGTTGGGTGCCGCGAGCGGTGTCGTAGTCGTTGGGGCTGTTGGTGTCGATGCCGATGACGACGAACCCGAAGGACGCGAGCCACGGCCCCATCCACGCGCCTTCGGCGGACCACCGGGCGGTGTAGCCGGGCACGGCGGCGACCGCGCCCCAGGTGCCCAGGCTGGTGTCCGTGGGGTAATAGATCTTTCCGCCGTTGAAGCCGTTGCCGGGTGGAACACTCACCTCCGCGGTCGCGAATGTACCCCTCTGGGCCGCGACGCTGCTCGTCGTGGGGGCCGGACCCCGCTCGTAGGGGTTGGCCGCGGCCGACGGCGCTTGCGCAGACGCCGGCTGGAGCGCGACGAGTGCGGTGATCAGGCCGGTCAGGGCCGTGACCGCGGCCGCCTTCAGTCTGACCGTCCTGCTCCTCCTTCCGGATACCGCTGAGGCGGCCGGGGTGTCGCCTGACACCGGGACGTCGGCGATGTTCGAGCGCATCGTCCTGTACCTCCATGGCTTTTTGTCGTGGCTACGGGGGTCGTATCGAACTGCGTGGCGCCCACTATGTTGTGTGCATGACATTCAGGGGTTGAGCGGCGTTGGTGTGGAGCCGGGAAACGGCCTTGGAGCGTGCCCCCTGGCATCGATGGAGAAGATCGTGGCCTCTTCGGCGGCGCTCAGGGCGGATGGCTCGTCGTGCAGTGGCCGGACGTTCGGGTGTCGGCTGTGACGCCGGACGCGCAGGTGCTGTGCGTTGTCCGGTCCTCGTGGGGGCCGCCCTGCCCAGGGGGAGGCGACCCGGACGGCAGTCAGGCCGGCGGGCTCCCGTCTCCCGGACCGCGCGGCCACCGGTCACAGGAGGCCGGCGATGGCGGGATACCAGCGGGCGGCGATCTTCGCGTTTCCGGAGGCGGAGGAGTGTAGTCCGTCGTAGGTGTCGCCTGAGCCGTCGAAGCGTGTCCACTGGTCGACCACCGTCACGGGGGAGCGGCTTGTGCTCGCCGCCCGGGCCCAAGCAGCAGTCCGCGTGTTCAGGTCGACCGCTCTTGCTGAGGGGGCGCGGACATGGGTGACGTCGATCGACGGGGTGGGACGCCTGCCGGTCAATGCGACGGTGGTGACGCCGCCGCCCAGTCGGCTTCCAGCAACCGGATGGCTCTTCGCGCGGATGGCGTGATGCCGAGGCGCGAGTGTGTCACGAGGGCCTCCGATGCGTGGTGGGGGTGCCGAGTGAACCGGTTGCCTCTCAGGACCACTCAGGCCGGCATGGGAACGCTCCCACGGAGCGTAGGAAGGCGCCATGGCGTCGTCAAGGACTCTGTCAGGCCGATTCCGTCGCCGCGAACTCCAAGTGGCCGACGCTGATGTACATGGAGACCTCCTCAACCTCGAGCCGCGGCTCCCAGGCGTAAGAAGAGATCGCCTCCGGTGGCCTCCCGGGCTGGAAGTACACCCAGGACAGCGCAGCCAAGACCCGTCTCCACGAGCTCGCCAACGTCGGTGCCACCTCCACAAGCGAGACGAACGGCGGAGTCCTTGATGTCGATGGCGATGGCGAGATTCACACGGATCGCAGAAGGCAGCCTCAGTGCCACCGGGACCAGCCGATCGGCTGAGTAAGGGGCCGCCGCCGACGTGAAACCTGGCTGTTCGGCCGATACGGCCGCCCCGGCCCGCCGGAGAGACTGGGGTCGCACACCTTCCCGGTCGACTCGCGCCGCCACGCCGACGGGGGCGTGGGCGCCTCCGTCCCGGTTGCCGTGGTGAAAGCCCCGGACACCTCCATCACCTGGAAGTTCGAGCGCTGCGAAGGGGCCGCTGCACACCATGGGCTTCGTCCTGGCCGGATATGGCCTCATCGAGAAGTACGGCTCCACCACCGCCCCGGCCGGTGTGGACGTGGAGGTCGGCGAGCGCGACTCGTTGGCGATCATGGGTCCGTCCGGGTCCGGTAGGCCCACGTCGATGCACACGCTGGCCGCGATCATCCGCCCTGACGGCGGCGAGGCAGTGCTGTGCGGCGAGCACATCGACAACCTCGGTGAGAACCGGCTCCGCGCGCTGCGCCGCAAACGGTTCGGGTTCGTCTTCCAGTCCGGCCAGCTGCTGTCCGAGCTGCCCGCAGAGGAGAACGTCGCCCTGCCACTGATGCGGGAGGGCGCCGCGCAAACGGGCGGTCCAGGGCGCCCGCCGCTGGTTTGCGCCGCTCGGCCTGGCCGGGCTCGAGCGACACCGACCCGGGCGGTTCTCCGGCGGGCAGGCGCAACGCGTCGCCATCGCCCGAGCGCTGGCGAGCGAGCCAGACGTGGTCTTCGCCGACGAGCCCACCGGTTCCCTCGACCAGACCACCGGTGACGAGGTGATCCAGCTGCTGACCTCCGTCACCCGTGAGCAGGGCACGGCCCTGGTGATGGTCACTCACGACGCCGACGTGGCCGCCCACTGCGGACGCATCCTCCAGGTCCGGGACGGCCGGATCAGCGGCCACAGCCAGTACACGGTCGCCTGACCACATCCCCCACACCCCGGAGACCTTCATGCCTTCGCCCGTCCTGTTCCTGACCTGGCATCTCGCCAAAGCCTCCGGCCGCCGCGGCCTGCAGAGCCAGCTGCTGGCGGTCGCGGTCGCCGCCGTCAGCACGTTCGTGCTGTTGCTGATGATCGCGGTGTGCCTCGGCTCCGGTGAGCGCGCCGAGCGAACCGCCTGGCACACGCCCGCCGCCGCACCCACCGGGCAGGGCACCGCGATCCAGGCGCTCACCACTACGTACGTCCGCCACGAGCCCGTCACGGTGGTGTCGCTGGCGCAGCTTCCCGGTCGTCAGGGCACGCCCGCTCCGCCCGGCCTGAGCACCTTCCCGAAGAACGGCTCGGTGTACGTTTCCCCCGCGCTGGCCGCCCTGATGCGCGAGCTGCCCGCCCGACAGCTGGCCGACCGCCTCCCGAAGCCGGCGTCGTACGGAACGATCGGCGCGGCCGGCCTCGCTTCCCCCGACGAGCTGATAGCCGTCGTGGGGCGGGCACCGTCCGACCCGGCCGTTTCCGAGGCGGCTCAGGGCGACAACTTCTACGACGAGGGGCAGACCGCTCGGGCCGTCGTCGTCGGCTTCACCTCCTCCAGGCCGAGCCTGGTCACCGTCGCCGACCAGAGCACGGCGATGCTCGGTGTGGCGCTGCTGGTGGTACCCGTGATCGTGCTGGCGTCGGCGGCCGGAAGGCTGGGTGCGGCGCGGCGCGAACTGCGGCTCGCCGCGCTGCGGCTGGCCGGAGCGACCCCACGGCAGATCATCGCGATGACGGCCGCCGAGGCGGCGGCCGTGGGCGGGGCAGGAGCGCTGACGGGCGCACTCGCGTACGCGGCGCTGCTTCCCGCCCTCGCCGAGATCCCCTACGGCGTCGGCACTTGGTACGTGGGTGAGTTGTGGGTGGGGCTGTCCTGGTTCACGGCCGTGGTGCTGGCGGTCACCGTGCTCATCACCGTCAGCGCCGTGACCATGCTCCGCCGGGTCGCCACCGCTCCGCTGGGCGCCGCCCAACAGGCCAACCCGCGCCGTACCCGCATGATCCGGCTCGCGCTGTTCGTGGCGGCTCTGGGATACGTCCTGCACTCCGCGCAGGGCGGCCGGCTCGGGCCCCGGCAATTGGCCGTCCTGTTGGTGCTGTTCTACGGCGCGTTCTGGTTGCTCGGACCCTGGGTTGTTGACCGGCTGGGCCGGATCGTGGGCCGCTTCGCCCGCAGGCCGGCGACCTTGCTGGCGGCCCGTCGGCTCAGCGACGATCCAGGCGGCGCCTGGCGCACTGTCAGTGGCCTTGTCCTGGCCGGCTTCGTCGCAGGGTTCTTCTCCGTCAGCCAGTTGACACTCGGCTTTCCCGACCAGCCGGGCCAGGTCGCCGTGCCGACCGGAGACGTGGCGGCCGGCCGCCACGCCGCCGAAGCCCGCATACTCCTACGCGAAGCAGGCGTCACCGCCACCGTCACCGTTGCCTCCGAGGACGACCACGACAACCTGCTGCACGGCAGTCCGGGCCTGCTCGCCCATGTCACCGGCGGCCAGGACCAGCTCGACACCGCCGTCACCGCCCTGGCCCCCCTGGAGCCGGCGAGACCGCCGTTCACCCAGGACTACCTCAACGCCTGGGACGACGTGCACGTAGACCGCCTCGGCGTGGTCGGCACCGCCACCCTGGCCATGAGCTTCCTCGTCGCCGCCGCCTCAGCCGGTCTGACCGCCGCCGCCAACGTCCTCGACCGGCGCCGCGTCTACGCGTTGCTGCGGCTGGCCGGCACACCGCTGAAGGTGCTGGACCGAGCCCGGGTCCGCGAGACGGCCCTCCCCCTGACCGTCCTGGCCGGCGGCACCACCGCCATGGGGGTCTACGGCGCCTACCAGATCAACAAGTCAGCCGGCAGCACGATGAGCGCCTCCGGTGCCGTGCAACTGGCCCTCTGTGTGGCGCTCGGCACGGTCGCGATGCTCGCCGCCATCGGTGCGAGCAGGCCGCTGCTGCGCAAGGTGACGGCCGAGCCCGTCCAGACCGCGGACTGACAACCGCGGGCCGACGTGCGCAGCCGGTTGTAGCGCCCCTCCCCGCGCCATCCCTCCGGCTCCAGGCCGTGGAGAACGGGAACAGCGCCAACATCGTGCTCCACCACGGCAAGGACGGAGCCCTGACCAGCCCGGAAGAGAGGACGCCGAAACCTCAATGCTCGCCCTGCACTGCACTGAGCCTCAGTGGCCGACCGGGTTCTGTCCCTCGGCGAGGACCGTGCTGCAGGGCGCCAGGGCGCCAGCCACCGCCCGTGGAACCTTCCGAGGCGCGGTCGGTGGCAGGCACACAGGGGCGTGGAACCTGGTCACGCGCAGGAGCGTAAACCCTGGGATTCCTCCGTCTGTACGACCGTCAGTGACCTCGTGACGCCACGCCACGCCACGCCACGCCGGGTCGGGAGGGAGGAGGGAAGCTCATCTACGCCCGGGCCGTGTTCGCATCAGGATTTCGGCGCGTCGTTGGTGTGGTAGATCTTGCTGACAATGGTCCACGTGCCATCGACTTTCAGAAGATTGAAGTAGTCGGTGAAACACAGGCCGGAGACATCGTTGGTATCGACACGTGCGTTGGCCGCAGTGCCGGTGACGTTGATGTAGGCGATCACGGCGCGGCCTTCCGGCGAGGGTCGGAAATCCCTGTCGATCCCCTGGTAGAGGCCGGTGATCGCACCGCCGGTGAGCTTGTCGTTCTCGACGCCGAAAATCGTCGCCTCTTCGGCGAACGCGGGCTTCATGATGGCGCTGTCGGCATGGGCGACGCCTTGATTGTACTTTTCCAGCACTTCGGTGATGGCGATGTGGTCAGCGACATAGGTCGGTTTCGACATGTTGTGTCTCCAGTTTGAAGTGGGGGTGCGCTCTTGCGCCGGGTTGGTCGAGACGTGGGGTCAGGCTGTGTCGGCGGCCGCTTGGCCGAGACCCGAACCGGGCTTGTTCCGGTTGTCGAGCCACCAGCCCGTGGACAGCTGGGGTGCCTGCCGGTTCACCGCCGGGGTGCGCCGCAGGGTCCCGGCGTATTCACGTGGCGAACACTTGGGAGTCGTCGGCGAAAGCCTTGAACTCCAGAGCGTTGCCGGCCGGGTCGAGCAGGAACATCGTCCACTGCTCGCCGGTCTCACCTGCGAAGCGCACATAGGGCTCGATCACGAATGCGGTGTCCGCGGCACGCAGCCGGTCGGCGAGCCGGTGGAAGGAGTCGATGGTCAGGATCAGCCCGAAGTGCGGTACGGGGACGTCGTGGCCGTCGACCGGGTTGTGTATCTGTTCGGTACGGGCCGGGGCGAGGTGGGTGACGAACTGGTGGCCGTGCAGGTTCCAGTCCACCCAGGTGCCGGCGCTACGGCCCTGCTCCAGGCCGAGCGTCTCGCCGTAGAAGCGGCGGGCAGCGTCCAGGTCGTCGACCGGGACGGCGAGGTGGAAGCGGGGAATGGGGGAAGCGAGACGGGACATGGACCTGGGTTTCCTTCCGTGCTGCGTGGAGTGCCTGGCGCCTACCGGTTCTGGCGGGCGCGGAAAATGCAGCGACGCGGTTGCGGAGGTGTCAGCGCTTGCGGCGCTCGACGACATAGGCGTACTGGTCGGGCCAGGTCGGATCGGCGTCGAGCGCGAGCGCGGCGTGCTGTGGCCAGTAGGGGTTGCGCAGGAGTTCACGGCCGAGGAGGACCGCGTCGGCCTGCCCGCTGGTGAGGATGTCCTCGGCCTGCTGCGGCTCGGTGATGACGCCGACGGCGCCGGTGGGGATGCCGGTGGCCTGGCGTGCCTGGGCGGCGAAGGGCACCTGGTAGTTGGGTCCGGCGACGATCCTGGCGTCGGGGACCATGCCGCCGGTGGACACGTCGAGCAGGTCGACGCCGTGGGCGTGCAGCTCCTTGGCGAGGCGGACGGTGTCGTCCCCGGTCCAGCCCTCGCGCTCGTCCTCGGGATTCTCGGTCAGCCAGTCGGTGGCCGAGGTGCGGAAGAAGACCGGCAGCTCCTCGGGCCACACGGCGCGGACGGCGTCGACGACCTCCAGGGCGAAGCGGAGCCGGTTCTCGAAGCTGCCGCCGTAGGCGTCGGTGCGGTGGTTGGACGCCGGGGAGAGGAAGGAGTTGATCAGGAAGCCGTGGGCGCCATGCACCTCGACGACCTGGAAGCCGGCGGCAAGTGCACGCCGTGCGGAGTCCGCGAAGTCCCGGACGAGCTGCTGGATCTCCTCCACGGTCAGTTCATGAGGAACAGCCAGTCCACCGAACGCGATGGCGCTGGGGGCGACGGGCTGCCAGCCGCCCTCGGCCTCGGGCACGTACCGGTCGGAGAGCCAGGGCTTGTCCATCGACGTCTTGCGGCCGGCGTGGGCGAGCTGGATGGCCGGGACGGCGCCGTGCGCCTTGACGGCCTCGACGATGCGGGTGAACGCCTCCTGCTGGCGGTCGTTCCACAGACCCAGGTCCCAGGGGGTGATGCGTCCGTCCGGGCGCACGCCGGTGGCCTCGGCCATGACCAGGCCCGCACCGCCCGCGGCGCGGGAGGCCAGGTGGGTGAGGTGGAAATCGGTCGGCACACCGGTGTCCGGTCCATCGGCAGCGGCGGAGTACATGCACATCGGCGACATCCACACCCGGTTGGGTATCTCAAGGGAACGCAGGGTGAGGGGCGTGAACAGGGAACTCATGCGGGTGGTACTTCTTTCGTGGTCGGTTGTCGGTGGTCGACGTCACCGGACGGCTCGGCTGCCGTCCGGTGCCAGGCGATGACCGTGTGTGGGCCTGCGAAGGCTGCACAGGGGGCATAGGCCGCTTCGAGGACTTGCCCAAGACGCCGTGGAGATGCGGGGGAGGGGGAGGGGCAGGACGCCGGGTTCAGGCGAGGCGGGCGACCGCGTCCGCGACCGGGGTGTCGCCAGAGGTCAGCTCGACGATGACGTGGCCGAGGGCGGGCTCGTGCAGAGCCGCGCCGATGAACGCGGCGACGTCCTCGCGGGGTACGTCGCCGTATTCGACGGCGGGCCCGGCGGTGACCCGCCCGGTACCTGGTCCGTCCAGCAGGGTGCCGGGGCGGACGATCAGCCAGTCAAGACCGGTGCGGGTGAGATGGACGTCGGCACTCTTCTTGACCCTGACGTAGTGCTCGAAGCCTTCGGAGGCTCCAGCGCCGCGCAGGGCGTCGGGGAACACGGAGACGAGGACGAAGCGCGGGACTCCGGCGGCCTCGGCCGCAGCGGCCGCCTTCTCCAGGCCCTTGCCGTCGATGAGCGTGGTCTTGTCCACGCCGGTTCCGTGGGCGCCGGCGGAGAACACCACCGCGTCGTGCCCGGCAAGCTTGCCTGCCAGCTCTTCCACTGAGTCGGCGATCAGGTCGCCGGTCACCGGCGTCGCACCGGTCGCGCGGATCGCGTCGGCCTGGGCCGGGCTGCGGTGCATGCCGGTCACCTCGTCGCCGCGCTCGGACAGCAGGGCGGCGAGCCTCCTGCCGACAGCCCCGGCGGCACCGATCTGGAACACCTTCATGGGAATCGCCTTTCTCCTGGCCGGATGGCCGGTCACGCCACTTGTCCTAATGTTGACATTAGGACAAGGAGGGAATGTTAACATCACGACATGGAGAAGAGTCAACCCACGGGAGATCGGTCGGTCGCCCCCGCCCGCCGCCGCGGACTGGCCGACGAGGTCGCCGACCGGATCCGGGAGGCGATCTTCAGCGGCGCGTACGCCCCCGGGGCACCGCTGCGAGAGGTCGAACTCTCCGGCACACTTCAGGTCAGCAGGGGGCCGGTGCGTGAGGCTCTGCGCGTACTGGAGCGCGAGGGGCTCGTGCACTGCGCCTGGCACCGCGGCACCGTGGTCACGACGCTGTCCGCCGAGGATGTCGCCGAGCTCGACAGCCTGCGCGGCGCGCTAGAGGACCTCGCCGTCCAGCAGGTCATCGCGTACGCCTCGGACGAGGACCTCGCCGCCGTCGAGAAGGCGGCCGGCGTGATGGACCGTATGACGGACCCGCACGCCATGGTCCGCCTGGACATCGCCTTCCACGACGCCGTCTTCGCCGCCACCGGCCACCAGCGCCTCGCCGCGGCCTGGGAGACCATCCGCTGCCAGGTCCACCTGTTCCTGCTGACCCGCATCGGCATCAGCACCGAGGGCTACCTCGGCTGCATCCCCCAGGAGCACCACGAACTGGCCGCCGCCCTGCGTGCCCGCGACATCGAGGCCGCCCTCCCCCTCTTCGCCGCCCACCGCCGCCACGCGGTGGACGTCGTCACCGGCACGTCGAGCCACCCGGCCTGACCACCAGCCCGCCACCAACTGGGCATTGCCCAGCGCTGTGGAGATCACCGCCGCGTCGCGCGAGTCCGCCGTGAGCTGCTGCGCGGCAACGGAGCCGACCCCACCCCGGAGGAGGTTCCCGTGAGGGCGGACGTCCCGGTGGAGCGCCTGGCCGAACTCAACGCCTACGACAGGGAGCCCGTGTCATTGCACACCGTGCTGTCCGACGAGGGCGGAGCCGAGTTCGACGACTTCATCGTGGGCGTCACATATCGCGGCGTTGATCGCGCGATCGTCAGTGGCCGGGTTCGTAGTTGACTCGTAAGAGCCTGGCATCTCACGCTGAGCGGCAGCTGGGCAGTGAAGCAGATCCCGGTCGAGGACCGCGCGCCCCTGTGGCGAGGACATCTCAGGTCTCCGGATGCGCCAGATCCACCTCGGCGGTCTCCACCCGGCTGCTCAGCACGTTCACCGACCGGGCCGCCGGCGGGTATCCGCTCGCGACCACCGAGTAGGCGCCTGTGTCCAGATCGGTGAAGGCGTGGGCGCCGTCGGGACCCGTGGTCGCGGTGCCCAGCACGTTACCGGCGGTGTCGATCAACGTCACCCGCGCATCGGGGAACGGGTGGGGACCGCCCAGGGTACGGACCACGCCCTTGAGCCGTGCGCCAGGTTGGAGCACCACCGCCATACGACCGACTCCTGCATCGGGCACCTGCGCTGTGCGGGCGGTCGGCCGGAATCCGGGAGCGCTCACGGTGTGGCCCGGGAAGTGCCCGGCGGGGCGAATCCGAGGCCGTGCACGGCGTGCTGGACGCAGGCGTCGCCGAGGTGGTCGTCAAGCGGCGCCCCGCGGCGCGACCGACCGCGCGAGAGGTCGACGCCGTGCCAACTGGTTATGACTGGGGTCAACCCAGAACGAGGACTCCTACTCGAGGTTCATGGCCGAGTCGGCCAACAGCTCACGGCCCATCGGACGGCTCGGTCTCTCTTCCCTCCACGTCGCTGCGTCTTGAGGCATGCGGCGGACAGGACCGCATGTGAGGGCTCGGCGACCGAAGTCGCCGGCGCCGGCCTGGCGGTCGCCCAGACCACCAGGCCCGGGCGACGTCACGCAGGGACGCCGAGCGGAGGGTGCTCGAGCACGCTGGGCTTGTACTCGACCAGCTGGATGCGGCCGTCGAAGGTGCGGTGTTCGATCATCTCGAGGGCGACGTCCGGATAGCCGTCGTAGATGCGTTCTTCGCCCGTGGCCCCGGTGATCACCGGGAACATCACGACCCGGAAGCGGTCGACGAGTCCGGCTCGTAGCAGGGACCGGCACAGGCTGAGGCTGCCGATCGTACTGAGGATCCCCTGGCCACTCGACTTCATGGCGCGGACCGCCTCGACGGCGTCGTCGCGGACGAGCGTGGAGTTGGCCCATGTCAGCGGCTCCTCGAGTGAGGAGGAGAACACCACCTTGGAAGCTTGCGTGAGCTCGTCGACGGACGCCTCTTCTTCGGGCCGGAACTCGTCTTGGCCATGGGGGACCTCGCCTGCGGCGAAGCCCGACATCAGGCGGTAGGTGTTCGCTCCCATCAGGTAGGTGGCCTTGGGCTGCTCGCCGAGCCATGCGAGGTACTCCGGGCCCTCGAGGCCCCAGAACCCGGGCCATCCCTCTCCCGATGCGTAGCCGTCGAGCGACGTGATGAAGTCGACGAGAAGCTCCGACATGACGGTGTCCTTTCTTGGGGTGTCACGAGCTTGGACCGGCCGGGAGCCACAAACTCATCGGCGCGCTGTGGAGTAACGAGAAACCCATGACACTGCAGCCGATCAGGTCGGCGAGCGACACTGCTTCGGAGCGCCCGAGGCGGATGTCGGCAAACGGGCCGTTGCGCCAGAGGTCATTCCACGATTTGAGGGCTGGCGGGCAGGTGCGGGGGACACCCCTGAGCAGGGACATCCTCTTCCTGGGATCGGCGTGCGGGTCGAGGACGTCAGCATCAGCGCGGACGAGCTCACGGTGGTGGCGGCAGCCACCACCACCCCACCCCGCCGGTGCCCTGGCTGCGGAGGGCGGGCGAGCCGGGTGCACAGTGCGTATCGACGTCGGGTCGTCGAGCGGCCCGCGGGCCCCTTACGCATGGTTGTGCACCTCACGGTCCGCAGGTTCTTCTGCGACGAGAGCTCTTGCCCGCGCAAGATCTTCGCCGAGCAAATCGAGGGCTTCACTGAACGCTGCCGGCGCGCGAGCGTCAGGCTGAAAGCCTGACTGAAGAGCATCGCTGTGGAGCTGGGCGGACGTGCCGGGGAGAGGCTGTGCCGTCGGCTGGGGCTGGCTGCCGGCCCGACCCGCTTGCTTCGGCTGCTGGAAGCTCCGCCGGTTCCCTCGCGGCCGCCCCGGGTACTGGGGGTGGATGAGTTCGCGTGCCGTGACATCGACCGACGTCACACCAGCCGTCGGCGCCTCGTCTTCGCCTTCACGCGGCGACGCAAAAGCGACTGGTAGAACACCGACCTTGCCTCATCGATGTCCACAAGCTCAAAGATGTCTGCAGCCATCTCGGCCTCGTCTGCGCCCCCGGTAAGCCCGACCTGGCCGACGACCCACAGACCCTCGCGACACCTTGCCCGGCACTCGTCACCCAGGCGCATACGCCCGAATGCCGCTTCCGTGGAGTGGGACTCACCACTCACCATGCGGCACAACGTGATCAAAAGATGACCGCGTGCCGTGGGTGACAGTTCCCCGGCCAGCGCAGCGACAATCACGCTGACCGCTGGCACCGATGCCTCGAAGAGGTTCGTGCCGAGCTCAAGGTGATCGTCGAGGGTGTACCCGATCATGTCGCGGGCGGTCTCCGCCTCAATGATCACCTCGAACTGCATCGGCACGTGCTCCGCGGATTCGCCGCAGCCGCACCTCAGGGCATCCCAGCTGTACCGGTCCAACTCCGCACGCACCAAATCGCCGACCCCCACCACTGCCCCTCCCTCTGACCAGCCGCTCTGCCGACTGGCACTAGTGAACAGAGGTACATCCAACTCCCCTGTCACGAAATCGCGGCCAAAGCCAATGTCAAAGAGCGTCATCAACCCGGCACCCGGGGTTGCCCACGGGCCGCCACACCGCTGCGGCCGGGGCGCCGTTGGTCTCGCCGGCACGGGAACCCGGACAGGTACGCCGGCGGCCCCAAGGGCAGCGTCGCGCGACCGGCCTGGGCGGGCAGGCGTGGACCGATGGTGGAGGCGAGGGCCGTGGTCAGCCGTTCCACGACTTCGGACTGTCCGTAGAGAGCGTCGGCGGCGGGACGTCCGAGGCGGTGGCCTCGGCCAGTTTGCGCTGGATGTGTGCGGTGGTGGGGTGTTGGGAGCCGAGTGCGGTCTCGGCCACTTTCAGCGCCTGCTTCTGGCGGGTCATGCCCTCGGTCCGCTGTCCCAGGGCGAGGAAGGTCTGGGCGAGGTTGTTCAGCCGCACCGCGAGGTCGGGGTGGCGGTCTTGGTGAGCCGCCTCGGTGAGCTCCACGGCCCGCTGCGCGTGGGGCAGGGCCTCCTGGTGCTCGCCGAGTTGGTGCAGGGTGTAGACCAGGTTGCTCGCATAGTTGGCGTTGACCGGGTGGTCCGGCCCGAAGGCCTCACCGGCCACCTTCAGCGCCTCCTCCTTCAAGGGCCGTGCTTCGGCGTGCCGGCCGAGCGCGTCGAGGATGGTGGCCAGGTTGTTGGCGTGGACGGCGTAGTCGGGGTGACGAACCCCGAGCGTCGCCTCGATGACGAGCAGGGCCTTGTTCTCGCGCTCCAGGGCTTCTTCAGGTCGGCCGGTCCTGCGAAGGCTCTGGGCAAGGTTGCTCAGACGCAGGGCGGTGTCGGGGTGGTTCTCGCCCAGAGTGGCGCGAGTGATGGCCAATGCTTCTTCGTCGAGCGGCAGGGCTTCGTCGTACGCTCCCTGCCCGGTGTGCACACGTGCCAGATTGCCCAACTGAACGGCGGTGCTGGGATGCCAGCCCCCGTAGGCCTCCCTCATGATGCGCGCGGCCGCCTCGGCCCGAGGCATGGCCTCGTCGTACCGTCCGAGGTGAAGGAGGGTCTGGGCGAGGTTCCCCAAGCGCAGGGCGGTGTCCGGGTGGTCCTCGCCGAAGGCGGTCCGGGTGACGTCCAACGCCGTCTGCTCCAGTTGCAGGGCATCGTCGTAGTCCGCCAGCGCCCCCAGGACGGCGGCGAGGTTGCCCATGAGCTGGGCAGTCTCGGGATGCCCTTCGCCCAGGACGTCACGGGTGACGTGCAGGGCCTGCGCGGCGTGCTGCGCGGCTTGCGTGTACTGCCCCACGTCGTAGAGCGTTCCGGCGAGGGTGCTCTTGCACTGGGCCGTCTCGAGGTGATTCTCCCCCCGGGCGGCCCGGGTGATCTCCAGGGCGTCCTCGGCCAGGCGGATGGCCTCCTCGTACCGAGCGAGGCCGGCCAGGGCATGGGCAAGGTTGCCCAGGGGGCCCGCGGTGGCCGGGTGACGGAGTCCGTGCTCGGCCTCGGCGACCTCCAGCACCGCGCGGTGCAGTTGTTCGGCCTCCGCGTACCGGCCCGCCTCGTTGAGCGTCACCCCGAGGTTGCCCCGGTGCCTGGCCGTGGTCGGATGGTGCTCTCCGTGGATCGTCTCGGCACAGCGCAGGGCCTGCTTCTGGAGTGCCAAAGCGGAGTCCAGACGACCGCGTGAGCTCAAGTAGACACCCGTCCGCCCCACCAGGTCCGCCAGCCAGGGGTGAGGCAGGCGGCGGAAGCGGCTCTGGTGCGCCGCCACGGCCACCACATGGGGCTCCAACCGTTCCCAGCGCGCCCAGTTCGCCACGTCTCCCGGGGCACCAGACGGACTGGCCCCGTCGAGCCAGGCGACGGCGGTGTCGCACGGATGTGCCACCTCACCGCTCGCCAGGTCGGCCGGCGGGTGGGCCGGTGGAGGCGTGGTGGTGCGCAGGACGGCCTGGAGCAGCCGGTGCACCGTGATGTCGTCGGCCGTGAGGGTGATCAGACTGTAGGCGGCCAGCAGTCCCAGCGCCCCGTCGACACGTACGGGTGAGGGCAGCGCGCCGGCCAGCACGTCACGAGGCAGCCGGGCCGGCGCACAGTAGGCCAGGACACGCAGCAGTCTCTCCGCGTCGGGGTTGGCGCCCCGCAGCATGGTGAGCGTGAGTTTCCACAGGCGGGCGATGGTGCGCTGCTCCTCGTCGCCCGGGATGGGCTCGGCCAGCATGGTGGCGGGATCACCGCGCAGGTAGGACAGATAGACGGTGGGCTTGACGCGGGTCTGGGCCAGGTAGGCGCCGGCCTGCTGGAGTGCGAGCGGCAGACCGTCCAGCTCCTCGGCCAGTTCTCTCAGCGCCTGGGTCGCCTCTTCGTCCCGTAGCCCTGTGAGTTCCTGCAGCACGGTGACGGCGTGGTCCGGGATGAGAGGGGCGAGGCTCACCGTCATGCCGCCTCCCGGCCAGGCCAGATCGCGACGGGTGGTGACCACGATCTGCCCGGTGGTCAGGCTGCCGAGGAAGGGGCGCAGGTCGGATGGGCTTTCGGCGTTGTCGAAGACGACCAGCCATCCGGTACGGCCCTGCAGCCATGCCAACGCCCGGGCGGACGCCTCCAGGTCCGTCAGGGACTTGTCCGGTTTCAGGTCGAGGGCTTCGGCCAGCGCGGCCAGACCTGCCCGGATGAGCTCGGGGCTTTCCGCGTCGACCCACCAGACCGGTCCCCGCCCGGAGGCCAGATGGCGCCGCGCGTGGTGCCACACCAGCGTCGTCTTGCCCACCCCGCCCATTCCCCGCACCGTCACGGCGGTCAGGCCGGTGCCGGTCGAGGGAAGGCCGTTGAGGAGGTCGGTCTCGTCCTCACGACCGACGAACACTCCGCTGTCCAGTTCGCGCAGGTTGGTGACCGCCGCCGTCGCGCCCCCAGAAGGCAGGTGCTCGCCAACGCCCGGATGGGCGCGACGCGCGACGACCGATCGGTGTCGACCGGCCCACTGCGTCGGATTCAACAGGTGCCGCCGGCGCGAGTCGACATCGATCCCCTCGTGGGCGAAGGCCTCGCGCAACACCGTGATCAGCTTCGTGAATCTGCGCTCATGCTTGGGGAAACGACTGCCTTTGAGCCACTGGCCGACCGTGGTCGGCGTCAGATCCGCCTTCGACGCCAGCGAGCGCACCGACCGCCGCGTGAACAGACGCTCCTCGCAGAGACTTCCCAGCAGACGCAGATCACGGAAGAACTCGTCCTCCACGCCGTCACGATGCCCAGTCGACATCCCGCCCCCGCCCCCCGGTGTCCAACTGTCCAGAACCCCCTTCCGGACACGTTCGGCAGCCTAGGGGCCGACCAGCGCAATGTGTGTGGAAACTGTCCAACTCGCCTGATGGGGGTTCATGGACACCGTCCTGGACGGAGACCATCGCACCGCGGTCGAACGACCCACCTAGACACCCAGGGGGAAGCATGGCGACGGGAATGTGGCGCTCGATCCTGAACGGCGTCATCGAGATGCTCGGACGGGCCGGTGCGGCAGGGATGATGGTGTTCCTGCTCCTCTACGTGGGCGTGGTGCTGCCCGCGGTGTGGAGCGCCCGCCCATGTCGCCGCACCGCTGCGCGGCATGTTCTGACGGCGCTGCTGAGCGCGCTGAACGCGATGCTGGGCGGACCTCGCTCGCGGTGAACGGTGGCGCGGCCGACGGTGTGACCGGACCCCCGAACACACTGTCGGCCTTCACGGCCACGGGCGCGGAAAGCCGATGTCACCCGCCCCGGTACCGCCAGTAGCGTCTTGCAGCTGTAGGGGAGGGGCCGCTTCGTATTCTCCGCCGGCAGCCCGTAGGCCCGCCGTGTGAGGGGTGACGGCGCGTTTCAACGCAAGCCGGAACCGGCTGCGGCCGGTGCCTGGAAGCCGGCCGACGCCGATCGGCAGCCGCCCTGTCCGCTCACTCCGGCAAGCCTGTGGCCGGACCGTGGTGGCGTGCGATCAGGGCCCGGTTCTCCGCCGATACGAGGGCGTGCACCAAGGGGCGGTGGGCCGCCAGCGCATGGGACAGTGCGTCGCGGACGGACACCGGCAACGGCTCCGCCCTCTCGCTGTCACCGAACATGAGCTGAACGAGCTGTGCGAGAAACAGCAGGAGGTCGTCGTGGGGCTCGCCGGGGACTCGCCCCTTGTCCTGGCCGAAGGCCGTGAGAAGGGCGTGCACGGCCGACGCCAGCTGGGGGTGGCGCATGTCCATCAGCCGCCGCGTTCCCTGGAGCGCACGATCGTAGAGGTCGCCGAGCTCCCTGTCGCTCATGGTCGTGCGATCGGCCAGGAGCAGCTCGAGCAGGTCGTGGGCGAGCGACGAGGCCGGAGCACCGTGGACCGAACTGAACACGGTCACAGCCTGGCCGAGCCACCGGAACACCGGGTCCAGGGCATGCCGCATCACCGAGTCATTGGTTCCACCGGACACGGCCGTCTTGTGCCAGAGCTCATCCCAGTACGACCGTGACCAGCCGGAGCCTCCGCCGCCTCGGGGGTAGCGGAAGTGCCAGTTCATGTCGAGCGGCTGCGGTGGGGTGCCCGACTCGGAGCGAAGCGATATCTCCAGGGCCCGGCCCTCGTCGTCCCACGTGTGATGCACGTCGACGGACAGGGCGAAGTCCGTCCACTGCTCTCGTTCATCGCCGAGCGCCACAGCAGGCAGTGTCGGTGCCAGGCGCCCGACGGGTCCGCGGAGCCCGGGAACAGCTCGGCGGCGGAGCAGCGTTCGGCGAACAGCACCGTCAGGAGCACGAGGTTGGAGCCGTACAGGCCGTGGCGTGTCGTGGTGCGCAGCAGGGCGGGCCGGTAGGCCGGGTGCTGGTCGCCGGTGCGCGTCGTGTGCTGGGTCAGGACCTGGATGAGGGTCCGGGTCAGCCGGCGCCGTTCCGCTGCGGACAGCCTGGCGATCAGCGCCCGCGCGAAGCGCAGCATCTGCCGGGACGCCAGGGAGGTGTAGGAGAGCAGCGCGTAGGCGAGGTCGTCGTCGATGCGGGTGTCTCCGAGGGAAAGCGCGGGGCGGGGCGCCAGCAGGTCGGTGAGCAGATGCAGGGTGAGGCGCACGGCCAGATACTCGCCGAAGGTCGCGTGCAGGAACTCGTAGGTGGCGAGGACCTGGCCGTCGCGTACCGACTGGGCGCGCTGGACGAAGAAGAAGCGGCCGAGCGCTGTTTCGGCGGCGGTGAGCGGGGAGCGGAATCCCGGGGGCCGCTCCGGCCGCCTGCCCAGTACGGCGCTGAGGTCCTGTTCGAGTTCATCGGCCGACACCCACTGGCGGCCCCGGTTCAGCTGGGCGAACGCCACGAGAGACAGGCGTTGCAGTTCTTGCTCGACCACGGCTTCCGTGTCCTCGTCCAGCAGGGCATGAGGTGTCGTCTTGCCGACCTCGCGCCGGGCAAAGGAGGACAGCAGCTGTTCGTACAACGCGGTGACGTCGAAGTCGTCGGCGCGTCGCAGAGCACCGTCGGCGGCGTCGTACAGCGCGAGCATCGTCAACAGCAGCGGCTGGACGGCGAGTTCCGCGTGCCGTTCGAGGTGCTGCCAGGTGAGCGGTCCGCGGCCCTGCGCCGAGAATCCGGCTGCGTTGGCCTCGTTCCACACGGCCAGCCAGGTCGCGATCTGCTCGGCGCGGAAGGGCTCCAGGCGAAGGACGACCATGCCGGTGGGGTATCGGGCGCGGTCGGCCACGGAGGTCCGGCTCGTCACCAACGCCAGCACGGGCCGTCCTTGGTCCGCCTCACGACGCTGGAACTGGGACACGCGCTCCAAGAAGTTGGTTTGGTGGACACCGGTCGTCTGCAGCAACTCGTCGAAGCCGTCCAGGAGTAGAACAGGGGTACTGCCGCCTGCCGCGCGCACCAGTTCCGGCCAGCTGACGCGTTCGCCGGTGGAGGCGCGGATCGCCTGTTCGATCTGGTCCTGCAGTTCGTCCTCCACCCGGACGTCCCGCAGCGGCACCCGCACGGGGAGGAAGCCGACGGAGGGCAGCCGTGCGGCGAGCACCCGGGTCAGGGCGGATTTGCCGGCACCTGGCTGGCCCAGGATCAACAGGGGCGCCTCGGCCAGCTGAGGAGAGGTGAGGGTCCCGGCCAGGTAGCGGGTGAGGTCTCCACGCAGGGGCAGTCGATCCCACCATTCGTGGTTGGCCGGTGCGGCCTGCCCGGAAACGGCACTTACGCGGAAGTCCGGGTCGACGTAGAGATCCTGAAGGGTGGGGATCCTGATGCCGTCCGGCGCCGACGCGGCGTCCAGCACTGGGTGAGCGAGCGCCGCCCGGTGAGCGCGCGCCAGTGCGGAGGCTACGTCGACCGGCGGGCGCAGCCCCTCGGTGGTGCGGGCGAGGAGAGTCTCGATCCCGGACAGGGCACGGCCGACGTCTGTGTGGAGGGCCTGCTGCCCCACATGCGATACCCAGAACCCGAATTCAGGTGCTTTGTCGGCGAGTTCGACGTACAGACCCTGGTATCGGTCAAGAGCCGCGCGCGGCAGATCATCCGTGAGAGTTGCGTGGGCCTGAAGGCGCCCCGATGCGTTCAGCTGCTCCCAAAGAGCAAGTCCTTCCAGGAAGTCGAGGAACCTGCGCGCGTAGTCCGCGTAACCAGCGAGCAGCATCGCGGTGAGCGCCGAGGGCGCTATTGATCCGAAACTCAAAGGGTTCTATTCGAGGGTGTAGCGGACGTGTGGGCCGCCGAAGTAGCCGCGGACGATGTGTGGTTGGCGTTGGCGGC
>NZ_JBIRUL010000050.1:0-30808 GCF_044335095.1 Streptomyces sp. NPDC020597 | reverse complement strand
CAGTTCCACCTCGCCGGGGCCCGGCGGGCAGGCCTCGACGGACGCGGTCTCCAGCGAACGGGCAGCGGTGTAACGAACGGCGAGAGTCGTCATCGGGTGGTCAGGGTCCCTTCAGCGCGGACGCCGATGGTCAGCAGCAGGTTGGCGTAGGTGCGGACGTCGGCGGTGACGATGGCCAGCGCCAGGTCGGGCGAGCGGGCGGCGTCGTAGAACTCGAAGCGGCCGAGGGTCTCGACGGGGACGGGCGCTAGCCGGGCGCGGTACTCGCCGATGGCGGGCGGCTCGGGTTCCCCCTCGGGCGGCACCATCACGTGGGCCGACTCGACGGGCAGGGCGGTCGTCAGGACGTCGAGCACGGTGGTGACGTCCAACAGGCCCGGCGCCAGGTTCAGATGGACGATGCGGGCGCGGTCGCCGGTGGCGGTGCTCGCGGGGTAGTGGCCGTCGGCGAGCAGTACGCGGGCGCCGTGACCGGCGCCGGCCAGGGCTTCGAGAATTCCGGGGTGCAGCAGGTCGGTCAGGAGCACGGTGTTCCCTTCTTCCGTTCGGAGGCCTTCGAGTCCGGCGGGTCGAGTCGGTAGAAGCCGGTCGCGGCGCCCGCGAGGACGGCCTCGGTCTCGGCGGCGGAGCAGCCGCGGAGGAGTTCCTCGACGGTCGCCGCCCACTGGTTCCAGCCGCCCGCGAGAAGGCAGACGGGCCAGTCGGAGCCGAACATCAGCCGCTCGGCTCCGAAGGCGCAGAGCAGGACGTCCCACACGGGGCGGATGTCGTCGGTCGTCCACTTCCGGTGGTCGGCCTCGGTGACCAGGCCCGAGACCTTGCAGCGCACCTGCGGGTGGGCGGCCAGTCGCCGCACGTCCCGCTCCCAGTCGCCCAGGTCGCCCCGGGCCACGGGCGGCTTGCCCGCGTGGTCGAGCACGAGGGGCAGTTCGGGAAGGCGTTCGGCGAGCCGCACGGCCTGGTCGAACTGGTGGTCGCGGATCAACAGGTCGTAGGCCAGGCCGTGTTGTCCGAGCGTCCGCAACCCCCGCTCCACGGACGGTCGTTGCAGCCACCGCGGGTCCGACTCGCCCTGGACGAGGTGCCGCAGGGAGCGGAGGAAGCGGCCGCCCGGGCCGGCGAGCAGATCGGCGAGGACGTCACCGACCTCCGGTGAGGTGAGATCGGCCCAGCCGACGACCGCGCCGATCAGCGGATCGGCGTCGGCCAGGGCGAGCAGCTCCCGGGTCTCGGACACGGACGTCACGCACTGGACGACCACCGTGCGCGCCAGCGGCCGGCCGGCGATATGCCGGGTGGCGTCCGACCGCAGATCGTCCGTGCCGAACGAACGGCGGATCGGCTCGTGGCCGGGCTCGTCCAGCCAGGGCTGGGGCCGGCGGTCCAGGTCCCACAGATGGTGGTGGGCGTCCACCAGCTCCCCGGGGCCGGTCGGCGCACGTTCCTCAGACACGGACGGACCAGACCGGGCCGTCGGGGTACGTGTACTCCTTCAGCGACTCCTGGTGCATCTCCGCGCTCAGTCCCGGCAGGGTGGGCGCGAGGTAGTGGCCGTCGGCGATGCGCACCGGGTCGACGAAGTGCTCGTGGAGGTGGTCGACGTACTCGATGACCCGGTCCTCGAGGGTGCCGGAGACGGCCACGTAGTCGAACATCGACAGGTGCTGCACCATCTCGCACAGGCCGACGCCGCCGGCGTGCGGGCAGACCGGCACGCCGAACTTGGCGGCCAGGAGCAGGATGGCGAGGTTCTCGTTGACTCCGCCGACCCGGGCGGAGTCGATCTGCACGATGTCCACCGCACCGGCCTGGAGCAGCTGCTTGAAGACGACCCTGTTGGCGATGTGCTCGCCGGTGGCGACCTTGATCGGGCTCAGCGCCCTGCGGACCGCCGCGTGGCCGAGGATGTCGTCCGGGGAGGTGGGCTCCTCGATCCAGTACGGCTGGTAGGGGGCCAGTTCGCGCATCCAGTCGATGGCGGGCTGCACGTCCCATCTCTGGTTGGCGTCCACGGCGATGCGGATGGAGTCGCCGACCGTCGCGCGGGCGGTGCGCATGCGCCGCACGTCGTCCTCCAGGGACGCGCCGACCTTCAGCTTGATCTGGGTGAAGCCGTCGGCGACGGCCTCGCGGGCGAGGCGGGCCAGCTTCTCGTCGGAGTAGCCGAGCCACCCGGGCGTGGTGGTATAGGCGGGGTATCCGCGCTCCAGCAGGCCGGCGATGCGCTCCTCGCGGCCCGGCTCGGCGCGGCGCAGGATCTCGAGGGCCTCGTCGGGGGTGAGGGCGTCGCTGAGCCAGCGGAAGTCGATCTGCGCGACCAGGTCCTCGGGTGACATCTCGCCGAGGAAGCGCCAGACGGGCTTGCCCGCGCGCTTGGCCGCCAGGTCCCAGGCCGCGTTGACGACGGCGCCGGTCGCCATGTGGATCGCGCCCTTCTCCGGTCCCAGCCACCGCAGTTGGGGGTCGTGGACGAGCGAGCGGGAGAACGCGCCGAGATCCCCGCACACCTCGTCGACCGGGAGACCCACCACGTACGGGGCGAGCGCCGCGATGGCGGCGGCCTGGACGTCGTTGCCGCGGCCGGTGGTGAACGCCAGGGCGTGGCCCTCCAGACCGTCCCCGGCGTCGGTGCGCAGGACGACGTAGGCGGCCGAGTAGTCGGGCTCGGGGTTCATGGCGTCCGACCCGTCCAGATGCTCGGACGTCGGGAAACGCACGTCCAGAACGTCGAGAGCGGTGATACGGGCGGCGGAGGCCGGGGCGGGGGACACAGCGGAGGACATGGCAACTCCTGGAGGAGCAGGGGGGTGACGGCCCCTGCGACGAGATGGGGAACGAGGGGGAGTCCGGCGGCCGCGCGGTCCCGGGTGACCCGGTCACGGCCGCCCGGAATCACTCCTGGACCTTGCCGCCCGTGATGCGGGAGATCATCAGCGCGGCCAGGATGATCAGGCCGTTGAGGGCTCCGATCCACTGGGCGGGGACCCCCGCCAGGGTGAGCACGTTCTGGATCATGAAGAGCAGCAGGATGCCGCTGAAGGCGCCGAACATGGTGCCCTTGCCGCCGTTGAGGCTGATCCCGCCGATCACGGCGGCCGCGAACACGGTGAAGATGTAGCCGTTGCCCTGGGCGGAGGCGACGGAGGCCAGCCGCCCGGACAGCAGCAGCCCGGCGAGGGCGGCGAGCACACTGCCGCTGACCAGGACGATCCACAGGACCCGGTCGGTGCGGATGCCGGCTGCCTTCGCCGCGTCGACGTTGCCGCCGATGGCGTAGAGGGAGCGGCCGAAGCTGGTCCAGCCGAGCACCACGATGGCGACGGCGAACAGGGTGAGGGTGAGCCAGATGGAGGCGGGCATCCCGAACCACTGGGCGGTGCCGAGGTACAGCATCGATTCGGGCAGCTGGAAGAACGTCTGGCCGCCGGAGATCCCGGTGAGGACGCCGCGCAGGACGATGAGCATGCCGAGGGTGACGATGAACCCGTTGAGGCCGAAGCGGATGATCAGCAGGGAGTTGACCACGCCGATGAGGGCGCCCACGGCGAGGGTGACCGGGATCGCCCAGGCGCCCGGGAGGAGCCCGAGGCCGTGTCCGGCGCCGGTCGGCACCACCAGCCAGGCCGCGACGCCGGGCGCGAGGCCCATCGTCGACTCGAGGGAGAGGTCCATCTTCTTGACGACCAGGATCATCGTCTGGGCGAGCACCAGCAGAGCGATCTCGGACATCGTCTGCAGGACGTTGATGAGGTTGTCCGCCTGCAGGAACACCGGGTTGACGATCTGACCGACGATCGCGATGGCGATGATCGCGGGGACGAGAGCCAGGTCGCGCAGCCGCGCCAGCGGTATCCGGCCGCCGAACAGCGCGGTCCGCTTGACGCCCGGCTGGTCGGGCTTGGACGTGGGCGCGTCCGCGAGGACGGTTTCAGGCATCGAGGTCCACTCCTTCCATCGCGGCGACGACGTCGTGGTCGTGCCAGCCGCGCGGGATCTCCAAGGTCACTCGGCCCTGGAACATCACCAGGACCCGGTCGCACATACGCAGGTCGTCGAGTTCGTCGGAGGCGATGAGCACTCCGGTGCCGGTGTCCGCGGTCTCCTCGACCTTGCCGAGGAGGAACTCCTTGGAGCGCACGTCCACGCCCGCGGTCGGGTTGATCAGGACCAGCAGCCGGGGGTCGTCGGCGAGGGCGCGGGCCATGACGACCTTCTGCTGGTTGCCGCCGGACAGCGCGGAGACCGGCAGGTCCGGACCCGGTGTCTTGATCGCCAGCTTCTCGATCATGCCCCGGGCGAGCCGGTCGCGGGTCTGGCTGCTGACGAGCCCGTTGCGGCCGATGCGGTGGGGCACGGACAGGGTGGCGTTGTCGGCGATCGACATGTCGGGCACGAAGCCCTGGTGATGCCGGTCCTGGGGGACGAATCCCGCGCCTGCGGCGAGTGCGGCGGGCACACTGCCCGGCCGGGGCCGCCGTCCGGCGATCTCGACCGAACCGCCGTCGGACGACCGCAGTCCCACGACCGTCTCGGCGACCTCGGTGCGGCCGCTGCCCGCGGCGCCGGCGAGCCCGACGATCTCACCGGCGCCCACCTGGAAGGTGACGTCCCGGTAGGCGTCGCCGCTGATGCCCCGCACGCTCAGCGCGGCCGTCGCGTCCGCGTCGAGGGTGCTCGCCCGTTCCTCGCGCCGCTCGCCGGCGGCCTCGCCGGTCATGGCGGCGACGAGTTCGGTGCGGGGGAGATCGGCGACCGGCGCGGTCACGATGTGCCGGGCGTCCCGGAAGACCGTCACCATGTCGCAGATCTCGTAGATCTCCTGGAGGTGGTGGCTGATGAACAGGAAGGTCACGCCCTGGCGTTGCAGGTCGCGGATCCGGTCGAAGAGCCGGTTGATGGCGGCCCCGTCGAGCTGGGCGGTGGGTTCGTCGAGGATGATGAAACGGGCGCCGAAGGACAGCGCGCGGGCGATCTCGACGAACTGCCGCTGTTCCACGCTGAGATCGCCGGCCGGGGTCTGCGGATCCACGTCGACCGACCAGGTGGACAGCAGGTCCTGTGCCCGGCGCCGCACGCCCCTCCAGCTGATGAGCCGGCTCGGGCCGTGGTCGTGCCGGTTCAGGAACAGGTTCTCGGCGACGGTCAGGGTCGGGATGATCGTCGACTTCTGGTAGACGCAGGCGACGCGCTGCCGCCAGGCGTCGCGGTCCGCGGGCCGGGGAGCCGGGCGGCCGCCGAAGGAGACCGTTCCCTCGTCCGGGCTCTGCAGTCCGGTGAGGACGGACACCAGGGTCGACTTGCCCGCTCCGTTGCGGCCGACGAGCGCGTGCGTCTCACCGGGCCGGATGGTGATCCGGGCCCCGTCCAGGGCCACTGTCGGACCGAATCGTTTGACTATGCCCGTCGCCTCGACGACGGGCGGGCCCGCCGGGGCCCGTCCGTCGTCCGCCGGGGCGGGCGCGGGGGTGACTGATCGCTCCCCGTCGCTCATCTCAACCGCCTTGTGTTCGTGAGCCGTTGTCTTCGTCGGTGGGCTGTCAGCCGAGGGTGTTGCCCCAGAGGGACTTGTCGTCGCTCTTCAGGCTCGGCACGCCGCCGTAGGTGCCGCCGTCGGCCGTGACCAGAGGCGCGGAGAGCTGGTCCTCCAGCAGTCCCTCACGGACCTGGACGATCGTGCTGTCGTGGTCGGTCTTTCCGGGCTTGAACGTCTTGCCGTCGATGGCGGCCTTGAGGTAGTACAGGGCGTACTTGGCGTAGAGGTCGGCGGGCTGGGAGACGGTGGCGTCGATCTTGCCGGCGGCTATGGACT
The DNA here is from genome assembly GCF_044335095.1 of Streptomyces sp. NPDC020597. Classification (NCBI taxonomy): domain Bacteria; kingdom Bacillati; phylum Actinomycetota; class Actinomycetes; order Kitasatosporales; family Streptomycetaceae; genus Streptomyces; species Streptomyces sp. NPDC020597. The sequence goes on along the minus strand of NZ_JBIRUL010000050.1, from coordinate 24,999 downwards.
TCAGCTCTTCCGGAATGCCGTCGTTGGAGACGACGAAGACGTGCTTCTTGTCCTCGGGACCGACCAGCAGGCCCTTCTGCTTGAGGACCTGGAGCGTGCCGGCGAGGGCGAAGCTGGACTCCATGTAGACGCCCTTGATGTCCGGGTTGGCGGTCAGGTCCGTCTGGAGCTTCTGCGCGGCGACGGCGCCGTCCCAGTTGGTGGCCTCACCGAACACCTTGATGTCCGGGAAGTTCTTCTTCATGCAGTCGTTGAACGCCTCGGTGCGGTCACGGCCGTTGATGGAGTCCAGACCGCCCTCCAGCATCACGACCTTGCCCTTGCCGGCGAGCTTGGTGCCCAGGTACTGGCAGGCCTTCTCGCCGTACGCGCGGTTGTCGGCGCGCACGACCATGAACACGTTGCCGCTGTCGGGACGGGTGTCGACCGTGACGACGGGGATCTTCTTCGCCTCCAGCTGCGCCAGCGTCGGCGCGATGGCGGCGGTGTCCTGCGGGGCCATCGCGAGGCCCTTGACGCCCTGGCTGATGAACGTCTGCGCGTTGGCGGTCAGCTTGGCGACGTCGTTCTGCGAGTTGGTGGTCTTGAGCGAGAGGCCGAGCTCCTTGGCGTACTCCGGCGTGTACTTGATGTACGAGTTCCAGAAGTCGGTGTCGGACCGCGGGTAGTCGACGCCGACCAGCGGCTTGCCGTCGGCGCCGGCCGCGGCGCCGGAGCCGCCGCATGCGCTGAGCAGCGCCATCGCGGAGAGGACGGAGGCAGCGGAACAGAGGGCGGTTCTGAGTCTCATGGGTACTTCCTCGCGCTGGTCCCGTAGCGGGAGATGTTTCGCATGGGCGACGACCGTGTGACGCCGCCCAGGAGAGATGGGATGTTTATAGGTTGCCGATCGGCGGCGTGTCTACCCCTTGGTGCAATTTGCCGTGTACTTCCGGCCCACCCGACCACCCCAGGCCTGGAGACGGTTGAAACCTCTCTCGATCCATCCCATGAATCGTGGCCCATCTGTGATGTGACTTCACTGCGCCATACCCTTGAGACATGCCATGTCTGTTGCACGACAAAAGCAGAAAAACCGGTCTATAAACGGCAGAAGTCCTGCTCAAGAACCGGTTTTCATCCCTGCACGCCCGTTGACACGACAAGGACGCATGGTCGACCTTCGTGCGTAACGAACGGCGACCCCGGCCGGGGACCGCGCCCGAGCCCGGACCGCGCCGGGCGTCCCCGTCCTTCACCCCACCCCCTCCGCACCAGGGATGTGTCATGCCGAGTTCGATCAACAGACGCCACTTCTTGGCGGGAGCCACCTTCGTGGCCGCAGCGACGGTCGCCGGAGGCCTGTTCGGCGCGGGCGGAGCGCAGGCCGCCCCGAGCACGTACACGCCCGACTGGAACTCGGTCGACCAGCACCCGCCGGCCCCGGAGTGGTTCCAGGACGCCAAGTTCGGCATCTACTTCCACTGGGGCGTCTTCAGCGTTCCCGCGTACGACAACGAGTGGTATCCGCGCAACATGTACGCGAGCGGCAGCAACGCCAACCAGCACCACATCGCGACCTACGGTCAGCCCTCCGCCTGGCCGTACCACAACTTCATCAACGGAGCGAAGGACCTGGCGGGCAACACCGTCCAGTTCGCCCCGAAGCTGAAGTCGGCGGGCGGGAACTTCGACCCCGACGAGTGGGCGCAGCTGTTCGTCGACGCCGGCGCGAAGTTCGCCGGACCCGTCGCGGAGCACCACGACGGCTTCTCCATGTGGGACAGCCAGGTCAACGAGTGGAACTCGGTCGCCAAGGGCCCGCACCTCAACCTGCTGCAGCTGTTCACCACGGCCATCCGCGCCAAGAACCTCAAGCTGCTGGTGGCCATGCACCACGCGTACAACTACAACGGCTTCTACGAGAACGCCCCGGCCCAGACCGATCCCAGCCTCAAGAAGCTCTACGGGCAGCTCGGCCCGGCCGCGGAGAACCAGCTCTGGTACGACAAGCTCAAGGAGGTCATCGACCGGGCCCAGCCGGACATCCTGTGGCAGGACTTCAAGCTGGACGCGGTCTCCGAGACCCAGCGCCTGAACTTCCTGTCGTACTACTACAACCAGGCCAACAGCTGGGGCCGCGAGGTCGTCGCCACCTACAAGGACGGCATGAACGGGAAGGGCGAGGTCTTCGACTACGAGCGCGGCGGCCCGGGCGACCTGACCACGCCGTACTGGCTCACCGACGACAGCATCTCCAGCAGCAGCTGGTGCTACACCCAGGGAATCGGCTACTACAGCACCCAGCAGATGCTGCACGCCTTCCTCGACCGGGTCAGCAAGAACGGCAACATGCTGCTCAACATCGCGCCGATGGCCGACGGCACCATTCCCCAGGCCCAGAAGAACATCCTGCTCGGCATCGGCGACCACCTGAAGCGGTTCGGCGAGGCGGTGTACGCGACTCGCGCCTGGAGCGTGTACGGCGAGGGTCCGACGAAGATGGGCGGCGGGTCCTTCACCAATCCGACCGCCGGCACGGCACAGGACATCCGCTTCACGCGCAACAAGGCCAACACCGTCCTGTACGCCACCGTCCTCGGCTGGCCGGGAAGCTCCCTGACGATCAAGACCCTCGGCTCGGACCGGATCAACCTCTCCTCGCTGTCCTCGGTGCAGCTCCTCGACTCCACCGCCGGCTCCTACATCAACCTGGCCACGCCGGCGCAGAGCGCGTCCGGTCTCACGGTCACCCTGCCCTCCTCGGCGCCCTACGGCGCGAACGCCTACGTCCTCAAGCTCGCCTTCTCCGGCACGATCCCGGACCTGCGCCCGCAGGCCGGGGCGATCGCCTTCGGGGACGTCGGCTACTCCGGCGCCTCCGCCGTGCTCGCCCTCGGCGACCACAACGCGGCCGACCTGACCGCGTCGGGCCTCGGCCTCCGCACGATCTCCTCCCTCAGGCCGGCCCCCGGCTACCAGGTGATCGGCTACTCCGGGGACAACTTCACCGGCACGGCGTGGACCTTCACCGCCGACAACCCCGACCTGCGGGTCACCGGCAACAACGACCAGATCACGTCGCTGAAGGTCCAGTTCGACCCGGCGACGTACGTCCGGATCACCAACGTCACCGACGGCCTGGCCCTCGACAGCGGCGGCAACGTGGCCTCCGGCTCCAACCTCAAGCAGTGGTCGTGGGACGGCAGCCCCAACCTGCAGTGGCAGGCGGTGGACGTCGGAGGCGGTTTCTACAAGCTGGTCAACCGCACCAACGGCATGGTCGCCGACGGCTGGGGCGCCACCGCCGACGGCTCACCGGCCCGACAGGCCGCCTGGAACGGCGGCCCCAACCAGCAGTGGACGATCACCTCGCGCGGCGGTGACCGCTACTCGATCGCCAACCGCACCACAGGGCTGGTGCTCGACGGCGGCGGCAGCGTCGCCTCGGGCGCCGTCACCAAGCAGTGGACCTACGGCTCCAGCACCAACCTGCTGTGGACCTTCACCGCGCTGTGACGACCCCTGCCACGGACCGGGCGGCTGCGCGGGAGTGCTCCCCCACCTCCCCGCAGCCGCCCGTCTGCCGAGGCCGGCGCCCCGGCCTCATCCGGTCGCGCTGAGCTGTCCCCTGCGCTCCGGGAGACGGCTGCGGGTGCGGAACGTACGGCGGTAGGCGTCCGGCGGCACCCCGACCGTCCGGTTGAAATGCCGCCGCAGAGTCGTGGCGGTGCCCATGCCGGTCGCCGTCGCGATGGTGTCGACGGTGTCGTCGGTGGTCTCCAGCAACTCCTGCGCCCGGCGGATCCGTTGGGTGAGCAGCCACTGCAGCGGGGTGGTGCCGGTGACCGACCTGAAGTGACGGCCCAGATGCCGCGAACTCATCCGCGCCCGACGGGCCAGGTCCTCCACGGTGAGCGGTCGGTCCAGCCGACGCAGCACCCACGGGAACAGCTCGGCGAGCGGATGGTTGCCCGGTGCGGGAACCGGCGTCGTCACGAACTGCGCCTGACCGCCGTCCCGGTGCGGCGGCACGACCAGACGCCGGGCGAGCGTGTTGGCGACCGACGAGCCGTGGTCGAGGCGGACCAGATGCAGGCACAGGTCCATGGCGGCCGCCTTGCCGGCGGACGTGAGCACGCTGCCGTCGTCCACGTACAGGACGTCCGCGTCGACCGTCACCCGGGGGTGGCGCGCCGCCAGTTCATCGGCGTGAGCCCAGTGCGTGGTCGCCCGCCGGCCGTCCAGCAGACCCGCGGCGGCCAGGACGAACGCGCCCGTGCACAGCGACGCCACGCGGGCGCCCGCCTCGTGGGCCGCGCGCACCGCCTCGACCAGTTCGTCCGGCGGATCGCGGTCCACGTCGGCCCAGCCCGGCACGATCACGGTGTCGGCGTGCTCGAGCCGGTCGAGGCCGTGATCGGGCTCCAGCCGGAAGTGGCCCACCCGCACGGCGGTCGGCCCGCAGAGCGAGAAGCGGTACCAGGGGTTCGCCACACCGGTCAGGTCGGAGCCGAACACCTCGCACGCCAGGGCCAGTTCGAAGTGCAGCATGCCGTCGGTGACGGCCAGCGCGACGGTGGTCATGTCCGGAAGTGTACGAGGGATGGCGTTCCGGACCATCACGACCGGGAGCGGATCTTCGACAGGATGTCCGTGACGGAGCGCGGGGGACCGGGAACGCGCAGCACAGCGATGGTGTACGGAGGAAAACCCATGGGAACGGGACAGCAGGTCATGGTGTTCGGCGCTTACGGGCACACCGGGCGGTTCGTGGTGACGGAACTCGGGGAGCGGGGATTCCGCCCGGTCCTGTCCGGCCGCGACGCCGACCGGCTGGAGGCGCTGGCCCACGAGACGGGCTGGGAGGCCCGCCCGGCGTCCGTCGACGACCCGGACTCCCTCGACAGAGCGCTGGCCGGGGCCGCGGCGGTGATCAACTGCGCCGGACCCTTCGCCACGACGGCCGCCCCCGTGATCGAGGCGGCGCTGCGGGCCCGCATCCCGTACCTCGACGTGGCGGCCGAGATCGAGGCCAACGTCGACACCTTCGAGCGCTTCGCCGACCGGGCACGGGAGGCGGGCACGCTGGTCGTCCCGGCGATGGCCTTCTTCGGCGGCCTCGGCGACCTGCTGGTCACCGCGGCGGCGCGGGACTGGACGAAGGCCGACGAGGCCCACATCGCGTACGGGCTGAGCAGCTGGCATCCCACCACCGGGACGCGCACGGCGGGCGCGGTCTCCCGGGAGCGGCGCGACGGCCGTCGCGTGCGCTACTCCGGGGGGCGGCTGGAGTACCGCGACGACGCCTCGCCGATCCTGGACTGGTCCTTCCCCGAGCCGCTGGGGCGGCGGTCCGTGATCGGGGAGTTCACGATGGCCGACGTCGTGACCGTGCCGACCCACCTGTCCGTCCCGGAGGTGCAGACCTATATGACGGTCGAGGCGGCCCGGGACATCGCGGCCCCGGAGACCCCGGTGCCGGCCGCGGCCGACGAACAGGGGCGCTCCGACCAGACGTTCCTCGTCGACGTCGTCGTGCGCTCCGGCGACGCCGAACGGCGGGCCGTCGCGCGCGGCAGGGACATCTACGCGGTCACCGCGCCGCTGGTGGTCGAGGCGGTCGCCCGCGTCCTCACGGGACGCACCGACGCGGTCGGCGTGGTCTCCGCGGGTGAGGCGTTCGACGCGCCGGACTTCCTCCGCGCGCTGGCGCCGCACATCACGCTGGAACCGCGTCCCTGACGGCGGCCGCCCGTCCGCCCGGTCTCGCCGGCCCCCCGCCGCGGCCTTCGCCCTCCGGGCCGGACGCGGTGACGCACCCGCCGACGGTCCATGCCGCACGGGGCCGGACCGTCCCGGTGGCAGGGGGCTCGCCGTCCGGCTTCAGGCGTCGGGCGCCGCGAAGACGCGTTCTCCGTCCACGAAGGTCTGCAGGGCGCGTGCGGTCGCGATCTCCTCGGGCCCTCCCGTGAACGGGTCGCGGTCGAGGACGACCAGATCGGCCGCCTTGCCGACGGTGATGCTGCCGGTGAGATCGTCGAGGCCGTTCACATAGGCGCTGCCGGCCGTGCAGGCGGCGAGCGCGGCGCCCAGGTCCAGGCGCTGTCCGGGCAGGAAGGCGGGGGTGCCCGGGGGAGCGTCCGGGGCCCGTCGGTTGACGGCGACGTGGATGGCCTGGAGCGGGTCGGGGCTGCTGACCGGCCAGTCGCTGCCGGCTGCGAGGGTCGCTCCGGCGCGCAGCAGATCGCCGAACGGGTACTGGCGGGCGCCGCGCTCGGGGCCCAGGAACGGCAGGGTGAGCTCGTCCATCTGCGGCTCGTGGGCGGCCCACAGCATCTGCAGGTTGGCGGTGGCGCCGAGATGCCGGAAGCGCCGTACGTCGTCGGGGTGGACGACCTGCAGGTGCGCCAGATGGTGGCGGGTGTCCCGGTGCCCGTTCGCGTCACGGGCGGCTTCGACGGCGTCGAGCGCCTCACGGACCGCCCGGTCGCCGAGTGCGTGGAAGTGGACCTGGAAGCCGAGTGCGTCGAGCTCGGTGACGTACTTCTTCAGCTCCCCGGGTTCGACGAAGCTGATGCCGCTGGTGCCCGAGGCACAGCCGCAGCCGGTGAGATAGGGGTCGAGCATCGCCGCGGTGTGGTTCTCGGCGATGCCGTCCTGCATGATCTTCACCGTGCCGGCGCGGAACCGGCCCACCCCCAACTCGTCGCGCCGGGCTACGAGTTCGGGGATCTGCTCGGCGCCGCGCTCACGGTCCCACCACAGCGCGCCGACCACGCGGGCGGTGAGCAGCCCATGCTCCTGGGCCGCGCGGTAGGAGGGGGCGGGGTCGGGCATGTTGGTGTAGGCGCCGACGATGGCGTCCTGCCAGGCGGTGACGCCGTGGGAGTGCAGCACGGCCTGGGCTCGCAGCAGGGCGGCCAGTCGCGCCTCGGGCGTGGGCGCGGGCACCAGCCGGCCCACGAGGTGGACGGCGCCCTCCTGGAGCATGCCGGTCGGGTTGCCGTCGGCGTCGCGTTCGATGCGGCCGTCGGCGGGGTCGGGGGTGCGGGCGTCGATGCCGGCGCGTTCCAGCGCACGGGTGTTGACCCAGGCGCCGTGGTGGTCGCGGTTGGGCAGGAAGACCGGACGGTCGGGGACGATCGCGTCGAGGGCGGCGGCGGTGGGCGCGCCGCCGGGGAACGCCTCCAGGGACCAGCCGCCGCCGGTGACCCATTCGGCGTCCGGGTGGTCGTCGGCGTACGCACGGATCCGCCGCAGGTACTCGGCGGGGTCGACGGTGTCGGCCAGGTGGCACAGTCCGAGTTCCAGGCCCGCGCCCTGCGGGTGCACATGGGCGTCCTGGAAGCCGGGCAGCAGCAGTCTTCCGGCGAGGTCGACGACCTCGGTGCCCGGTCCGATCAGCGCGTGGACCTCGTCGTGACCGACGGCCGTGATCCGCCCGCCGTGCACGGCCACGGCGGTGGCGCGGCTGCGGGCGGGGTCGACGGTGTGGACGGGACCGCCGGTCAGGACGAGGTCGGCGGGGCCCGTGGCCTGGGACTGTGGCATGGGTGTGGTCTCCGTGAGGGGCGGGGGAGGGCGAGGGGGAGCCGAACGGCCGGGGCGTCTGTCCGGCCGCCCGGCGGTGCGGTGACTCAGGCGGGTGTGCGGTCCATGGGGAGGACGATGCTCTCGGCGTCGGTGCCGTGTCCGGTGGCGAAGTACGGCGACCGGCGGACGTACTTGGCGACCGCGGCCATGCCGAGTCCTGCCAGGACGATGACGGCGGGCAGGGAGAACATGAACCAGCCGTTGTCGGGGCTGAGTTCGAAGTGGTCGCTCATCGTCAGGTACGAGTACCCGAGGTATCCGCCGAGTCCCAGCAGCACCAGACCGGACGCCGCGGGCACGCCCACGGCGAGCAGCGCCGTCCGCAGACCCTCGCGGGCGGAAGCGCGGAAACGCACGGCGCACGCGAGCGCGGTGAGGCCGTAGTAGAGGGCGACGAGAAGACCGATGGCGTTGACGGCGGCCAGCAGCATGTCGCTCAGCCGTGGGATGGCGACGGCCAGCAGGGCGATCGCGGAGGCGATGGCCAGCACCACGACCGTGCCGGCGGCGGGGGTGCCGTAGCGCGCGTGCACCCGGTTCCACAGCGGGCCCATGGTGCGGTCGCGGCCCATCGCGAGCAGTCCGCGCGCGGTGGGGATCAGCGTGGACTGCACGGAGGCCGCGGCCGAGAACATCAGCGCCACGACGGGCAGCGTCGCCCAGGGTTCGGCGGCCAGCTTCTCCCCGAGATAGGGCAGCGCCTGCGGCCCGTTCTCGATCAGTTCGGCGAGGCTCATCTCCCGCTGGAACGCGACCGACGCGAAGAGGAACAGACCGAGCATGGCGAACAGGGCGATCAGTCCGCCGCGGGCCGCGTCGTCCGGCCGCCTGGTCTCCTCGGTGACGCTGAAGGCGGCGTCCCAGCCCCAGAAGAAGAACACCGCGAGCACCATGCCCTGTGCGAAGGCGGTGCCGTCCGCGATCTCGAAGGGGTCGAACCAGGAGAAGGAGAAGGACTGCTCGCCGGTGACCAGCGCCCAACCGCAGAATCCGAGCAGCACGGCGTACTCGAAGACCAGCAGGGCGAACTGGAAGCGGGTGGTGGCCCGGGTGCCGGTCACGGCGATCGCCGTGAGGCCGAGCAGCAGCACCAGCCCGACGGCCGTGCTGACTCCGGTGGACGACGGATCGAGGGCGATCCCCGCCAGGCTGTGCAGCCCGGCCTTGTTGGTGAAGATCAGCACGACCGAGCCCATGACCGCGCTGGTGTAGGCGCAGAACACGACCGACCCGACGACGGTGACCCATCCGGTCAGGAAGCCGGGCCAGGGGCCGAGGGTCTTGCCGACCCAGGTGTAGCCGTTGCCGCAGTTGGGCTCGGATCTGTTGAGGCGGGCGTACGCGGTGGCGATGCCCAGCACGGGCAGGAAGGCGAGCAGCAGCAGGGCCGGGGCCTGCAGTCCGACGATGGTGGCGATGGTGCCCATGCCGATGGCGATGCTGGTGGTGGCCGCGGTGCTGGACGCGGCGATGGCGACCCCGTCGACGACGCCGAGGGATCGGCGCAGTCCGGTGCCCGGTCCGCCGGTCGGCGCCGGTGTCGAGGGAGTCGGCGGTGTGGACGGCTGGGGCGACAGGGAGGTCATGAGCGGTCTCCTCGCGGGGAGGGAGGACGGGGGACGAGCCGCGCGGGACTGTGATGGAACACCGCCCGTCTTTCTTGCGTCAATCCTGTTGACATAAGAAGGGCTCGGCTCGTTCACTGCTGCTACGCCGCGCCGACCGACAGGAGCCCCGCCATGACCACCCGTGTCCCGCAGGAGCGCAGACGCCGCCGGCCCACCCGCTCCGGCGTCGTGCTGTCGGAGGAGCTGATCGTCGCGACGGCCCTGCGGCTCATCGGCGAGCACGGCCCGGAAGCGCTCAGCGTCCGTCGCCTAGGCACCGCCATCGGCTGCGACCCGAGCGCCCTGTACCGCTACTTCCGCGACACCGACGACCTGGTGCTCGCCATCGCCGACCGCATCATCGGCGACGCCATGGCCGGTTTCGTCCCCGGCGACGACTGGGCCGCCGCGCTGCGCGACATGGCCCTGCGGGTGCGGGCCGGCTACCTCGCCCACCCGCGTGCGGCGGCCTTCGCCTCGTACCGGGTGACGCGGCGCGAGAACGAGATCCGTGCCGTGGAGACGGGCATCGGCCTGCTGCTCTCCGCGGGTTTCGCTCCGGCCGACGCGACGCGGCTGTACCTGGCCTTCATCGACACCGTGCTCAGCCACGCGGCCATGGACGCGGCCTTCCAGGCCCTTGCGCCGGAGCAGCGCGAGGCCGACCACCGGGCGTGGGCCGGGGTCTACCAGCGGCTGGACCCCGCCACGCACCCCGCGCTGACCGCGGTGCGGCAGGAGCTGCCCACCCTGCGCGACAGCTCCTTCGAGGAGGCGGTGGACCTCCTGCTGGAGGCGCTGACGGCCCGCGCCCCGGCCGGGGTTACCGGACGAGCTCCCAGTCCTGGGAGCCGTCGGTGAGCGAGTTCTGCAGGGTCAGCTGCGCCCCGGCCGCCGCACCGGTGAGGTACAGGCTCGTGTTCCTGGCCGACTGCAGCCGGTAGAAGCCGTCGCTGGTCTTGATCAGGTTCCAGCTGCCCGTGCTGCTGTCGTCGACCCACTGGCCGATCTTCTGGCCGGCCGTCGCGTTGCCCGTCCAGACGGCCGCGGCACGGCCGCCCGCCTTGTTCAGCAGGGTCACTCCGCCGCCGGGCTCGGTCGTCAGGTGGGTCGGCGCCCCTCGGGGAGGATTCCGGGCCCGGGCGCTCGGGGCGGCCGGGGTCAGGGCAGCCGGGGGAGCGTGTCCCGGGCCGCGTGGCTGAGGACGCGGAGGTCCTCGGCGAACCGTGCGCGGTGGTCCGCGGGAAGCGGCTCCACGAAGTGGCGCCGGATGTTCTCGGCGTGCACCCGGGCGGCCCGCACGACCGTCTCCTCGCCCAGCGCGGTGAGACTGACGAGCTTCGCCCGCCGGTCCGCGGGCGATTCCACCCGCGCCACCAGACCCGCCGCCTCCATCCGGTCCACCAGCCGGGTGGCGCCCCCCGTGGTCAGCACCTGCTCCTGGGCGACGGCCCGCATCGACAGTCCCGGCGTGCCCGCCCGCCCCAGGATCAGCAGCACCTCGAACATCAGATGGCTGATCCCGCACTCCACCTCGAGGGCCCGTCCGAGGATGTACTCGAGCCGGTTGGCCGCACCCTGCAAGCGCCCGAACGCCAGGATCAGCTCGTGATCCGCGGCCTCCTTCGCCGTCGTGATCGCCGAATGCTCGCTCACAGCCCCGCAACCCCTCTCGTCGCCCTGCCCCACCGTACCGATCATGTCGCGGCCCGGGAGCCGCCCGTCAGCCGGACGGGACTCAGGGAGAGAGGTCGATCAGCCCCCTGCGAGCCGCCTCCGAGACGGCGGCCGCCCGGTTGTCGACCCCGAGTTTGCGGTAGACGCGCACCAGGTGCGTCTTGACCGTCGCCTCGCTCAGGAAGAGGGCCTGTGCGATGGAACGGTTTCCGTGCCCCTCGGCCATCAGCCGGACGACGTCCAGCTCACGTTGCGTCAGATCCGTGCGCCCGCCGATCACCTGGCCCACGAGACCCTCGACGACCTCCGGCGTCAGACCCATCCCGCCGGCGGCGACGCCGCGCACGGCACGGAACAGCTCCTCGGGCGGCCCGGCCTTCAGCACGTACCCGCGAGCGCCGGCCTCCAGCGCGCGCACGACGTCCGCCCGCCCCGCGTAACTGGTCAGCATGACCACCGGCAGCCCCGGTGACTCGGCCGTCAACCGCCGGACGGCCTCCACGCCGTCCATGCCCCGGCCCGCGCCCGCGAACCGCAGGTCCATCAGGACGACGTCGGGCGCGACCTCCCGCGCCAGACGCACGGCCTCCTCGCCGCTGCCGGCCTCCCCGACCACCTCGATGCCGGGCTCGCCCTCCAGCAGCGCCCGCAGGCCCGCGCGCACTACCACATGGTCGTCCGCGATCAGCAGCCGCACACCGGTCGCCGTCACCGGGTCACGCCCGTGACCGCGGGCAGCGCACGGCCCGACGTGCGCCGGGCCGCGACCACGGCCCGGATCCGCGTGCCCCGGCCCGGCTCGCTGTCGACATGCAGGTCACCGTCCAGCTCACGCAGCCTGGCCCGCGCCGCCGGCAGACCGAGGCCCCGGCCCCGCGCCGTGGCCGCGCCCGCGGCGTCCGGGACGAAACCGACGCCGTCGTCCAGCAGCTCCAGCTCGAGAGCACCCTGCCGCTGACGGAGCGTCACCAGCACGTTCCCGGCGCGCGCGTGCTCCCTGACATTGGCGAGCGAGCTCTGGGCGACCCGGAACAGGGTGGCCGCGGCCTCCACGCTCACCTCCGCCGGGTGGGCTCCCACCGAACGGAACGTCACGCACCCGGCCGTCCCCTCCTGCTGTGCGCGACCGCACAGAAGCCTCAACGAGTCCTCGAGGCCGGACTCGACCACGGCGGACGGTGTGAGGTCGTTAATGATCCGCCGGGTCTCCGCGAGGCCCGCGTCCAGACCGTCGACGGCCGCGCGGACCCGGTCGCGTGCGGCGTCCGGACGTTCCGTCAGATCCCGTTCCGCGGCGTGCAGCAGCATCAGATGGCCGGCGAGTTCCTGCGCGAGGGTGTCGTGCAGATCCCTGGCGATCCGCTCGCGCTCCGCCAGCGCGCCCGCCCTGCGCTGTTCGTCCGCCAGGACGCGCCGCGTCCCGCGCAGCTCCGCCAGCAGCCGCTGACGCTCCGCCGCGTCCCGCTGCATCGCGCGGTACAACGTCACGGTCCCCCATACGGCCGCCACGGGGATCAGGACCAGCTCGGCGTCGAATCCCCCCGCCTGGTGGCTCAGCCGGCCGAACAGCACCGCGGTGATGCCGGCCAGCGCGACCGTCGCGCCGCGCCGGCCGAGGGCGCGCAGGACCAGGCAGGCCAGCGGCACACCGCACCAGGCGTAGGCGGCGGCCAGGGGCGGCGGGTTGAGAACCATGAGCGCGGTCCAGAGCAGCAGCAGGGTGCTCACCCACAGACGGCGGGCCGGCCGGCCGAAACTGCTCCACATCATGAGGCCCGCCGCATAGACCACGGCGAGCAGTCCGCTGACGGCCACGATCTCCGTGCACAGCTCGTTCGGCTCACGGACGAGGCGGACCGACGCGGCGCCGACGACTGAGAAGAAGACGAGATGCGGGACGCGGTCCAGCGTCGACAGGGCGCCGCGGCGGGCCGACGACAGGGTGCGGACGGAGACGTGGTCGGTCACGGCGAACTCCCCTGGGCGGATGATCCACTCGGACAGGCGCCCGAGTCTATCCACCGCCGCTGCGGGCCGTGTCCGGCCAGGACCGCCGGCCGCCGGTCGTCTCCCGGCGCGCCGGCGGCCCCCGCCGCGCGGACTGATCCGCGCGGGCTACGCCCCCGGGTGCAGCCCCAGTCGGCCGGGAGTCGGCTCGCCCTGGACCTCGCCGAAGTACAGGGCGAAGGTCTGCTTCCAGCGCTCGACCTGCGCCCGGTCCGCCATGAAGCGGGGGAAGCCGTCCAGGTTGCCGTTCGGGTACTCCCAGATCCGCTTCAGGCCGCTGGGCGGGGTGACGTCGGTGCGCACGGACCAGCCGTTGAAGGAGCCGTTCTGCACATCCAAAGACAGCTGCCAGTTGAGGAACAGCTTGGCGGCCGTGGGATGGGCGGCCTGCTTGAGGATCGCCGCGCGCTGCCCCCACGACATGAACGGGTGGCCGTCGGCGACGACGAAGCGGACCGGTGAGGACGACGGCGCGGTCAGCGTGCCCGCGCCGCCGATGCCGATCGCCTTCTCGCCGGCGGCCACGGCCGCCCCGGGCGAGTGGCTGCCCCGGGCGAAGCGCACGTCCTGGGCGGCGAGCTTCGCCGCCCACTGCCACCCGTACTTGCGCACGTACAGGGAGTACAGGTACAGCACCGCGTCGTCGTCGTGCGGGTACGAGGAGGCGATCCGCCCCTTCCACCGGGGGTCGACGAGGTCGAGCGGGGTACGCGGCGGGTGGCCGCCGGCCGCCGCCGGGCCGTACATGAAGCTGAAGGCGAGGGCGGAGACGGCCACCCACGCGCCCTCGGGGTCCTTGAAACCGTCGTGCACCTGGGAGAACCCGGCGGGCCGGTAGTGCAGCAGACGGCCCTGGTCCTTCCAGCGCGTGAAGTCCTGGAGGGTCTGGAGCTGCATGACGTCCGGCACCACGCTGCCGGTCGCGAACTGGTTGTCGAGGCGGACGTCGTGGAACTTGCTGTAGTCGACGACGAGCGTCAGGTCGATGTCCGGGAAGCGGTTGCGGAACGCGGCCTTCGTGAAGTCCTGCTGGGTGGGGGTGTCGCCTCCGGCGTACACCACGAGCCTGCCGCCTTCCGCGACGGCGGCCCGGTACAGCTCGTCGAGCGTCCTGGTCTCCTCGGCCCCCGCGCCTGGGCGGCGCAGGGGGGCGGAGGGGGCGGCGGCCGCCGGGGTCGCGTTCGCACCGGCCGCGCCGAGACCGAGAGCGGCGCCGGCGCCCGTGGCGAGGACATGTCGTCTGCTGAGAAAACCGGACATGCTGAACAGGCCTCTCTGAGGGGGTGGCATGGGGCCCGGCGCCTGGGCCCTGCCAGTGTGGGCGGGACCGGCTCCGTCCCGCGTCGCCCGTTCGCATCGACCGGGGCGGCGAACGGCGGAACCCGATGTCAACCGAACGGTTGAACGGACCTGGCGGCGGTGTGTGAGCGCCGCGATCGCCTGCGCGTCGGATTCCGTCCGCCGAGGACTGGCTCGGGCGTCGGCCGGGAGGCACGCTGGAGGTGTGGCCAGTGCTCCGATCGTCGTCCACCGGCCGTCCCCTTCGGGCGGCCGTCGGGTGACCGTGCACACCGGCGGGCGGGACGAGATCCTCGGCACGGCCTACTCGGACCACGACCTGACCGTGTTCCTCGAAGGGGCCGGCGTCGCCGACCCGGCCGATGTGCTCGACGACGCACGATGGGTCGAGTGGCGGGGAGGCAGGCCTCATCAGTGGTCGGCGGCCTGACGGCGAGGCCTCCCGACGCGGCCCGCCTCACGCTCCCGTCCGTCCTCGCCCGCAGGCGCGTGGCCGCGGGACGGTACGCCGAGATGGTGAAGTCGTGAGGAATCACTCCGGACGTTGCATGGGACCGGACGATGAGAGATGGTTGCCGTATGGCAACCATCTCTGATCGACGGAGAGGCGGTGGGGTGCGCGCGGCGCTCCCCGGCTCGTGACTGCTTCCCCGGATATCTCCGACATTCCGCGCGGTACCGGCGTGGGCACGGCGTGGAACGCCGCCCCGTTCCCCGTCCTCGTCGTCGACGGCGGCGGGACCGTCGTCGAGGCCAACCACGCGGCCCGCGGCCTGTTCTCCCGGCAGGCCGGGGACGGCGTCACCGAGGGCGGCCTGCCGCACTGGCTCGCGAAGGCGCACGGCGGCCTGCGGGCGGCCGGAGCGCCGTCGGGCGGCGTCCGCGGCGCGATCGCGGACCGCACGTTCGCGGCGCACCCCTCGCCCGGCGAGAGCGGGACCGTGGTGTGGTGGCTGGTGGAGGACACCGATCTCCGCTCGGCGCAGCGGGCCCTGAGCAGCGAACGCGAACGCACCGCACTGCTCGCCGACGTCTCCGGCGCGCTGCTGTCCTCACTGAACGTGGACCGCTGCACGGAGGTGACGGCGAGGATGGCCGCCGATCATCTGGCCGACGCGGCGGTCATCGTCGCCCCTGCCCGAGGACGCCGCCACGCGCTGACGTATGCGCAGGCGGGCGGCGCGGTCACCCGGACCGTGGCACAGGTCGAGTCGGCGGCGGTGCCCGGACTCGCGGAGGCCCTGCAGGGATTCCCGCCCGTCCCCACCCGCTGGATCGACCCGGAGGGCCTGCCGGACTGGATCCTCCCGCCCGGTTTCGACGGCCCGGTCGGCTCCGTGATCATCACCCCGCTGCCCGGCCACGGGGTTCCGGCCGGAGTGCTGATGCTGCTGCGCTCCGACCCCCACCGTGCGTTCACGGACGGCGAGGAGGTCTTCGCCGGGCTGTTCGCCGCGCGGGCCGGTGCGGCCCTTTCCGCGGCGCGTCTGTACGCGGAGCAGGCGTCCATCACGGCCACGCTGCTGAGGGAATTGCTGCCCCCGAGGCTGGAGCGGGTCCACGGCGTGGAGTACGCGGGCGCCTTCCGGGCGTCACAGGACCACGAGCTCGTCGGCGGTGACTTCTACGACGTCCATCCCGGCGCGGACCCGTCGAAGGAGACGTTCGTCGTCCTGGGCGACGTGGCCGGCAAGGGTCTGGAAGCCGCCGTGCTGACCGGGAAGATCCGCAGTGTGCTGCATGCGCTGGTGCCGCTCTCCGGCGACCACCGGCAGGTCCTCACCCTCCTCAACGACGCGCTCCTCGACTCCGCGCAGACGCGGTTCGCGACGCTGGTGCTGGCCTCCGTGCGCCGCCGGGCGGATCAGGTGGAGCTGCGGCTGACCAGCGCCGGGCATCTGCCGCCGCTGGTCATTCGCGCCGACGGCCGGGTCGAGGAGGCCGCCACCGGCGGAACGCTGGTCGGCGCGCTGCCCGAGGTCACGGCGCGCAGCGCCGACGTGGTCCTGGCGCCGGGGGAGACGTGCCTGCTGTACACGGACGGCGTCACCGAGGCCCGCGGCGGGCCCCTGGGCGACCAGCTCTACGGCGAGGCCCGGCTGCAGACCGCGCTGCGTGAGTGCGCGCGGATGCCCGCCGGGGCGGTGGTGGAGCGCGTCCAGATGCTGGCCGCGCAGTGGCTCGGCGACGGCGGCCACGACGATCTGGCCACCCTCGCGATCACCAACCCCGCCGCCGGCCACGAGCCCGGGGGCGACGTCGACGAGCTCCGGGACCTGCCTCCGCGCCGAGCGCAGCGGTGAGGGCGGGCGCCTTGACCGGCCGCACGGACCTGACGGCGCTGTCGGCCCGGCTGTGGACCGCCGTGATCGACAGGGACGAGCCGGCCGCCGTGCGGATGATGACGGAGGCGGCCGACGCGGGAGCGGACGAGGAGACGCTGCTGCTGGACGTCGTCGCCGGTGTGCAGCATCGCGTGGGGGCGGAGTGGGCCGCCGACCGGATCAGCGTGGCCGCGGAGCACGCCGCCAGCGCGATCACCGACCGGGTCGTCGCCGCCCTCGCCCACCGCCGCCCCACGCCGTCCGGGCCGCACGAGCGAGGGCGGGTCACCGTGGCCTGCGTCGAGGGGGAATGGCATTTCCTCCCCGCCCGGCTGCTCGCCGAAGTGCTCGTCCGGCGCGGCTGGCGGGTGGACTTCCTCGGCGCGCACACCCCCACCCGCCACCTCGTCGCCCACGTGCACCGGACCAACCCCGCCGCCGTGCTGCTGTCGGCCTCGATCCCCACCCATCTGCCCGCCGCGCACAAGGCGGTGACCGCCGTACGGTCCCTCGGCGTCCCCGTCATGGTCGGCGGCGCAGCGTTCGGCCCGGACGGCCGCTACGCACGCCTCGTCCAGGCCGACCTCTGGGCCGCCGACGCCCGCGCCGCCGCGGACCGTCTCGCCCGGGGCGTCACCCCGCCCGGCGCCGACCGGCGCCACCGCAGCCACGACCTCTCCCACCTCGCCGACCAGGAGTACACCCTCGTCAAGAGCGGCCGGGCCACCCTGGTCCGAGAGTGCGTCAGCGACCTGGACGAGCGCTGGCCCGCGATGCGTTCCTACACGGCCGCCCAGCGTGAACGCACCGCCGAGGACCTCGCCCACATCGTCGACTTCCTGGCCACCGCCCTCTACGTCGACGACGCCGACCTGTTCACGACGTTCACCACGTGGAGCGTCGGCATCCTCACCGCCCGCCGTGTCCCCGCCCACGGCCTGCGCCTCGGGCTGGGCGTCCTGGCCGAGCGGCTGCACGACTTCCCCCGCGCTCTCGCCTTCCTCCGCACGGCGGCCGACGCCCTGCCCGCGCCGCCCGCCGATCGCGAGCGGCGGTGAGGAAAGGACCCTGCCGAAGCCGCGGGGAAAGGCCGAGGCGGGATGCCCGGCCGCGGGCGGTCCTCTGTGAACGCCGTCGTCAGGAGAGGGCTTCACAGGAGAGCCTTATAGGAGGGCCTTATGAGGCACATCGGGATTGCGTCTTGGACGGGCTGCACGGCCCGCTGCTGCAATCGGCCGTATGACACACCAGAGCCACCGCATCGCCCTCATCCCCGGTGACGGCATCGGGACCGAGGTCCTGCCGCCCGCCCGGCGCGTCCTGGACGCCGTCGGACGCCGCCACGGAATCGGCTTCTCCTACACCTCCTACGACTGGTCCTGCGAGCGCTACGTGCGCGAGGGCTCGATGATGCCCGAGGACGGCCTTGACCGGCTGCGCGAGGCGGACGCGATCCTGCTGGGGGCCGTCGGCTACCCGGGCGTGCCGGACCATGTCTCGCTGTGGGGATTGCTGATCCCCATCCGCCGAGCCTTCCGCCAGTACGTCAACCTGCGGCCGATCCGGGTTTTCGAGGGCGTGGACAGCCCGCTGCGCAGTGCCGCCGGGGGCGAGATCGACCTCGTCGTCGTGCGGGAGAACGTCGAGGGCGAGTACAGCGAGATCGGCGGCCGGCTCAACCAGGGCACTCCCGAGGAACTGGCCGTCCAGGAGGCGGTGTTCACCCGGGCCGGGGTCACCCGGATCGCCGACTACGCGTTCTCGCTCGCCGCCCGCCGCCGGGGGAGGGTCACCTCCGCCACCAAGTCCAACGGCATCATCCACACCATGCCGTTCTGGGACGAGCTGATCGCCGAGCGTGCCGCCGAGCACCCCGGCGTCGCCTGGGACCAGGAGCACATCGACGCGCTGGCCGCCAAGTTCGTCCTCGACCCCGCCCGCTTCGACGTCGTCGTCGCCTCCAACCTGTTCGGCGACATCCTCAGCGACCTCGCCGCCGCGGTCGCCGGATCCATCGGCATCGCCCCGGCGGCCAACCTCAACCCCGAGCGGGACTTCCCCTCGATGTTCGAGCCGGTGCACGGCTCCGCGCCCGACATCGCGGGCCAGGGCATCGCCAACCCGTTGGGCGCCATCTGGTCCGCGGCCCTGATGCTCGACCACCTCGGCCACCCCGAGGCCGCCCGGGACGTCGACGACGCGATCACCGCCGTCCTGGCCACGTCGGATGTGCGCACCCGCGACCTGGGCGGCGCGGCGACCACGGCAGAGTTCACCGAGAAGCTGCTGGAACTTCTCTGACCGTCCCGTCCGGGCGACGGCGACGTCATCACCCGACGCCCCCCGCGCCGGTACGAGCGAAGGTCTCCGACGGCTCCCCGCACCGATCGGGGCCGTCGAGGTCGCCCTGGCCGCACGCCTGACACAACGTCCGAACAGCGAGTCCGCGACGGACAGATCACCCGTGGGCTCAGTGCCGGGCCACGGAAATACTCAAGGGCTCCGAGACGCGCGATCAGTCCGATCGAACGCGGCCCGGACGCCCGGTATGTCCGCTCCCGATTTTCGTCCTCACCTGCACCGGAGGCACAGCGTGTCGCTCCTGAAGACCATCGATCCCCACCCCTCCTTCGCGCCCCAGGAGTCCGGCCCACTGCCGGAACGCCTGATCTGCGGCGACCCGACGTACAAGACCTGGTCCCAGGACGCCGCCCGCGGGGAGACGATCAAGACGGGCGTCTGGGAGGCCACGCCCGGCGAGACGCGCTCCATCAAGGGTGAGACCTTCGAGTTCTGCCACATCCTGTCCGGCGTCATCGAGATCACGCCGGAAGGCGGCGTGCCGGTGGTCTACAAGGCGGGGGACAGCTTCGTCATGAAGCCTGGCTTCGTCGGAGTCTGGAAGACCGTCGAAACCGTGCGCAAGATCTACCTGACCGTTTCCTAGCCAGGACCCGGCTCCGCGAAGCGGTACGGGGGATGGGACCGGGCGGCTGCCGCCCGGTCCCATCCATGTCTGTCCGGGGCCAGCCGACGCGCCGCCGTTCAGAGCGAGAAAGGCGAATGGCTTGCGCCCCGGCCGGTGGGAGTCACCGGCCGGGGCGCAAGCCACTCGCCTTCATGCGGGTTGCGTGTCGTCGACCACGTATCCGCGCCGCTTGTCCACCACGTTGCGCAGCGGCCGGCCCTCGAGGTGGCGGGCGAAGTTGTCGAGAAATACCTCGACGAGCGCCTCCCGCTCGTCGGTGGTCTCGCCCGCGGTGTGCGGGGAGATCACCACGCCGGGCATGTCCCACAGAGGTGATTCGGCAGGCAGCGGTTCCCGGGCGAACACGTCCAAAGCAGCGCCGGCGAGCCGTCCTGCGGCGAGGTGGTCGACCAGTGCCTCCTCGTCGACGAGTCCGCCACGGCCTACGTTGATCAGCCGCGCCCCCGGTTTCATGGCGGCGAGCACGGGGGCGTCGACCATGCCCCGGGTGTCCTGGGTCAGGGGAGCGGCCAAGACGAGGTAGTCCGCGTCCGCCAGGGCGGAGCGCAGGGTCCTCGCCCCGTGGACCGTGCCGAAGTCCGGGTCGTCCGTGCGGGGCCTGCGGCCCGCACCGCTCACCCGCATCCCGACGGCGCGCAGCAGCCGGGCGATGGCACGGCCGATCGGCCCCGTCCCCCAGACCAGCACGGTGCGTCCGGTGATGCCGTCGCTGGGGCGCGGACGCCACTCGCGGCGCCGCTGGTGCTCCCAGGTGCCGGGGAAGTCCTTGGCGAGGGCCAGGATCAGGCCGAGGACGTACTCGGCCGTCGGCTGCTCGTAGACCCCGCGAGCGTTGGTCAGGACCACCTGTGGATCGTCCACCAGGGCGGGGAACAGGAAGGAGTCCACGCCCGCGGAGGACGCGTGGACCCAGCGGGGCGCCTTCCGCGGGTCGTCGGGCCACGCCTCCCGGATGGCCGGGGTGATGTTCACCCAGGTCAGGAGGATGTCGGCGCCGGGGAGCAGGTAGGGCAGTTCCTCCTCGGTGGCGTAGACGGTGTCCGCGAGGCGTTCGATGTGTGCGGGGGCGGGGGGCCGGTTGCCGCGGTAGAGGACGACGAGTCGGTCGCGCATGTCAGGCTCCGACGGGAACGGCCAGGTACTTGTACTCGAGGAACTCGTCGATGCCGACGCGTCCGCCTTCGCGGCCGAGGCCGGACTGCTTGACGCCGCCGAAGGGCGCGGCGGGGTTGGAGACCAGTCCGGTGTTGATGCCGATCATGCCGCTTTCGAGGCGTTCGGCGACACGCAGGGCACGGTCGAGGTTCTGGGTGAACAGGTAGGCGGCCAGGCCGAATTCGGTGTCGTTGGCGGCGGCTACGGCCTCGTCCTCGGTCTCGAAGGCGCGGATCGCGGCGACGGGGCCGAAGATCTCGGTGTCGATGATCGCGGCGTCGGGGGCGATCCCGGTGAGGACGGTGGGCGGGTAGAAGCACCCGGGTCCCTCGGGGAGTTCACCGCCGGTGAGGACGGTGGCACCGCGCTTGACGGCGTCCCGTACCAGGTCGTGGGCCTTGCTGCGGCCGGCGACGTCGATGAGTGGGCCGACGTCGGTGCCGGGCTCGGTGCCGGGCCCGACGGTGAGGGCGGCCATGCGGTGGGCGAGACGGGAGGCGAACTCCTCGGCGACGGAGGCGTGGACGAAGATGCGGTTGGCCGCACAGCAGGACTCGCCCATGTTGCGCATCTTGGCGACCATGGCGCCCTCGACGGCCACGTCGAGGTCGGCGTCGTCGAACACGATGAGGGGGGCGTTGCCGCCCAGTTCCATGGAGGTGCGGATGACGGTGTCGGCGCACTGGGCCAGCAGGATCCGGCCGACCTGGGTGGAGCCGGTGAAGGAGAGTTTGCGGATCTTCCCGCCGCGCAGGAGCGGCTCGACCACGCCGGCGGCGTCGGTGGTGGTGACGACGTTGAGGACACCGTCGGGCAGACCGGCTTCCGCGAGGATCGCGGCGAGGGCGAGGCTCGTCAGGGGGGTCTGGGGGGCGGGTTTGAGGACGATGGTGCAGCCGGCGGCGATGGCGGGGCCGATCTTGCGGGTGCCCATCGCCAGGGGGAAGTTCCAGGGGGTGATGAGCAGGCAGGGGCCGACGGGCTGACGGGTGACCAGCAGCCGGTTCCTGCCGTCGGGGGCGGTCATCATGCCGCCGTCGACGCGGACGGCTTCCTCGGAGAACCAGCGGAAGAACTCCGCACCGTAGGCGACCTCGGCACGCGCCTCCGCCAGGGGCTTGCCCATCTCCAGAGTCATCAGCAGCGCCAGGTCCTCGGTGCGCGCGACGATGATGTCGTAGGCGCGGCGCAGGATCTCGCTGCGCACCCGCGGCGCGGTGGCGGCCCAGGCGGCCTGCGCGGCGACTGCCGCATCGAGGGCACGCCGGCCGTCGGCGGGTGAGGCGTCGGCGACCTGGCACAGTTCCTCGCCGGTGGCCGGGTCGTCGACGGACAGGGTCCGGCCGGACTCGGCGTCCTGCCAGGCGCCGCCGATGAACAGCTGCTTGGGAACATCACGGACGACAGTCATCGTGGGTATCTCCTTGTGGGTGTAGAGAGGCTGCCGACCGGTCAGCGGATGCGGTCGAGCGTCTTGTAGTAGGCGCCCGCGAAGGGCAGGAACCAGGCGGTGCCGTTGTAGAGGGGGATGCGGGGCGGGGCGATGTCGCGGACGGGGCTGGCCTCGGGGTGGCCGTCCATCACCTCGGCCATGACCTGCCCCATGTGGGTGGCCATCTGCACGCCGTGGCCGGCGTATCCCATGGAGTAGTGGACGCCGTCCTCGGTCTGCCCGGCGTGCACGATGCGGTCCATGGCGAAGCCGACGGAGCCGCCCCACACGTACTCGATCCTGGTGCGGGAGAGCTGGGGGAAGATCTCGCACATCTCACGGAACAGAACCTGTCCGCTCTTCTTGTCCGAGGTGGGGTCGGACGGTGCGAAGCGGGCGCGGCCGCCGAACAGCAGCCGGTTGTCCGGGGTGAGCCGGAAGTAGTGGCAGACCTGGTTGGAGTCGACGATCAGGCGGGCCTTGGGGATGATGTCCCGGGCGAGCTCCTCGCCGAGCGGCTCGGTCACGATGATGAAGCTGCCCAGGCAGACCTGCTGGCGGCGCAGCCAGGGGAAGTTCTTGTCGGTGTAGGCGTCGGTGGCCATCATGACCTGCCCGGCGCGGATCACCCCGCGTTCGGTGCTGACCTCGTACCGTCCGGCGGCGGTACGCCGCACGCCGATGGCCGCGTTGCGCTCGTGGATCTCGACACCGGTGCGCTCGCATGCCTCGGCCATGCCGCGCACGAAGCGGCCGACGTGCAGGGCGGCGCTGAACGGGTCGAGCAGGCCGCCGTGGTAGGCGTCGGATCCGATCTCGGAACGCAGCTCGGACTTACCGATCAGAGTCGTCTCGTGTCCGAAGTACTTGGCCAGGTCGCGCTGTTGGCTCTTCTTGCTCTCGAAGTGCGAGGGGCGGGACGCGACGCCCAGGCGTCCGACGCGACGGAACTGGCAGTCGATGGACTCCTCGTTCACGAGCCGCTCGACGGTGTCCACGGCCTCGCCGTAGGAGTTGTAGATCTCGCGGGCCCGTTCGAGTCCGTACCGGCGGATGGCCTGGCGTACGCCGACGGTGAAGCCCAGGTTCGCCATGCCGCCGTTGCGCGCGGAGGCGCCGGAGCCGATCTGGCCCTTCTCGACGAGGGTGACGCGGGCGCCCTTGCGGGCGGAGTGCAGGGCGGTGGACAGACCCGTCAGACCGGCACCGACGACCACCAGGTCGGTGTCCTCGGTCAGCGGCTTGCCGGACCGGTCGGGAAACGCCCCAGCCGTTTCTATCCAGTAGGGAATCGTCTTCATGTCGGGTCCTTAGCGGGGAGTTTCGAAGTGGGGGGCGGCCGGGCACCACTGGGAGCCCGGCCGGGCGGCGCTGTCGGCGCCGGTCGGCCCGTGCCGGCGAGAGGCTCGGGGCGAGGGGTTGGGGTGAGGACCGTGCTGACCTCGCGTGTGGGGCCGCTGTCAGAGCACTCTTTCGAGGAAGGCCTGGGTGCGTTTCTCGCGGGGGTTGGCGAGGACTTCGCGTGCGTCGCCGCGTTCGACGGCGATGCCTTCGTCCATGAAGAGGATCTCGTCGGCGACTTCGCGGGCGAAGGCCATCTCGTGGGTGACCAGGAGCATGGTCATGCCGTTGCCGGCGAGGTCGCGCATGACGGCGAGGACTTCGCCGACGCGTTCGGGGTCGAGGGCGCTGGTGGGTTCGTCGAAGAGCATGATGGTGGGTTCCATCGCGAGGGCGCGGGCGATGGCGACGCGTTGCTGCTGGCCGCCGGAGAGTTGGGCGGGGTATTTGTGGCCGCACCCTTCGAGGCCGACCTTGGCCAGCAGGTGCTGTGCCCGTTCCCTACAGGCTTGGCGGTTCTTCTTCTGCACCAGGACCGGTCCGGACATGACGTTGCTCTCGGCGGTCATGTTGGGGAAGAGGTTGAACTGCTGGAAGACCATGCCGATGCGGGCGCGTTGCTCGGCCAGTCGTTTGGGGCGCACGGCGTGGTAGGCGTCGTCCTTCTCGATGTAGCCGAAGTCCTCTCCGTTGACTTTCAGGACGCCGCGGTCGACGGCCTCCAGTCCGTTGACGCATCGCAGCAGGGTGGATTTACCTGATCCGCTGGGGCCGATGATGCAGGAGATCTCTCCGGCGGCGACGGTGAGGTCGATGTCGCGCAGGACCTGGTGGCGTCCGAAGCTCTTGCACAGTTTGCGTGCGACGATCGTTCCGTCGGCGTTCACAGCAGGGACTCCCTCGTGGTGGCAACGGGCTGGCCGGCCCCGGGCTCGGTCGAGGCGGCGGCGGGGGTGAGCCGTGTCCGGGTGGAGCGGGAGAAGCGGCGCTCGATCATGGACTGGGGCACGCTGAGGACCAGTGTCATGATCAGGTACCAGAGGCTGGCGACGATCAGCAGCGGGATGGTCTGGTAGTTGCGGGCGTAGATGGCCTGGGCGCTCTGCAGCAGGTCGGCGACGCCCAGGACGCTGACCAGGGAGGTCTCCTTGAGCATGCCGATCACCTGGTTGCCGGTGGCGGGGATGATCGCGGGCATGGTCTGCGGGATGATCACGTGGCGGAGTTTGGTGAACCCGGACATGCCCAGGGATTCGGCGGCCTCGTGCTGTCCGCGGCTGACCGAGGCGAACCCGCCGCGGATGATTTCCGACATGTAGGCGGCCTGGTTCAGGGTGAGTCCCACCACGGCGGCGGTCATCGGCGTCATGATCGCGTTCACGTTCACCGGGGTGGACACGTCGGTGAACGGGATGCCGACCGACAGGTTCGGGTAGAGCGCGGCGATGTTGAACCAGAAGATCAGCTGCACGAGCACCGGGGTGCCGCGGAAGAAGGCGATGTAGAGCTGGGCGAGGCCGGAGACGGGCCGCTGGGGCGACATGCGCATCACCGCCAGCACCAGCCCCAGCAGCGTGCCCAGGGCCATGCTCG